>JAVBUZ010000259.1:0-10793 GCA_031554725.1 Lachnospiraceae bacterium | reverse complement strand
TGTCAGTAGATAAAGAAAAAATAGAAATGACAATTAATGACTAATATGTCGCAAGTGTCAGAAAATTGTGGCAAAAAGACAAAAGTTTTGCTATAATATTGATAAATAAACACATTGATGAGTAAAAAGACTGGCAGGAGGAAAGGATTATGAAAAAAACGTATGTATATATATTCTTGATTTTCCTTCTTGTGCTGGTAAATATGCCACTCAATACGCTGGCTGCAGAAAAGGAAATCGTTTCATATGAAGAACAAAAGCTACACTATGTTGCTGGTATAGATGAGATTACCACCATGGACCATATTTTGTACTACGCGCTACATCGTATTGGATATGGAATTTCCATAGAAACGGCGTCTATGAATTATGCAGTTCAAATGGTTGATAGTGGTGAATATGATGGCCTTGTGGGTCAAGTGCCAGCAATTGCAGAGGAATATAAAAACCTGGTTAGGGTAGATGAGCCCATTGGGAAGATTAATTTTGTTATATATGCTCTAGAGGAAAGTAATCTCCATGTACAAAGTTGGGAGGAGCTTTCGGGGTTAAAAATAGGTTCCCTTTATAAAAAGGCATATATTATAAAAAACATTCCCGATGATGTAGAGGAATATAAGGAGTATGGGACAGTAGCAGCAATGAATAAGGCTCTTTTTTCAGGAGAGATTGATGCCTATATATCTTCAGTCAGTATGGATATTGAAATGCCCAGGGAGGCAGGAATAAAAAAACTTGCTGTGATGGAGGAGATGCCAACATATACTTATTTAAACAAAAGATATGCCGACCTGGTGCCTAGCCTTGAAGATGCACTACGGCAGATGAAAAAGGATGGTACGCTTGCTCAAATAGTTGATGGAAGTTATTGGGACAATGAGCAAAAGACTATTTTGCACATATCCTCATACTATGCGGAAGATGTGTGGGATAAGGAATTGAGCGAAAGCATTAAAGCTCAAATGGCTGTAGAGGGAAATGTTTTATACTATAATATTCCCCTATATTCCAATCGATTTGATACTGATTATGAGAGGGCAAGTAATGCTTATGCGGCGATACGTACCATATCACTTTCAAAACCGCCAGATGTTGTACTTGTTTCTGATAACTATGCATTTACCTTTGCAAAAGAATATAGCCAAGTCCTTTTTTACAATACGCCAATCATATATTGTGGAGTAGTTGGAACCCCTGATTTATTTACAGACCTACCTAGCGATTATTATGGACTAGAAGAGCAATTGGGAATAAGAGAAACGGTAGATTTAATAGGAGTGGTTTTCCCTAAAACTGAAAATGTTTTTGTTATTAATGATGCTTACGAAACGGGGCGTTATTACAGATATTTGATAAAAGAGGAAATGGAAGGTGAAGCGAGGTACAACATTTTATTTAATACTTCTTTTGACTTAGAGGGTCTGTGCAAAGAAATTGAAGAATTACCAGAAAATACGGTGATATTAGCGGGAGTATATGGGATGGACATATCCAATCCAAATATTCCGCGAGCAGAGCTTATGCGAAAGATAAGTCAAACTGCCAGTGTGCCAGTATTTACCCTGGTGGATATCGGAAATGGTGAGTTTGGCGGTAAAATAATGGATCCCACTGTTACAGGAAGTACGGTGGCAAAACTGGCCTTGCAGGTACTAAGTGGTGAGTTAGAGCAAAATAACTACCAGCAGCAAGACCGTTGCATAGAAGCAAGTTGGAGCTTTGATGAAAGAGAACTTGAACGCTTCAGCATTAGCAAAAACTCATTACCAGAAGATTCAAAATATGTAAATCAGTATCTTGAACTTAGAGAAGCAAATCCCCAAGCATTTCTATGGCTTATAATATCAATAGGTCTTTTGACAATTTTCGTTTTTGGTTTGTTTATTTTTACAATTGTATTGGATCGTAAAAACAAGAGAATTTTAGAGACCCAAAAGAGTCTTCATACTTCAGAGGAGCTACTAGAATATCAGGAACGTTTAAATAAGGTGATGGAAAACTCCTATGAAATGTCACAGACACTACTTAATAGTCTAGAACATATGATGTATGTTTCTGATATCGAAACGGACGAGATTTTATTTGCAAATGACGCGTTGATGAAGCAATATCATAAAGTGGGTGAAGAAAGCTTTCAGAATCAAAAGTGTTGGAAGTTTTTAATGAATAATGATCATAGGTGTGATTTCTGTGCAAAGTATGAGCTAAACAAATACCCAGATAAAACTATAGTATGGGAAAATGTACACCCAGAGCTACATATATGCCTACGCCATACGGATAAGTATATTAATTGGATAGATGGCAAAAAGGTATTGTTGCATATTGCTGAGGATGTTACCTATATTAAAGAAGCAACAAGAGAATTAGTTGTAGCAAAAGAAACAGCAGAACGGGCGAATTCTGCAAAGAGCGCGTTTTTAGCAAATATGAGTCATGAAATTCGAACACCGATGAATGCGATTATTGGAATGACCAATATCTTATTAAAGGAAGAAAACTCTCCGAAGCTACGAGGGCATGTAGAAGATATTCACTTGGCATCTAGTCTTCTTTTAGAATTAATAAACAATATTTTGGATATGTCGAAAATAGAAGCAGATAGGTTAGAGCTAGAACATGAATACTTTGAGCTAAAGGAGGTGCTGAATAGTATTTATGCGGTTGTGCAAGTGCGCGCTAATGAAAAGCAGCAGAAGGTTCATTTTATGGTAGAGCCAGAGGTACCCCAATTTTATCGGGGTGATGCGCTTCGCCTTACCCAAGTGATTATGAATATTATTTATAATGCGGTAAAGTTCAGCGGTGCTAATACCGAAATTTCTTTGAAGGTTTCTCTTGAAGACAAAACAGAAGAACAAGCTACGCTTAAAATTGAAGTGAAGGATCAGGGAATCGGTATAAGTGAAGAGACACTAGAGCATCTATTTGAGCCTTTTGAACAAGGAGATAAAAGTATTTCAAAAACTTACGGCGGTTCAGGGCTGGGACTTGCTTTGTCTAAAAGGATTGTTGAATGTATGGGTGGAAATATTGCAGTTGAAAGCACCTTAAACAAGGGAAGTACCTTTACAGTTACAGTGCAGTTTGACATTGAAGCAAAAGAACAACCAGCAGAGGACTTTGCAGTTGGGGAAGTAAGCCTTGTTGGGAAAAATATTTTAGTGGTAGAAGATGTGGAGATTAACCGCGAAATCGTCAAAGCTATGCTAGAAAGCACGGGTGCCGCTATCGATGAGGCAGAAAATGGAAGACTAGCAGTAGAGTTATTTTATGCGAATCCATCGAAGTATGATTTGGTGCTAATGGATATTCAAATGCCGGAGTTAGATGGCTATGGTGCCACTGCTAAAATAAGAGAAATAGATAAGGATGTGGCTATTGTAGCGATGACGGCCTACGCCTTTAAGGAGGATAAGGAACATGCAGAAGAGGTTGGTATGTGTGACCATATAAGTAAGCCCATAGATGCAGAAATATTTATAGAAAAAGTAAAAAAATGGTGTAGACCATAAGCTGGAGGAAAGAAATGAAGGAAAACAAAATAGCAGTATTTTTTGCAACAGGATATGAGGAAATTGAAGCATTAACAGTGGTGGATTTGTGCAGAAGAGCAGGAATTGAAACACTTATGGTCTCTGTAATGGAAGAAAAAATGGTGACAAGCGCCCATAATATTTCAGTAGTCATGGATATGATGTTAGACGAAGTGGATTTTGATAGCCTAGATATGATTGTATTACCAGGTGGCGGCAAAGGAACTGAGAATTTAGAAGCTTGCACAAAGCTTATGCAGCAGGTAGACAAATTCTACAAAGAAGAAAAGCCAATTAGTGCCATCTGTGCGGCACCTAGTATTTTGGGACATCGCGGATATTTAATAAATCGAAATGCTTGTTCATATCCTACCTTTGAAAGCCATCTTGAAGGAGCCAAGGTAAGTCAAAACGGCGTTGAGGTTTCAGACAATATCACAACCTCTCGTGGTATGGGATGTAGCATTGACTTTGCACTTGCCATAGTAGAACGCTTTAAGGGAAAAGAAGTGGCAGAGGAACTGGCAAAAACCAGTATATATATGTAAGTAGAAGAGGTGTGGATTTTTCCACACCTCTTCTTTTAGGCTATGCCTTTAGTTATTTCATAGATTCTTCCTGTTTCTTGATCATTCTACGAACCATTTCACCACCGATAGAACCAGCTTCCTTAGAAGTTAAGTCACCGTTGTAACCTTCTTTTAAGTTAACGCCTAATTCAGATGCAACCTCAGTTTTAAAACGATCCATTGCTGCTTTAGCTTCAGGAACTTCTACTCTATTTTTTCCGTTGCTTGCCATGATAATTAACCTCCATAAGTTTTTTTGATTTTTTTTGACATTTTTGTCTTAATCTATTTTCTAAGATAAGGGGATATCAACGACTTATCTTAGAGATAGAATTTTCTATCGGACCATATACATAGCGAACATCACATCCGCCTGTACTAAATCTTTTTCTAAATTAAGTTTGTTGTTATCACTTATCTTGTTCTTAGTATTGTCATCAAAGAAAAAATTATTATGGTAAGTTTTTCAAGTTTTTAAGAAAGAGTTATGGAGAAGCAAAAACAAAAATAACATTCCTACGAGCAGACACTTGCGTTTATTGAACAACGCAATGGCACGTAAAATCTGAAAATACCAGATTTAAGTGCCAGCGTTGTTCGAAACTGCTTCTTCGGAATTGTATTTTTGTTTTTGCAATCTACATAATCTCTTCCTTAAAAAACAACAAAGAAGGACATACAATGCCGAAAGGTTTTTTCAGCGTGTAAGTGATTTTTTTTGAAATCATTTTGTGATATATGTAGAGGCAATAGAGGTCTTTACTGCAAGGGAAATGGTTTTAAGATTATTTGTCATTATTTCAGTCATTTCATAGATGGCTATAATGAAGAAAGCTTCCGGCAAAGCAGTCTTGAAAAACGTTGGTGCTTAGTGCCTGTAGTTTAGGCGCTTATGCACCACTACGCTTTTTCACGAAGCGAAAGCGTCTGCAGGTCGGAACTTTCTTTCCATACGGCATCTCCAACATATTAAAAAAACAGATATAGTGGAAACAGAAGTTTCTTAAGAGTTGTGTTAAAAAGCGCTGGTGCTTGCGCATGTCATGTATGCGCTTATGCACCACTGCGCTTTTTTTCAAGCGAGAGCGGCAACTCGAAGAAATTCTTGTTTCTACTATATCGTTTCATAACATCCTCTTGCCCATTTACCAAATAAAGTCTACAATAAAGCAGACAGCTTAGGTGGGAAGGAAACAAAGTATGAAAAAGATTTTAAGTGTTTTTTGTGTATTTGCTATAATGACAATGTCTTTTATGGCGTGTGGAAATAAGGAAGAGGCACTAGATGGACCAGTGCACATAGGTTCCTTGAAAGGGCCAACTTCGATGGGATTACTTTACTTTATGGAAGAAGCGAAGCAAGGAAAGTTGAAAGAGGAATATGACTTTACCATGGTAACGGCAGCCGATGAACTTCTTGCTATGGTAGTGCAAGGGGAGATTGATATTGCCCTTGTTCCAGCCAACATGGCAAGTTTAATTTATTTAAAGACAAATGCAGAAGTAAGTGTAATTGATATCAATACCTTGGGTGTTTTATATATGGTTTCCTCAGATGAGGGGATTCAAAGCTTTTCTGATTTGCGCGGAAGAGAAATCTACGTAACTGGAAAAGGAACTACGCCAGATTTGGTTTTACAATATTTGCTAAGTGCCAATCAAATAGGAGTAAATGAGGTTACTATAGAATATAAATCAGAAGCAGCAGAAGTATTAGCGGTGTTATCTCAGAAGGAAAGCGCTGTAGGCGTTTTACCACAGCCATTTGCAACGGTTGCGACTGTTCAGAATGAAAATATGAAGGTGGTTTTAGACTTAAATAAGGAATGGGAAAGCCTTCAGGGAGAAGAAGGAAGTAAGCTTGTTACAGGAGTTACGATTGTGCGTAATGAATTTTTAAAAGAGCATGAGGGACTTGTAAAGGACTTCCTAAAACAACATAAGGAAAGCGCTGCTTATGCCAATAGTAATGTGGAAGAAGTAGCAGAGCTTGTGGAAGCGGCGGGAATTGTTCCTAAGGCGGCTATTGCCAAAATGGCTATTCCAAGATGTAATATTACCTATATAGATGGAAAAGAAATGCAGGCAG
Organism: Lachnospiraceae bacterium; assembly: GCA_031554725.1. Taxonomy (GTDB): domain Bacteria; phylum Bacillota; class Clostridia; order Lachnospirales; family Lachnospiraceae; genus JAVBUZ01. Next base: position 4,599 of record JAVBUZ010000259.1, on the reverse strand, counting down.
CATTAGAGGGTTATTTAGAAATTCTTATAGAACTAAATCCTGAATTTGTTGGTGGAGCATTGCCTGCTTCGGATTTTTATTTTATTGATTAAAGTGAAAAAAAATGTAGCGAGGTGTTTTGTGATAAAAAGTAAATTTAAGGGAATAAGGAAAGTCATTATCATAATATGCTGGTTAATTGTTTGGCAGATTTTAGCTTTGCTGATTCATAATAGCATCTTTATGGTTGGGCCTAAGGATGCATTAATGGCATGGATAGCTAATTTACAAAAGCCAGATTTTTTGAAGGTGGTTTTTGTAACCTTTGGAAAAATCACCTTAGGAAGTGCTATGGCTTTTGTGTTAGGAAGCTTTTTGGCGATTTTGTCTTATCGGTGGAAGCTGGTAGGAGAAATATTGGAGCCAGTCTTTTCACTATTAAAAGCGATTCCAGTGGCATCCTTTGTCGTACTACTTCTAATATGGTGGGGAAGTCGGTATATTTCGGTAGCCATCTGCTTTTTGATTGTTTTGCCAAATGTGTATGTAAATGTGCTACAGGGGTTTGCACAGGCGGACGTAAAGCTTTTAGAAATGGCAGAGGTTTTTCATATGCCACTATGGAATAAGGTTTTCTATATTTACCGGCCAGCATTACAACCCTTTGTGGAGAGCTGCTTAAAAATTTCGTTAAGTATGAGCTGGAAGTCAGGAATAGCAGCGGAGGTTATAGGTACACCAAGCGATTCTATCGGTGAAAAGCTTTATATGTCAAAGATATATTTGAATACAGCAGATTTGTTTGCTTGGACAGCCACCATTATTTTGCTAAGTGTGGCGTTTGAAAAAATAGGTATAAGGCTGTGGAGAAGCTTTTGCAATATAAAGCCTTCCTGCAAGCAGCCACAAAAAAAAGCAGTTTCTATATCGGAAAATGTTCTGGTGAAAAACTTATATAAATCTTATGAAGGGAAAAATATTCTTCATGGAACAACGAAAGAATTGGAAGCAGGAAACATTTATTGTCTGATGGCACCCTCGGGAGAAGGAAAAACAACCTTACTTAAAGTTTTAGCAGGACTGGAGTCGGAAGATAATAAGGAAGCAAAAAACACCTTTGAGAATTGTAGCTTTTCTTTTCAAGAAGATCGATTGCTGGAAGAGGAAACACCACTTCGTAATTTAGAAGTAGTTTGTGGAAGCGTGAATAGAGAAGCACTTAGACAACAGCTATTATGTCTTTTGCCGAAGGAGTGTCTTATGCAGCCATGTGCTGAGCTGAGTGGTGGAATGAAAAGGCGAGTTTCTATTGTTAGGGCAATGGTGGCTAATTCTAGTATAGTCCTTTTGGATGAACCATTTAACGGCTTAGATAAAGAAAATAAAGAGCAGGCGATGCGGTATTTGATGAAAGAACAACGGGGACGCCTATTGGTGCTTGCAACACATGAGGAAAGTGATGCAAAATTTGTCGATGCGAAGGTGTGGAGATTGGCAAGAAAGGCATAGACAAGCTAAAAAACGTATGTTATAATCGTAAAATGACTGTGATTATGTCTAATTTTAAAGTTAGACAGATAATATACATGAAAGGCTTACACAGAGCCAATTAAGGAGGAAATGTAACAATGAGTTTACAGGTAGAAAAATTAGAAAAAAATATGGCGAAACTTACGATAGAAGTTTCTGCTGAAGAATTAGACAAAGCGCTTGAAACAGCTTACCAGAAAAATAAAAGCAAAATCAGCGTGCCAGGATTCCGTAAAGGAAAAGTTCCAAAAAACATGATTGAAAAAATGTATGGCCCTTCTATCTTCTACGAAGATGCTGCTAACGAATTAATTTCATCTGCTTATGAAAAAGCATTAGATGAATGTGAAGAAGATATCGTTTCTAGTCCTTCTATTGATGTTGTTCAAATTGAGGCAGGAAAGCCATTCATCTTTACAGCAGAAGTAGCTTTAAAACCAGAAGTAACTTTAGGCAAATATAAAGGTGTAAAAGTTGATAAAGTAGAAATCGAAGTTTCAGAAGACGAAATCAACGAGCAAATCGAAAAAGAAAGAGAAAACAGTGCTAGAACAATTACTGTAGAAGATCGAGCAGTAAAAGATGGCGATATGACAGTTATTGATTTTGAAGGCTTTGTAGATGGCGTTGCTTTTGAAGGCGGAAAAGGTGAAGACTATCCATTAACTATTGGTTCAGGAGCATTTATTCCAGGATTTGAAGAAAACCTAATTGGCGCGGAAATCGGTAAAGAAGTTGACGTTAATGTTACTTTCCCAGAAGAGTATCAGTCAGCAGATTTAGCTGGTAAAGCAGCTGTATTCAAATGTACAGTTAAAGAAATCAAAGAAAAACAACTTCCAGAATTAGATGATGAATTCGCTAGCGAAGTATCTGTGTTTGATACACTTGCAGAATACAAAGAAGATGTTAAGAAAACTATCGCTGCTAAAAAAGAAGACGAAGCTAAGAGAGCAAAAGAAGATGCAGTAATCGATGCAATCGTAGCTGATTCTCAGATGGACATTCCAGAACCTATGGTAGAAACACAGCAGAGACAAATCGTAGATGAATTTGCTCAGAGAATTCAGATGCAAGGACTTTCTATTGAACAATACTTCCAGTTTACAGGACTAAATGCACAGACTATGCTTGAGCAGGTTAAACCTCAGGCTCTTGCAAGAATCCAGTCTAGATTAGTATTAGAGGCAGTAGTTGCAGCAGAAAAAATTGAAGCTTCAGAAGAAGATTTCGAAGCAGAAGTAGTTAAAATGGCTGAGGCTTACCAGATGGAAGCAGATAAGATTAAAGAAATGCTTGCTGAAAATGGTAAAAAACAAGTTATGCAGGATTTAGCTATCTCTAAGGCAGTTGAATTTGTTGTAGAAAATGCAAAAGAAGGCAAGGCTACTAAGGCAGCAGCAAAGGCTGAAACTGCAGAAGAAAAGCCAGCTAAAACAGCAAAAACAACCAAGGCTAAAAAAGAAGCTAAGACAGAAGAATAATAAAAACAACTGAAAAGGTACATTATGAACAGAGGATTAAGTTTTTATTAAATCCTCTGTTTTATGATTGCAAAACCTTGCATGGTAATATAATATAAAAAGTATAGTGCTGATAAAATATGCAGCATATACAATTGGCATTTATTATTGAGACAAGATGGAGGAAGTAAAATGAGTTTAGTACCTTATGTCGTTGAGCAAACAAGCAGAGGAGAAAGATCCTACGATATTTATTCAAGATTATTAAAGGATAGAATTATTTTCTTGGGCGAAGAAGTTAACGAAACAACTGCTAGCTTGATTGTGGCACAACTTTTGTTTTTAGAATCTGAAGACCCAGAAAAAGATATAAATCTATATATTAACAGTCCAGGTGGTTCTGTAACTGCAGGTATGGCTATTTATGATACCATGCAGTATATTAAATGTGATGTTTCTACTATTTGTATTGGTATGGCAGCAAGTATGGGAGCATTTCTATTAGCTGGTGGCACCAAAGGAAAGAGAATGGCTCTTCCGAATGCAGAAATTATGATTCACCAACCATTAGGCGGTGCACAGGGACAGGCAACAGAAATTGAGATTGCAGCAAAGCATATTTTAAAGACCAAAGAAAAATTAAACAAAATGCTTGCAGAAAATACCGGCAAGGACTACGAAGTTGTGGCAGCGGATACAGAGCGTGATAACTGGAAGTCAGCGGAAGAAGCATTGGAATATGGTCTTATTGACAAAGTAGTAGCTGCAAGACCTACATCTCAAAAATAAGAAATAATTTTAAAAATTAACAGGAGCAATAGGATGGCAGGGAAAAATTCCGGGAATGATGTAAGATGTTCTTTTTGCAATAAGACGCAAGAACAAGTACGAAAGTTAATAGCTGGACCAGCAGGGGTGTATATCTGTGACGAATGCATTGACATCTGTGGGGATATTTTAGAAGAAGAGTTTGACGAAGAAACCTACGATGAAAAGGCTCCAGAGATCAATCTTTTAAAACCAGTAGAGATTAAAAACTTTTTAGATAATTTCGTAATAGGTCAGGATGATGCAAAAAAAGTATTGTCTGTATCTGTTTATAATCATTATAAAAGAGTTACCATGGAAAAGAAGCATGATGATGTAGAGTTACAAAAAAGTAATATTATCATGATTGGACCAACCGGTTCAGGTAAGACATATTTAGCTCAGACCTTGGCAAAAATTATAAATGTACCTTTTGCAATTGCAGATGCAACAACTCTTACCGAGGCGGGATATGTAGGCGAGGACGTTGAAAACATATTACTTAGACTGCTTCAAGCATCTGATTATGATGTGGAGCGAGCACAGCTAGGTATTATTTATATTGATGAAATCGATAAAATCACTAAAAAAGGTGAGAACGTTTCTATTACACGAGATGTTTCGGGTGAAGGTGTTCAGCAGGCACTTCTAAAAATCATTGAAGGAACTGTGGCAAGTGTTCCACCACAAGGCGGAAGAAAACACCCACATCAGGAATTAATCCAGATAGATACTACCAACATATTGTTTATCTGTAGTGGAGCCTTTGATGGTCTAGATAAAATTGTTGAAGCTAGATTGGAAAAAGAATTAAACAATA
>JAVBUZ010000117.1:0-16252 GCA_031554725.1 Lachnospiraceae bacterium | reverse complement strand
TGCATTAACAGAAGTTCACGACATGCTACAACGTATGAACGAACTAGCAGTTAAAGCAGCTAACGGCACAAACTCAGTAGATGACAGACAGAACATCCAAGACGAAATCGACCAGTTAGTAACAGAAATCGACCGTGTTGCAGAAACAACCAAATTCAATGAGACTTATTTACTAAAGGGTGACAAATCAGCAGCCAAACAAAACGTGTTATCTTATACAGGATCGACCTCGCTTTATGATGAAAATGGCAATAAGATTTCTGAAAATGGTTTAAGTTCATATATTAATGTTGCTGACAAGTCATTAAAAGATGACAAATTAGTATATGATGTAGCTGGTACTCTTGTTAATGCTGTTGGTTTTGATGGTTTGGTAGCTAACACTGGTGAAGGCGTTGCGGCTTTAGATGTTAGCCTTCATGTAGGAGCAGATGCAACTACGAATAACCAAATCGAAATGAAGATTGAAGCTATGGATGCAGAAACTCTAGGTATTGACGGAGTAAAAGTAACTGGAAAAGCTGATACAAATGCTTTAGATGCGATTGAAACCATTAAAGCAGCTATTCAGAGAGTGTCAACCCAGCGTTCAACTCTCGGTGCTGTTCAGAACCGTTTAGAACACACCATCAACAACTTAGATAACGTAGTAGAAAATACAACCGCAGCAGAAAGCCAGATTCGTGATACAGATATGGCGAAAGAGATGGTTAGATACTCTAATAACAATATCCTTGCTCAAGCAGGACAGGCAATGCTTGCACAGGCTAACCAGTCCAACCAAGGTGTTATGTCATTATTACAATAATTTGCTTTTGAGTGGTTAGTAACCATTGCAAATGTAAGAAGTACCCACGAAAAGGGGCAGCGTATGCTGCTCCTTTTTGCAATGTACGTTTGCAATGCAGTTTACGGTTCAGAACCATCCGATTAATCAAAATCTAAAAGTTCGAATTTTGATTACTTTATTGTTGCAATATCGTGTACATGCTGTTATAATGGACTCACAAGATAGATGTTTTCCTGTGTCACTTTGGTCAGGAGGACTATGAGTAAAACCTTTCAAGAATTAGATTTAAGTAATGCGTTTTTCTGGAAAGACGAGAAAATGTGCGAATTAGTGAAAGGGAGTTAAGGAGAATTGCAAGCGTGTTCTGTATGCTTGCAATTCTCTGAAGGTGTCGCTGCCGAGCGACACTATTTTGCATCTGCGTTAGCAGACCCAGAAACCTGCCAGCTGGTGCTAGAAATCATTTTAGGGAAAAAGCTTCCAAAGGTGAATGTACATGCAGAACATAGTGTTTATGTGAATTCAGACTTTCGCAGTGCAAGGCTTGATATCTATGCCAATGATGAAGTGGAAGTTAGTTATAACGTGGAATCACAAATAAAGGATGAACATAATCTACCTAAGAGGAGCCGTCATTATCAAGCGGAACTAGATACATATTCTCTTAAACCGGGTATGGAATTTGAAGAGTTAAAGCCCATCTATATTATCTTTATATGTACTTTTGATCCTTTTGGAGATGACCTGTATAGGTACACGTTTTGCCAGCGCTGTGATGAAAATGGCAGAGCACTAGAAGATGGGGCATATAGAATTTTTCTTAACACGAAGGGAAAGAATGTGGAGGATGTTCCTAATGAATTGATAAATTTTCTAGGCTACATGGAACAAAGCACGGATGAATATGCCATACAAACCAAGGATGAGGCTATCACGAAGTTACATAGTAAAGTAACCCAGCTAAAAAAATGGAGAAGATTGGAGAATAGCTATATGACCGGTGAAGAGTTAATAAAATCCCATGAGAAGAGTGCAAGGTCAGAAGGAAGAGCGGAAGGAAAAGCAGAAGCCTTTCTGAATATAATTTGCGGGTTTTTAGAAGAACTAGGCGAAATTCCAGAAACTTTAATGCAAAGATTAGCTGCTGAGACGGATACAAACACCCAAAGTGCTTGGACAAAGTTAGCGGCAAAATCATCTTCCATAGAAGAATTTATTGAAAAAATCTGATTCAATCCAAAAGAGAATTGTCAACCAATTCTCTAAAAGTGTTGCCCTGAGGTAACACTATCTACATATCGATTTTAAATAGTTAAAAATCTAAGATACGTTCAACGCGTATATCAAAAAATCAAATGTAAATCACAAACAATCACAACAATGTATAAAGTGACATAGGAACTCTATCTTTATGTTTCAAATTCTTTAATTCCTTAAATTTTTGTGAAGTCCTTTCAGCCTATTGTAAATCCTAACGCAATATCGTATATTATTAGTAAGCATATATTAAATATGAAATTGATATAAGGAAAGGTGAAGAAAATGACCAAGGCAGATATTTTAAAGAAAGAGATTTTAAAACAGTATAGAAGTATTAGACAGTTTGCAATGGAGTTAGGAATTCCATATAGCACACTAGTAACTGCATTAGAAAGAGGAATTGAAGGAATGGCTTATGGTACAGTTATAAAGATGTGCGATAAGTTAAATTTGAACCCAGTAGATTTTACAACCCTAGAAAAGGGAACTCCACTTGATGTACAGCTTCTAGAAAATAGAGTTATGCAGTATTATGTAAAATTAAACCAAGTTGGTAGAGACAAGGTTTTAGAGTTGATGGATGATTTTGTTCAAATCGAAAAGTATAAAGTGAAAACAAAAAAGGTAAAATAAGTACAAGAGAAAAGTTGACACGTCAGTAAAAACAGTCAGAAAAGAGGAAGAAGATGTATTACGATTATCTCATTGTAGGTGCAGGACTGTTTGGGTCTGTTTTTGCCTATGAAATGAAAAAAGCAGGTAAGACTAGCTTGGTTATAGAAAAGCGAAGTCACATTGGTGGAAACATTTATACGAAGGAGCAAAATGGCATCCAAGTGCATAAGTACGGAGCGCATATTTTTCACACCTCGGATAAAAAAGTTTGGGATTATATTAATGAATTTGCAGAGTTTAATCATTACATCAATTCCCCAGTTGCAATTTATAAAGATGAATTATATAACATGCCTTTTAATATGAATACTTTTAGTAAGATGTGGGGGATAAAAACTCCTGCAGAAGCGAAAGCGATTATTGAAGGTCAGGTAAAGGAGCTAAATTTAACTGAGCCAAAGAATTTGGAAGAACAGGCGCTTTCTCTAGTGGGAAGGGATGTTTATGAAAAGCTTATAAAGGGCTATACTCAGAAGCAATGGGGCAGGGCTTGTACAGAGCTTCCAGCGTTTATTATTAAGCGATTGCCATTGCGCTTTACCTACGATAATAATTATTTTACAGATCCCTATCAAGGAATTCCTAAAGATGGATATACACAGATAGCAGAAAAGATGCTAGAAGGTGTAGAGGTGCGACTGGGGATTTCTTACAAGGAGTTTTTAGCAGAGAATAAAGATACTACCTATGGTAAGGTTTTATATACTGGCATGATTGATGAGTATTTTGATTATTCCCTTGGAGAATTGCAGTACCGCAGCGTACGCTTTGAGGAAGAACTATTAGAAGGTGAGGAAAATTACCAAGGAAATGCGGTGGTTAACTATACGGATAGGGAGGTTCCTTATACGAGAGTTATTGAACACAAGCATTTTGAGTTTGGTACCCAACCAGATACGGTTATTTCAAAGGAATACTCTGCTGAATGGAACCGAGAGGTGGAGCCATATTATCCAATTAATAATGAAGAAAATGATGCTCTGTATGCGAGATATAAGGAACTTGCGCAAAAAGAGAGCGAGGTTCTATTTGGTGGAAGATTAGGACAGTATCGTTACTATGATATGGACAAGGTGATTCTCTCGGCGCTAGCTATGGTAAAAGAAGAACTAAGTTAAAAGAAATATAAAATAAGGATTTGAAAAAGGCGAGTAAAAAATTACTTGCCTTTTTCATTTTTGATGCTATAATATTCCTAGATAGTTTGAATATCAAAGTATTAGAAGTTCAAATAATAAGGATTTCAAAAGGAGTTAAGTATGAATTGGAATGAAGCATTACAAGGCCTAGATGACAGAAGAGGAAAAGCAGCCCTAGGTGGTGGCCAGTTAAAGATAGACAAACAGCATGAGCAGGGAAAGCTTACCGCGAGAGAGCGTATAGATATACTACTAGATAAGGGAACCTTTGTAGAAGTTGATGGTTTCATTGAATCTAGAATTGATGATTTCGACTTGGACAAAAAGCGTGTTCCAGGTGATGGTGTAGTTACTGGCTACGGTGAAATTGATGGTAGACTTGTTTTTGTGGCAAGTGAAGATTTTACTGTAATTGGCGGAACATTAGGAGAATATCATTCTTTTAAAATTACAAGAATTCAAGATATGGCGATGCAGATGAAGGCGCCGATGATTTGCATTAACGATAGTGGCGGAGCGAGAATTGAAGAAGGTATTTCTTCATTAAGCGGCTACAGTGGCATGTTTTTGCGTCATACGAAAGCATCGGGAGTCATTCCTCAAATAGCAGTTATCCTAGGACCTTGCTCAGGAGGAGCTTGCTATGCACCAGCAATCTGCGATTTTATCTTTATGGTTAAAGACATATCTAAAATGTTTATAACGGGACCGAATGTAGTAAAAACAGTAGTGTATGAAGAGGTAACCGTAGAGGAGCTTGGCGGAGCTGAGGTTCATGCAAAGAAGAGTGGTGTGTCTCATTTTACATATGATACAGAAAGTGATTGCTTGATGGGGGTGCGTAAGCTACTTACTTACTTACCAAGCAACAATGAAGAAAAGGCACCAACAATTAAGCCAATTACCGAAAAGGATGCGCCTTTACTTGGTTTACACAAAGTATTAGATAAAATTCCTTTTATAAAAGCGGGAGGCAAGCAGGATGAAAATCCTTGTGCAAAGCTAACCCAAATAGTACCGGATAATTCACGTGTGGCTTATGATGTAAAGGATGTTATTGCTTGTATAGCAGATCCCAATACCTTCTTTGAAGTGCATAAGGACTTTGCACCAAACATCGTGGTAGGTTGGGGAAGAATGGAAGGCGAATGTGTTGGCTTTGTAGCAAATCAACCAAACAATCTTTGTGGTTCTTTGGATTATCATGCATCAGATAAGATGGCAAGATTCATTCGTTTTTGTGATTGCTTTAATATACCACTCATTACCTTGGTTGATGTTCCAGCCTTTTTACCAGGAACAGCTCAAGAGCATAATGGTATTATTCGTCATGGTGCCAAGGTGCTATATGCCTATTCAGAGGCAACAGTTCCTAAGATTTCTGTAATTATGCGTAAAGCATACGGTGGAGCTTACATTGCCATGAATTCTAAAGAAATGGGCGCAGATATGGTATTTGCTTGGCCAATCGCTGAAATTGCTGTTATGGGTGCAGATGGTGCGGTAAATATTGCATTCAAGAGAAAGATAAAAGCATCTGCAGATCCAGAAGCTATGAGAGCACAGTGTAAAAAGGAATATGAGGATAGATTTTTAAATCCTTATGTTGCGGCTTCAAGAGGATATGTAAACGAAGTAATTAAACCAGAAGAAACAAGACAGAGACTTTTAAAGTCCTTAAAGAGCCTAAGAAGTAAAAAGGTTGAACCAATATACAAAAAACATGGAAACATTCCATTATAGAACATAAAAATAAGGAGTCGATTTACATCGGCTCCTTATTAACAATAACTATTGAACATCATGCCACTATATGGGCTAGGTGTATATGGACTGGAAAAGTTATGCCCTGGATTCTTGTATGCCACAACGGTTTTATCCGCATACCGCATTGGGTCTAAGGAAACCTGAGAGGTCTTGCGCACTAGGGAGTGAGTAAAGTTTCTAAGTGAAGTAAGGGAGGAAAGTGCGTCCTCATCCATGGCACTTTGTTTTAGTAGGTTGGCATCTATAGTGAGAGTGTTGTCTGCATCTAGGGAAATACCCAAAGAATCTAAATCATTCCTGTACAAAGAAGCAATGGTTCCCATTTCGCTTGCAAGCCGTGAGCTTTTAGGGTGGGCCTCTGAATAGGTAGAAACGGCTTTTATAAAATCGTTGTAACCGCCAACGAGCTGTGACACGTTCTCGGTTAGAGAGTCAACATCTGTTTTTAATCCGATATGAGTGGTTTCCCCATCCACACTAACACCAGTTAATTCTATTTCAAACAGCTTGCCGATTGTAAAGTGGTTGGAGGCAGCACTGCGTGCTTCGCCATTTAATCGGAAAGAGGCATTAGTGGGTGCTTTGGAATTAAAGCTAATGCCAAGGTATTCAACGGTTCCGGCCTTTTTGCTGGTGCGGTCATCGGTAACAGTGAAGATTTGCTCCTTATCTTCGGGAATACCGGTAGCTGTAGAAGCAAGACGAAGGGAAGTTTTCCCGTTCATCTCATGCACATCGGCAGAGATGCCAATATTAGCATTGTTGATAAGGCGAACTAAACGCTCTTGTAAATCTTTGTTGGTTTCGTTTTCTCTTATGTTAAATTGGAACTCATAATTGATTCCGCCGATGCCAACATCAAAAGAGTAGTTGTCAGCAGGAAGCTCCACGTTTTCGTTAGGTAAATAGTAGCCGAGATTTTCTTGAGGTTTGGCTAGGGAAAGAACCTCTAATTCCAAACTAGGTAATGCTTCGCCAGCGGCAAAATTGCTGACGCAGGTAGCGGTGGCGAGATTTATATTGCTAGAAAAGGCTGTCTTCTTATTCAGAAGATTGGATTCATCCAAACCACCAAGGGAAGCGATGGTATTTTTTAAGGCTCTTGCATTTTCTTTCAAGTCAATAGCATAGGACTGAGTTTCAGCACTATTATCAGGAAGATACCAGGGGGATTCTTTATTTAATTTGACAATGGAGTTGTAAACACTACGAAGCTCGCTCTTTTTATGAGTATCAAATGGCGTGGTACCCTTGGGCGCATATGTAGTAAGATAATGGTTATAAACATTAGTAAGAATAGCACTCATTGCCTGTCCCTCCTTTCTTCCGTGAAAATAAAATGGACAGCTTGCTACCAAATTCCTTTTTGGTAGTAAAGTATATATGTATCGTTGTTCCAACAGATAGGCAGAATAAACCTATTTTTATACATATATACTATCACAAACTGTCCATGAAAGCAAGGATTACTCGATATTCCAAGCTTTTTCATATATTTCATTTATTTCGGAAACTGGAAGGGGCTTACTAAATAGGTAACCTTGAATGGTGTCGCATGCGGTTTTCTTTAATTGGAAGAACTGCCAAGCGTATTCGATACCTTCTGCGGTTATGCTGACGTTCAGCTCGTGCAACATAGAAATGAGACTTTTCATAAAGGTGAAATGCTCATCAGTTAAAAACTTATCTACAAGTGACTTGTCTAGCTTTACCTTGTCCACAGGAATATAGGTTAGGTAATTTAAAGAGGAATAGCCAGTTCCAAAATCATCTAAGGAAAGTCGTACACCTAAAGTCTTAATTTCATGTAGAAAACGTAATACATCATCCGTTTTTCTAAGTAAAATACTCTCTGTTATTTCTATTTCTAATAAACTAGGAGATACATCGTATTTTCTTAAGGTATCTTGAAGGAAAACGAGGAAACCGTCATCCTTTAGTTGCAGGTTTGAAAAGTTGATGGAAACTGTTTTTGGGGGAAGGCCCATTTCCCGCCAACTAGCAAGCTGTGCTATGGCTGTAGCGACAACCCATCTTCCGATATCCATAATCAATCCCAGCTCCTCCGCTACCGAAATAAATATAGCAGGAGAAATAGAATAATTTTTCAAACGAAGAAGAGCTTCAAAGCTACTAATCTGCTGGGTCTTCACATCTACAAGGGGCTGATAAAATAGGGTAAAGCCATCATTTTTTACAGCCTGTCTTAGAAGATTGCCCAATTCAATGCGGTCAGCAAACTCTTTGTTTAAGTCTTGGGAATAAAACATATAGTTGTTCTTTCCCTCAAACTTTACCTTATACATAGCAGTGTCAGCGTACATGATGAGCTGCTCTACATTGTCACTATCTTGTGGAAAGCTTGCAATACCAATGCTACAGCTTAAGAAAAGCTCTTGACCATCAATAATGGTTACTTCGGAAAATAAGGCGATAATCTTTTGTGCATATTCCAAAATCGTAGCCTGCTCTTGTACTCCAGAAAGTAGTAGTAAGAATTCATCGCCACCATGTCTGGAAATAAAGAAGTTATCATCGCTAAGTGAACGTAATTTATTTGCGAGAGAGACTAAAACCTTGTCGCCATATATATGTCCCTTAATATCATTAATGGATTTGAAGTTATCAATATCGATAAGAAATACAGTGCCACACTTTTCGCAGCCTAGCTCATCCTCTAGACGCTTCATAAATGAAAAGCGGTTAGGTAGCTGGGTAAGGTAGTCATGTGAGGCCTGATGTTCAATTTGGCGGTTCATTTGCTTGATCTGATTTAAAATGCTACGTCGTTTTACGTTATCCCAAAGTAATAATATAGTAATTAAGATAAGAACAATAAAAATAATAATGGCAAAGGTTATTTCGCGTTTGTACTCTTGGAATAAGTTGTATTCTTCGTTAATAAGAGTGGTATCAGCGGGAAGCTGTTCTTTGGTAATGCCAAAAGTCTGCATAACCTGATAATCAAAGTAATAGTTATCTGGTGCCATTCGCACGGCGTCAATCATACTAACAGGAGTTCCGTGGAGAATGTCGGCTACCATTTCGGCAGCAAGGACGCCTGAGTCATAGAAGGAAAGCATTTTGCCTCCTAGAAGTCCGTTGCCAACACCACCGATGCTATGACGGAAAACGGGAACCTTGGTATGCTTTGCAATAAAAGCGGAGGCCTCGTTGATGTCCATAAAGTCATTGGCTTTATCATTGAACATACACATATATAAAAGAAGAGTGTCATCGTCTACATCTAATAAAACGTCACCAAATTCAGCAAAGGTGTAATCGGATACATTCAGCAGGTTGAATTCCAAGCTAGGGAAGTTACTGGCCTGGCTTAAGAACTGCTTTTGATCTCCTTGCCCCGTAAGGGTGTCATCTACGATGGCAGCAACATTCTTCGCGTTGGGATAAAGCTCATAAGCGATCTCAATGGTTTCGCGAAGGGAATCGGAAATTTCCATGATGCCTGTAATGTTTGGATTTTGTAGAGCGGTTTGTGCTCTAGTCTCATCGTTTATGCATAAGAAAACAAGGGGAAGGTTACAAAAAAGCTCATCATAATGATCTAGGGCAAACTGCAAGGCCGCATCATCCCCTACCAAAATGGCATCATAAGGTGCGGTATTTGCAAGCTTATAAGATAGAGTGTTATAGAATAAGGAAAGGTTTTCTGCATTTTCAAAACGCTTCATATCCATATATTCAATATCTACACTTATGTTTAGGGGGTCTAGGACGGACTTGACTCCGCGAATTTGCTCAGGAACACTGAGGAAGCTTTCGCTGTAGGAGCATATGAAAAGAACGTTGGAAGAATCTGTAGCCATGCTATTAGAAGCAGGGAACAGAACAAAAGCAAATAGTAAACAAGCAAAAAACAAAAAGGACTTTTGAAAAATGTGAGAAAGTTTACGCATAAATCACCTCATAAGAATGTCATTTGTTTGTGTTGAAATGTCAATGTAATAAGTGTATCTTATATTAAGAAGAAACTCAAGAAATTGCGGGAATATTATTAAGAAATTATTAAGATAATAATAGGTCTTGCATAGTCATAGAATATAAATTAAAATAAAGTGAAAATTTGATTGACGATAAGAGTCAAGTTGTGATATAGTAGTCAAGCGAGATGAGATTTAGGTCTTTTTTTTATGCTTAATTTTAATATACATTAGCACTTGGAGGTGGAAATATGCGTACAAAAATTACATTGGCATGTACAGAATGTAAACAGCGTAACTACAATACTACGAAGGAAAAGAAAACACATCCTGATAGAATGGAAACAAAAAAATATTGTAGATTTTGCAAGACACATACAATGCACAAAGAAACCAAATAATAGTTGGTTCGGAAGGAGTAGACAATGGGAGATTCCGCAGAAAAAGCGCCAAAAGTTAAATTTTTTACTGGCGTAAAAGCTGAATTTAGAAAAATTTCATGGCCGGACAAAAACTCCATGTTCAAACAAGCCATTGCGGTTGTTGGAATATCTGTAGTTGTCGGAGTTATAATCGCTATTATTGACTTAATTGCACAGTATGGCGTGAACTTCTTAACATCAATATAGAGCGAGGGAGATCGTATGGCAGAAGCAAATTGGTATGTAGTGCATACTTATTCCGGATATGAGAATAAGGTCAAAGCCAATATTGAGAAAACCATTGAGAACAACAAACATCTGGCAGAAGAGATTCTGGAAGTCAGAGTTCCCATGCAGGATGTCGTGGAAGTAAAGAATAGTGTGAAAAAAACTGTTCAGAAAAAAATGTTCCCAGGTTATGTATTACTCAATATGGTTATGAATGATGATACGTGGTATGTTGTAAGAAACACACGTGGCGTAACCGGATTTGTTGGACCGGGAAGTAAACCGGTACCACTTACAGAAGCTGAAATGAAACCACTCGGAATTAAAACGGAGAACGTTTCTATCGACTTTGGTGAAGGTGATAGTATCGCTGTTGTTGCAGGAGTTTGGAAGGATACCATTGGTATGGTTCAAAAGCTCGATTTTGGCAAGCAGACTGCTACCATCAATGTAGATCTATTCGGCAGAGAAACACCTGTTGAAATTAGTTTTGCAGAAGTAAGAAAACTTTAATTAGGTATTTATTCCAAAGTGATTCACCTTGGAGGAAAATATAAGCAACAAACGAGGGTCCGTAAGAAACTACGGGCAGTGGGAGCACAAGGACTTTGCGCTTTGCAAGGAAAGCTTGAGCGCCTGACCACATTATAGGAGGTGCCACAATGGCAAAAAAAGTAGAAGGCTATATTAAATTACAGATTCCTGCTGGTAAAGCTACACCAGCTCCACCAGTTGGTCCAGCACTTGGACAGCACGGTGTAAACATCGTTGAATTTACAAAACAGTTCAACGCTAGAACAGCAGACCAAGGAGATGTAATCATCCCTGTTGTTATTACAGTATATGCAGATAGAAGTTTCAGTTTTGTTACCAAAACTCCACCTGCTGCAGTTCTTTTGAAAAAAGCTTGTAACCTAAAAGCAGGTTCAGCTGCGCCTAACAAAACAAAAGTTGCAAAAATCTCTAAAGCAAAAGTTCAGGAAATCGCTGAATTGAAAATGCCAGATTTAAATGCAGCAAGTTTAGATGCAGCAATAAGCATGATCGCTGGTACTGCAAGAAGTATGGGTATTGTTGTAGAAGACTAATAACTATTAATTGAGTTGGGAGACAATGAAGATTGTCGTTAGAACCATAGGAGGAAACAAAATGAAACATGGTAAAAAATATAATGAAGTTGCAAAACTTGTAGATCGCGCAACTCTCTATGAACCAGATGATGCTATTGCATTAGCAAAGAAAACAGCATCAGCTAAATTTGATGAAACAATCGAATTACACATCAGAACAGGATGTGATGGACGTCACGCTGAACAACAAATCCGTGGTGCAGTAGTGCTTCCAAACGGAACAGGTAAAACTGTTAAAGTTCTTGTATTTGCAAAAGGCGAAAAAGCTAACGAAGCTGAAGCAGCTGGCGCAGATTACGTAGGCGGAGAAGAATTAATTCCAAAGATCCAGAATGATGGCTGGTTAGATTTCAACGTAGTTGTTGCTACACCAGATATGATGGGTGTTGTTGGTCGTCTTGGTAAGGTACTTGGTCCTAAAGGTTTAATGCCAAACCCTAAAGCTGGTACAGTAACAATGGACGTAACAAAAGCTATCAATGATATCAAAGCTGGTAAGATTGAATACAGACTTGACAAAACCAACATCGTACACGTACCAGTTGGTAAAGCATCTTTTACACAGGAAGCTCTTAAAGAGAACTTCACTGCAATTATGGATGCAATTGTAAAAGCAAAACCAAGCGCATTAAAAGGTCAGTATTTAAAGAGCATTACTCTTTCATCTACAATGGGCCCTGGCGTTAAAGTAAGCGTTGCTAAATTCTAATTAGAAAAGCAAATTGCTTGACAAGCTAAAATGTATATGGTATTCTAACCAAGGTTCATAAAGAACCATGCCGAAGACAGTAGGTGTTCAGAGTATTCTGGACGTAAGAGCACAGCCGCCTACCGAGGAAAAGAGTTTAGTGATTATGACTTTTTGCCTCCCTGTCTTCAGGGAGGCTTTTATTATAATGAAAGCTCCTTTCGGCAATAAAATCTATAAGGAGGTAACAAAATGGCAAAAGTTGAATTAAAACAACCTGTTGTTCAAGAAATTCCTGCAGGTATCAAAGATGCTCAGTCAGTTGTATTGGTAGATCACCGTGGACTTAC
The DNA here is from genome assembly GCA_031554725.1 of Lachnospiraceae bacterium. Classification (GTDB taxonomy): domain Bacteria; phylum Bacillota; class Clostridia; order Lachnospirales; family Lachnospiraceae; genus JAVBUZ01. The sequence goes on along the minus strand of JAVBUZ010000117.1, from coordinate 3,862 downwards.
TGTTGCTCAGGATACAGCATTACGTAAATCTTTACGTGAAGCAGGAGTTACTTACAAGGTTTACAAAAACACCATGATGAACTTCGCGTTCAAAGGCACAGATTTCGAAGCACTTGCTCCTTATCTTGAAGGACCTAGCGCAATGGCATACTCTACCACAGATGCAACAGCACCTGCAAGAGTATTAGCTAAATTCGCTAAGACAGCAGATAAGCTTGAAATCAAAGGTGGTGTGGTTGAAGGTATCGCATATGATGCTAAGGGAATCCAGAACATCGCAGCTATTCCTTCAAGAGAAGAATTACTTTCCAAATTACTTGGAAGTATGCAGTCTCCTATCACAAACTTTGCTCGTGTCATGAACCAGTTAGCAGAAAAAGGTGGCGCATCTGCATGTGATGCACCAGTAGCTAAAGAAGAAGTGGCAGAAGTTGTGGCAGAAGAAGTAGCACCAGTAGTTGAAGAAGTAGTAGCAGAAGCTCCTGTAGAAGAAGCAGCAGCTACAGAGACAGAAAACTAGGACTCACATACCGAGCTTTAGAATCGGAAAACAAATAAACTTAAATCACTATATTATATGGAGGTAATTAAAAATGGCTAAATTAACAGCTCAAGAACTCATTGAAGCAATCAAAGAGTTAACAGTATTAGAATTAAATGACTTAGTAAAAGCATGTGAAGAAGAATTCGGTGTATCAGCAGCAGCAGGTGTTGTAGTTGCAGCAGCAGCAGATGCAGGCGCAGCAGCAGAAGAAAAAACAGAATTCGACGTTGAATTAACAGCAGCAGGTGCTGAAAAAGTTAAAGTTATTAAAGTTGTTCGTGAAATCACAGGACTTGGCTTAAAAGAAGCAAAAGACTTAGTTGATGGAGCACCTAAAATGGTTAAAGAAGCAGCAGCTAAAGCTGAAGCTGAAGATATCAAAAAGAGACTTGAAGAAGTTGGCGCTACAGTTACAGTTAAATAATTTAATGATAAAAAGAGCACTGGAATCCAGTGTTCTTTTTTTGTGGATAAATTATACAATTTATCCTTGACTTGTCTTGAAATTTGTAGTAGTATGGATGGTGCACTCTTGTGGTGTGCTATGTCTATTTTAGGATGTAATACCGACATAATAGTTAATATCATATAAGAACGGGGTGAAATGTCAATGGAAAAGAACAGAATACGTCCGGTTGTCTCTGGCAGGAGCATGCGTATGAGTTATTCACGACAAAAAGAGGTTTTGGAGATGCCCAATTTATTGGAAGTTCAGAAGGACTCTTATAAATTGTTTATCGAAGAAGGCCTGAAAGAAGTCTTTGATGATATCTCTCCAATTGCAGACTACAGCGGACATTTAAGTCTGGAATTTGTAGACTTCGAATTGTGTGAAGATGATGTCAAATATTCTATTGAAGAATGTAAGGAAAGAGATGCTACTTTTGCAGCTCCTCTTAAGGTAAAGGTCCGCCTTTATAACAAGGAAAAAGAAGAAATCAGTGAACATGAGATTTTCATGGGCGACCTACCACTTATGACAGAAACAGGTACCTTTGTAATCAATGGAGCAGAGCGTGTTATCGTTAGTCAGTTAGTACGTTCCCCAGGTATCTACTATGCCATAGGTCATGACAAAATAGGTAAAAAACTGTATTCGTCAACTGTAATTCCTAATCGTGGTGCATGGTTGGAGTATGAAACAGATTCCAATGACATTTTTTATGTCCGTGTAGATAGAACAAGAAAAGTACCTATTACTGTACTTATCAGAGCTCTTGGAATTGGAACCAATGACGAGATTAGAGAAGTTTTTGGTGATGAACCAAAGATTGAAGCGAGCTTTGCAAAAGACACTGCTGAGAACTATCAGGAGGGTCTATTAGAGTTATACAAGAAAATACGCCCCGGTGAACCTCTAAGCGTTGAAAGTGCAGAAAGTTTAATTAACTCTATGTTCTTTGATGCAAGAAGAGATGATTTGGCCAAAGTTGGTAGATATAAATTTAATAAAAAGTTAGCTCTCAAAAACAGAATCAGACACCAGATTTTAGCAGCGGATGTAATTGATCCTTCTACAGGTGAGGTTCTCGCAGAACAGGGAACAAAAGTAACAGCAGAATTAGCTGATGCAATTCAAAATGCAGCAGTTCCATTTGTATACATTCAAACAGAAGAAAGAAATGTAAAAGTTCTTTCTAATATGATGGTTGATTTAACTCATTACGTAGACTGTAATCCAAGAGAACTTGGTGTAGCAGAACTTGTTTACTATCCAGTTCTTGCACAAATCTTGGAAGAATACAGCGATGATGCAGAAAAATTAGCTGAAGCAATTAAGAAAAATGCATACGAATTAGTACCAAAGCATATAACCAAGGAAGATGTTTTTGCTTCTATTAACTATAACATCCATTTGGAATACGGCCTTGGAAATGATGATGATATCGATCATTTGGGTAACAGACGTATCCGTGCGGTAGGTGAGTTATTACAGAACCAGTATCGTATTGGTCTTTCTAGAATGGAAAGAGTTGTTCGTGAAAGAATGACAACACATGATTCTGATGATGTATCTCCACAGTCATTAATTAATATTAAACCTGTAACAGCGGCTGTAAAAGAATTCTTTGGTTCTTCTCAGCTGTCACAGTTCATGGATCAGAACAACCCACTTGGCGAGCTTACACATAAGAGACGTTTATCAGCACTTGGTCCTGGTGGTCTATCAAGAGATAGAGCCGGATTCGAGGTTCGAGATGTTCACTATTCTCACTATGGAAGAATGTGTCCGATTGAAACACCTGAAGGTCCTAACATCGGTCTTATCAACTCCCTTGCAAGTTATGCAAGAATTAATGAATACGGTTTCGTGGAAGCACCATACCGTAAGATAGATAAAACAGATGCTGAAAATCCTCGTGTTACCGAAGATGTTGTTTACATGACAGCAGATGAAGAAGATAACTACCACGTAGCTCAGGCAAATGAAGCGTTGGATGAAAATGGATACTTTGTACGTAACATGGTATCTGGTCGTTTCCGTGAAGAAACACAGGAATATTCAAAAGCAACCTTTGACTACATGGACGTATCTCCAAAGATGGTATTCTCTGTAGCGACAGCATTAATTCCTTTCTTGGAAAATGATGATGCTAACCGTGCGCTCATGGGATCTAACATGCAGCGTCAGGCAGTTCCACTACTAATCACAGAAGCACCAGCAGTTGGTACCGGTATGGAACCAAAGGCTGCAGTTGACTCCGGTGTATGTGTAGTTGCGAAAAAAGCAGGAACCATTGATTACGCATCTTCTAATCAAATTAGAATGACATGCGACGATGGAGAAAAAGTAGAATATAATTTAACAAAATTCTCAAGAAGTAACCAGTCTAACTGCTACAACCAGAAACCTATTGTTTTCAAAGGTGATCATGTAGTTGCAGGTCAGGTTATCGCAGATGGCCCATCTACAGCAATGGGAGAGCTTGCACTTGGTAAAAACCCTCTTATTGGTTTCATGACATGGGAAGGCTACAACTACGAAGATGCTGTTCTTTTAAGTGAAAGATTGGTACAAGAAGATGTTTATACATCTGTTCATATTGAAGAATATGAAGCAGAAGCTCGTGATACAAAATTAGGACCAGAAGAAATTACACGTGATGTACCAGGTGTAGGTGATGATGCTCTTAAAGATTTGGATGAACGAGGAATTATTCGTATTGGTGCTGAGGTTCGTGCCGGAGATATCATAGTTGGTAAGGTTACACCTAAGGGTGAAACAGAGCTTACAGCAGAAGAGAGACTTCTTCGTGCAATCTTCGGAGAAAAAGCAAGAGAAGTAAGGGATACTTCCCTTAAAGTACCACACGGTGA
>JAVBUZ010000041.1:0-17288 GCA_031554725.1 Lachnospiraceae bacterium | reverse complement strand
ATGATTGTCGAATCTGAAAATGGCAAGGACAATAATGCATTAGAAATAGCAAGGGCACAATTTGGCACAAATAGCAAAGATTTCATAACCGCAGTAGATGAAAATAATGTTATAGTGGTAAAGGACTTGTCTGATTCTGATAATAACAAGGATATTGAAAAATGGGCGAAATCTTTAGCTTCGCACTTAATAAAAGAAGGCTTAAAAAATGTACATATATCTTATGGAACAGTAGTCCACGAAATTAAGGAAGTCAGCCGTTCCTATAAAGAGGCTAAAATGGCACTTGATGTTGGAAAGATATTTTTTGATGAAAGAGATATCATTGCTTATAGCGAGCTAGGAATTGGAAGACTTATATATCAGCTACCAATCCCTCTTTGCAAGATGTTTATAAAAGAGATTTTTGGTGGAAAGAGCCCTGACGATTTTGATGAAGAGACGTTGATGACCATTCATAAATTCTTTGAAAACAGCCTTAATGTATCAGAAACATCAAGACAATTATTTATTCATAGAAACACACTTGTGTACCGTTTAGACAAATTGCAAAAGAGCACAGGCCTAGATCTTCGTGTGTTTGAAGATGCAATTACCTTTAAAATTGCACTGATGGTAGTTAAGTACATGAAGTACATGGAAACATTTGAATACTAATAGATAGGGGTTATTCTAATGACAAACAGAGAACAAAAGCGAAAGAGAAGAGAAGAATTCATTGAAGATAATGGACTTATTTTTTTGGATGGTGTAAGTAAATCCTATTCTACGGGCGCACCTGCATTAAATGGGGTAACACTACATATTAATAAAGGAGAGTTTGTTTTTATTGTTGGTGATAGTGGTTCGGGTAAATCTACCCTGATTAAGCTAATGCTGAGGGAGCTTACGGCAACAGATGGAAACGTTTATGTAATGGGACATGACTTGGCAAAACTAAGACATGGACAGATTCCTAGATATAGAAGAAACCTTGGAATCGTTTTTCAGGACTTTCGTTTGTTAAAGGATAGAAATGTGTATGAAAACGTGGCGTTTGCGCAGCGTATTATTGAAGTGCCAGTAAAAGATATTAGAAGAAATGTACCTAGCATACTGGCAACGGTAGGTTTAGCAGGCAAATACAAGGCAAGACCAAAACAATTATCAGGTGGAGAACAGCAGAGAGTAGCTTTAGCTAGAGCTTTGGTGAATAAGCCTTCCATTCTATTGGCAGATGAGCCAACAGGAAACTTAGATCCTAAAAATTCATGGGAAATTATGAAGCTGCTTGAAGAAATCAATCAAGCGGGAACTACAGTAATTGTGGTTACACATAATAGAGAGATCGTTAATGCAATGCAAAAACGAGTTGTTACTATGAAAAAGGGCGTTATTGTAAGTGACGAAGAGGAAGGAGCATATATCGATGAAGATTAATACCTTGTTTTATACACTTCGGCAGGGATTTCGCAGTATCATTCGAAACAAGTGGTTCTCCCTTGCATCGATAGCGACCATTTCTGCTTGTTTATTTTTGTTTGGTCTGTTTTACGCTATAGTTGGCAACTTTCAACATATTGTAAAAACTGCAGAACAAGGAGTTTCTGTTACTGTTTTTTTTGAGAATGGTACAGCGGATTCACGTATTGCTCAAATTGGTGATTTAATTCAGTCGAGACAGGAAGTATCAAAGATAGAATTTGTTTCTGCGGATGAAGGTTGGGCTAAGTTTAGCGAGCAGATGGGACTGGGATCATATGCAGAAGGTTTTCCAGACAACCCATTAGAAAACTCGGCGAAATATGTAATATACTTGAATGATGTATCAATGCAGAGCAATCTGGTTGAATTTTTGGAATCCATTTCAGATATTCGTTTAATTAATCGCTCAGAGATTACCGCAACAACGCTGACGGGTATAAATCAGCTAATTGCCTACGTTTCAGTAGGGATTATTGGAATCTTATTGGCAGTTTCGGTGTTCCTTATTAGTAATACGGTAACTATCGGTATTTCGGTAAGACAAGAAGAAATAAATATTATGAAGTACATTGGTGCAACGGATTTCTTTGTTAGAGCGCCATTTGTTGTGGAAGGTATGTTGATTGGGCTTGTAGGAGCGGGAATTCCACTACTACTAATCTACACCTTATACAATAAAGTGATAAATTATACGATGGAGCAATTTCCAACGTTAACTAGACTACTTAGCTTTTTGCCAGTGGAGACTATATTTGCAACCCTTGCACCTGTTTCCTTATGCGTAGGCATAGGAATTGGATTTATGGGAAGTATTACCACAGTAAGAAAACATTTGCATGTGTAGATAAAAATAAGTAATGAGGTATGACATGAGGAATGTAAAAAGAATGATGGCATTGCTGTTGTGTGTCATATTGATATTGGCAATACCGGTTCTTAGTTATGCCACGAGTTCTTCGCTGATTACAGCTGAAAGTATAAAGGCGAAACAAGATCAGATTGAAAAGGCAAAGCTAGATAAAGGAAACTTACAAAAAACCTTAACAGATATTAAAAAGCTAAAAGAAGAGTTAGAATCTAAGAAAAAAAACTTAAAAAAGTATGTTAACGATTTGGATGCCAATTTAAAGGAAATACAAGACAAAATAGATGAACTAGAAGCCATGATTATTAAAAAGGAAGCGGATATTGAAGAAACCGAAAGACAGTTGGAAGCGGCGTTTGAAAAAAAAGAAGATCAATATCATTCCATGAAAGTACGTATTCAGATGATGTATGAGCGAAATGATACCTATGTATTAGATATTTTGCTCGGTGGTGGTAGCTTTGCTGATATGCTAGATCGAATGGATCAGATGGAGCAGGTTGTAGCATATGACAAGGAAAAGCTAGCGGAGTATGAACTTACACATCAATTTATAGAAGCATGTAAAATGGAGCTAGACGAAGAAAAAGCTCTTTTAGAGGAAGTTCGTGCTGGCGTAGAATTAGAGAAGGAAACTTTAAAGGAACTGATTGCAGAAAAGACAAAGCAAATTATAAAATATGAGTCTGATATTAAGACGAATGATCAAGCAATCAAAGAATATAACGATGATATAGCTGCACAAGATGAGCTGATTAAAAATTTGGAAATAGCTGTTGCAGCAGATCGAAAGAAGATGATGGAGCAAAATGGTAAGGTGCTGACCTATGATGGTGGTACATTTAAGTTTCCATTAGCTTCTTATACAAGAATTTCGGATGATTACGGATGGAGAATCCATCCAACCTTGAAGGTAGAGCAGTTCCATAATGGTGTTGACTTTGCAGCGCCAACAGGGACGGCGATTTACGCGGCTTATGATGGGAATGTGGTGGCAGCAGCCTATAGCACCACAATGGGGAATTACATTATGATAGACCATGGTGATGGTTTGTATACGATCTATATGCATGCATCAGCGCTATATGTAAAGTCGGGAGAATTAGTAGCGCGTGGAGAAAAGATTGCGGCAGTTGGTTCTACAGGAAGAAGTACGGGGCCACATCTCCACTTTAGTGTACGTATCGATGGCGAGTATACAACTCCATGGAATTACTTATCCCAATAGTCGGCGTATAACCGCGAATACTCATGGAAGGAGAGGCCGCTTGGGAACGGCAACAATTGCAAAGTGCAAGAAATAAATGAAGTAGAACTAAATGTAAAGAAACGAGAACGAAAAACGTACTTTGGGTGTGGATTGGCAGTAGGCTTATCATTAGCACTTTTATTAGTAGGCGGAGCTTATTTAGGAACTAGAATAGAAGCCTTTTTTGAAGCAAAAGAACAGTTACGCTTGGCTGCAAGTGGAAGAAATACGGCAGAGACTGATGAAGTTGTAAGCGCTATTTCAGATGAAATGGTTTCTAAAATGAAACTGATTGAAGCCATTATAGATTCTTATTTCTACCAAGAAGAAGTGGATAAACAAAAGCTGATGGATGGAGCTTTTAAAGGTATGGTAGAAGCTCTGGGAGATCCTTATTCAGAATACTATACAACCCAAGAGCTTACAGACGTTATGGATAATATACAGGGAATTTATTATGGAATTGGTGCTTATGTTAGTATCGATACTACCATCGGAATGGCAAAGATTAGTGGTATTATTTCGGGAACTCCAGCGGAAGAGGCTGATGTTAGAGAAAATGATATTATTTTTGCAATAGATGGAGAAGAAACCTACGGTTTATCCCTAACGGAAGTAGTATCAAAGATTAAAGGGCCGGAAGGAACTAAGGTTACGATTACATTTGTACGTGATAACCAGTATCTAGATTTAGAGGTACAAAGAAGACAGGTGGAATCTCCAACTGTTAAATCAAAGATGTATGATAATGGAGTTGCCTATATTCAAATTGTTGAGTTTGATGAAGTTACTGTTGACCAGTTTACAGATGCTCTTGCAGTTGCCAAAGGTTCGGATATGAAAGGCCTTGTTTTAGACTTGCGCAGTAATCCGGGTGGAAGCCTGAGTGCGGTAGTGGAAATAGCACGTTCTATCTTGCCAAAGGGCTTAGTGGTTTATACAGAGGATAGAGATGGAAAACGTAAGGAATACTCTTGCGATGGCACAAAGGAATTGCAGGTTCCGATGGTGGTTCTTATCAATGGAAATTCAGCTAGCGCATCGGAAATTTTAGCGGGAGCAATAAAGGATTATGAAAAAGGTACCTTGTTAGGAACAACAACCTTTGGAAAAGGAATTGTACAGCAGCCGATATCGCTAGGCGATGGTTCGGCGGTTAAGCTTACCGTTAGTAGCTACTATACACCAAATGGAATCAATATACATGGCACTGGTATTGAGCCTGATGAGGTTTGTGAATTTGACGTAGAACGTTACTATGATACGAAGGACGATAACCAATTAGAACGAGCAATAGAAATGATAAATGAAAAAATAAATCCTTAATAATATTTCGAACAAATGTTTGCAAAAAGAGAGGGGATATGCTATACTGTGTTAAGCGGTACAGCATATCCTATTTCAGTTATAGGAAGGAATAAATTATGGCATTTAAATTACATTCTGAATTTAGCCCTACAGGGGACCAGCCACAGGCGATAGAAGAGCTAGTAACAGGATTTAAACAGGGAAATCAATTTCAAACATTACTTGGTGTAACCGGCTCTGGTAAGACTTTTACCATGGCCAATATTATTGCGGCTCTAAACAAGCCTACTTTGATTGTAGCTCATAACAAAACGCTTGCTGGGCAGTTATATAGTGAGTTTAAAGAATTTTTTCCAGAGAATGCAGTAGAGTACTTTGTGTCATACTATGATTACTTTCAGCCCGAGGCCTATATTCCGTCCTCGGATACTTATATTGCGAAAGATTCTGCAATTAATGAAGAAATAGACAAGCTTAGATTATCTGCGACAGCATCACTGGCAGAGCGAAAAGATGTGGTGGTGGTAGCCAGTGTATCTTGTATATATGGACTTGGTAGTCCGGATAGCTATCAAGAAATGTTGGTATCCTTGCGACCAGGAATGGTTAAGGATAGAGATCAAGTTCTTAGGGAATTAATAGCAATACAATATGACAGGAACGAAATGGATGTAAAACGTGGAACCTTCCGTGTAAGAGGAGATGTTCTTGAAATATATCCAGCCCAAGGTGGAGATGTACTAATTCGAGTTGAATTTTTTGGAGACGAAATAGACCGAATTAGTGAAACGGACCCTCTCACTGGACAAATTAAAACGGTGCTTAATCATGTAACTATTTTTCCAGCGTCGCATTATGTTGTTGCGCCAGAAAAGATAAGGGAGGCATGCAAGCATATTGAAACAGAGATGGAAGAAAGAGTTCGTTACTTTAAGGGTGAAGACAAGCTAATAGAAGCCCAACGTATTGCGGAAAGAACCAATTTTGATATAGAGATGCTTAGAGAAACAGGATTCTGCTCTGGAATAGAAAATTATTCAAGGCACCTAAACGGAACAGCACAGGGTGTACCACCGGGAACCTTGATTGATTATTTTGGGGATGATTTTTTAATTATTATTGATGAGTCTCATATGACGATACCTCAGATAAGAGCCATGTATGCAGGGGACAGGGCTAGAAAAACGAATTTGGTGGACTATGGATTTCGTTTACCATCGGCACTAGATAATCGACCTCTTGAGTTTTCAGAGTTTGAAGATCATATCGATCAGATGCTTTTTGTTTCGGCAACCCCATCTGTGTATGAAAAGGAACACGAGCTGTTAAGAGCGGAGCAGATTATTAGACCAACGGGTCTGTTAGATCCAGAGGTTGTAGTGAAGCCAGTAGAAGGTCAAGTAGATGATCTGATTGCAGAGGTGCGAGCAGAAATTGCAAAGCATAACAAGGTATTGGTTACTACCTTGACGAAACGTATGGCAGAAGATTTAACAGACTACATGCGTGAGGTGGGAATTAGAGTAAAATACTTGCATTCGGATATAGATACATTAGAACGAGCAGAAATTATCAGAGATATGCGTTTGGATGTATTTGATGTTTTAGTGGGAATCAACCTGCTAAGGGAAGGGCTAGATATTCCCGAGATTTCTTTGGTTGCGATTTTAGATGCTGATAAAGAAGGATTTTTGCGTTCTGAAACATCACTGATTCAGACCATTGGACGTGCGGCTCGAAATGCAGAGGGACGTGTTATTATGTACGCGGATCGCATGACGGATTCTATGAAGAAAGCGCTTTTTGAAACCAATAGAAGACGTGAAGTACAGCTAAAATATAACGAGGAGCATGGAATTACACCTCAGACAATTAAGAAAGCGGTTAGGGATCTTATTAGTATTTCGAAGGTAATCGCGAAGGAAGAAGTAAGGTTTGAGAAGGACCCAGAGTCCATGAGCCGTAAAGAATTAGAAAAGCTCATTGCAGAGGTTCAAAAGAAGATGCAAAAGGCAGCTGCGGATTTAAACTTTGAGGCGGCAGCAGAGCTTAGAGATAAAATGGTTGAGTTAAAAACAGCACTTCGAGAATTGGAAGGCGAAAGATAGGAGTAGTGTAATGGAAGAAGCACAAAAAATGCGCCCCAGAGAGTACATTAAGATAAGAGGGGCACGTGAGCACAATTTAAAAGGAATTGATATTGATATACCAAGAAATGAGTTTGTAGTGCTAACCGGCTTATCGGGTTCGGGAAAGTCTTCGTTAGCGTTTGATACCATATATGCAGAAGGTCAGAGAAGATATATGGAGTCTTTGTCCTCTTATGCGAGACAATTCTTAGGGCAAATGGAAAAGCCCAATGTGGATATGATTGAGGGCTTGTCGCCAGCCATTTCTATTGACCAAAAGTCTACCAATAGAAATCCACGTTCAACGGTTGGAACGGTAACAGAAATATATGATTATTTCCGTTTGTTGTACGCTAGAATTGGAATTCCACATTGTACAGAATGTGGAAAAGTGATAGTGAGGCAGACGGTGGATCAGATGGTTGACCAGGTGATGGGGTTAGCAGAAGGAACCAAGATTCAACTACTTGCTCCTGTAGTTAGAGGAAGAAAAGGCGAGCATCAGAAAGTGTTTGAGAAGGCTAAAAAAAGTGGCTATGTACGTGTACGCGTGGATGGAAGTCTTTATGAGCTCTCGGAAGATATTACTTTAGATAAAAATATTAAACATGATATTCAAATTGTGGTAGACCGTTTGGTGGTAAAGGAAGGCATTGAAAGAAGATTATCTGATTCTATAGAAACGGCACTAGAGCTATCTGAAGGCCTATTGGATTTGGATGTAATTGACGGCGAATCTATGAGCTTTAGCCAGAATTTTGCTTGCCCAGATTGCGGTATTAGCATATCGGAAATTGAGCCAAGGAGCTTTTCCTTTAATAATCCCTTTGGTGCATGTCCGGTATGTGTGGGCTTAGGCTATAAAATGGAATTCGACATTGATTTGATAATGCCTGACAGATCACTTAGCATCAATCAAGGTGTATTTGCTGTTATGGGTTGGCAGTCGTGCCAAGATCCTGGAAGTTTTACAAACGCTATTTTACAAGCTCTTTGCAAAGAATATAAGTTTGATCTCGATACTCCATTTGAAAAATATTCGGAAAAGGTACAGAATATTTTGATTAATGGTACAGATGGCAAGGAAGTTGAGGTTCACTATGTCGGACAACGTGGAAGAGGTGTATATCCGGTAGTTTTTGAAGGTATTATTAGAAATGTGGAAAGACGATATAGAGAAACCTTTTCTGAAACTATGAAGCAAGAGTATGAAAGCTTTATGCGTATTACCCCTTGTAAAGAATGTAATGGTATGAGGCTAAAGAAGGAGTCGCTGGCTGTTACGGTAGGTGAAAAAAACATTTATGAAACCACTTCATTATCGATTTTGAAGCTTCAAGAATATATTGATGGAATGGAATTAACCAAACAGCAATTGCTAATTGGTGCACAGATTATTAAGGAGATAAAGGCGAGAGTAGGTTTCTTGGTATCGGTGGGCCTAGACTATTTATCTCTTTCTAGAGCAACCAGCTCACTTTCTGGTGGAGAAGCGCAGAGGATTCGTTTGGCTACTCAGATTGGCTCGGGACTAGTTGGAGTATGCTATATTCTAGATGAGCCTAGTATTGGCTTGCATCAAAGAGACAATGATAAGCTAATTGCGACACTTAAGAATCTAAAGGATATGGGAAATACTCTGATTGTTGTAGAGCATGATGAGGATACTATGTTTGCAGCAGACTATGTTGTAGATATTGGGCCGGGTGCAGGCTCTCACGGTGGCGAGGTTGTGGCTTATGGAACGGCGGAAGAAATTATGAAGGTTCCTGAGTCTATAACTGGACAGTATTTAAGTGGTGCAGTAAAGATTCCGGTGCCAGAAGAAAGAAGAAAAGCAACGGGAACACTTACGGTAAGAGGACCAAGGGAAAATAACTTAAAGGGAATGGATGTGGAATTCCCACTTGGAGTTCTAACCTGTGTTACAGGTGTTTCGGGTTCTGGAAAGAGCTCGTTGGTCAATGAAATTCTTTATAAGCACTTGGCAAAGGCGCTAAATCGCGCAAGGACTATTCCGGGAAAGCATGCAGGGATAGAGGGTGTAGAGCAATTAGATAAGGTAATTGATATTGACCAATCACCAATTGGACGTACGCCTCGATCTAACCCAGCAACGTATACAGGGGTTTTTGATCAAATAAGAGATTTGTTTGCTTCCACAGCAGATGCCAAGGCAAAGGGATATAAAAAAGGACGCTTTAGTTTTAATGTGAAGGGCGGACGTTGCGAGGCATGTAGTGGTGATGGTATTGTTAAAATAGAAATGCATTTCTTGCCTGACGTTTATGTACCATGCGAGGTTTGTGATGGTAAACGTTATAATAGAGAGACCTTGGATGTAAAATACAAAGGTAAGAGTATTTTTGATGTATTAGATATGACGGTGGAAGAAGCAGTTCCGTTTTTTGAAAATGTTCCATCTATCAAAAGAAAAATCGAAACCATGTATGAAGTAGGTTTGTCCTATGTAAAATTAGGACAACCATCTACAGAACTATCTGGAGGAGAAGCACAGAGAATTAAACTTGCAACTGAGCTTAGCAAACGAAGCACGGGAAAGACGATCTATATCTTGGATGAGCCAACAACGGGACTTCACTTTGCAGATGTGCATAAGCTAGTGGACATTTTGCAAAAGCTAACAGAGGGCGGAAATACAGTAGTAGTAATCGAACATAATCTAGATGTTATTAAGACAGCAGATTATATTGTTGATATTGGACCAGAAGGTGGCGATAGAGGTGGTAATGTGGTTGCTACGGGAACGCCAGAAGAGGTTGCGAAGGTAGAAGCTTCTTATACTGGAAAATATATTAAAAAAATGTTGGAAAAATAAAAAAAGCTCTAAGGTTTTATGAGTAATTAGCCGATTAATTATTTATAAAAGCAAGGATGCATTAAAAGAACGGAGGGAACTGTTCGAAGAACAGAGAATCGGTTCTTTTTGTGTCTACTTTTTTATTTAAGTTTTTTTTCGAAACCCCTATGAAAATCGAGAGTTTTAGGTTATAATAACCACGTATGTTTAAACTCACGCATTTATGGAAATTTTAAATAGATACCAGCAGAAAGGGGTAAAGATTTATGCAGTATACAGATATTGGAATTGATTTAGGAACAGCTAGCATTTTGGTTTACATCAGAGGAAAAGGGGTAGTTTTAAAAGAGCCATCTGTTGTAGCTTTTGATAGAGATACCAATAAGATTAAAGCAATTGGTGAAGATGCACGTCTTATGTTAGGAAGAACACCAGGAAATATTATCGCTGTAAGACCACTTAGACAAGGGGTTATTTCGGATTACACAGTAACAGAAAAAATGATGAAGTATTTTATTCAAAAGGCACTTGGAAGAAAGACTTTCCGTAAGCCTCGTATTGCTGTTTGTGTACCTAGTGGCGTTACTGAAGTAGAGAAAAAAGCTGTTGAGGATGCAACATATCAGGCAGGCGCAAGAGAAGTATCCATTATTGAAGAACCAATCGCAGCAGCAATTGGGGCAGGAATTGATATTTCAAAGCCATGTGGAAATATGATTGTAGATATCGGTGGTGGTACATCAGACATTGCAGTTATTTCTTTAGGTGGTACTGTAGTAAGTGCTTCTATTAAAATTGCGGGTGATGATTTTGATGAAGCAATTGTACGCTATATGAGAAAGAAACATAATCTTTTAATCGGTGAAAGAACCGCAGAAGATTTGAAAATAAAAATTGGCTCCGCATATAAGAGAACTGAAGTAGATTATATGGATGTCAGAGGACGTAACCTAGTTACTGGTCTTCCTAAGACTGTAAAAGTATCTTCAGAAGAAACAGAAGAAGCACTCCGTGAAACAACAGCACAAATTGTTGAAACCATTCACAGCGTTCTTGAAAAAACCCCACCAGAACTCGCAGCAGATATTGCTGATAGAGGAATCGTTTTAACAGGTGGCGGAAGCTTACTTCGTGGTTTGGAAGATTTAATTTCTGCAAAAACAGGAATTAATACGATGACAGCAGAAGATCCTATGACAGCAGTTGCTGTTGGTACTGGAAAATACGTTGAATTCTTGGCAGGCTATAGAGAAGACTAAGAAGAAACACAGGAGGAAGTGCCGTGCTCAAAGGATTATACACCGCGCATACTGGACTTTTAAATGAACAACATAGAATGGACATTATGACCAATAACCTAGCCAATGCATCAACCGTAGGCTTTAAAAAGGAGGGCTCAACCAGCCAGTCTTTTAGCTCGGTGTTAGCGGTAAAGGTTAAGGATGCTACGGTTGGACTAGGAACGGTTCAGAAAATTGGAGCGAATAATCTTGGTGTTAAAATAGGCGAAAACTATACAGACTATACACAAGGATCTTTTAGAATTACTGATAATACTTATGATATGGCATTATCTGGAGAGGGATTTTTTGCGATAGAGTATAAGAATAAAGCGGACGAGATCACGACAAAATATACAAGAGCGGGTGACTTTACTTTAAATACAGAGGGATATTTGGTAACAAATGACGGTGATTATGTACTAGATGTAAATAGCAAGCAGATCAAAATAAATCCATTGTTGGAATCCTCCATCCGTTCGGACGGAAGTATTGAACAAGCTGGTACAGTAGTAGCACAGATTCTGGTTACAGATTTTGAAGATTACAATTATTTAGAAAAATATGGTGAGACCTATTACCAAGCAGTTGAAGGAGCAGTAATAAAGAAAGCTACTGCCACTGTTAACTCAGGATACTTAGAAATGGCAAATGTGCAGGTAGTATCTGAAATGGTAAATATGATTAGCATTACAAGACAATATGAAAGTAATCAAAAAGTAATGCAGACCTATGATAGCTCTTTGGAAATTGCAGTTAATCAGTTAGGTAAGTTGTAATAGGAGGTAGCACATGGTAAGAAGTTTATGGACAGCAGCAACGGGAATGATAGCACAGCAAAGTAATGTAGATGTTATATCTAATAACCTTGCCAATGTAAATACAGTAGGATATAAAGCAGAAGTTAATGAATTTAAATCTTTGCTTTATCAGAATATACAGACAAAAACAACTTCGGCTAACGGAGAAAAAAAACCAATTGGTGCGCAGGTAGGTTTGGGTGTAAGAAATGCATCGGTAACATCTATCTTTAAGGATGGACCTACATTGGCTAGTAATAGTGATAGTGCTTTTGCAATTACCGGTCAAGGCTTGTTTGGTGTAAGAGGCGAAGATGGTAATACATATTACACTAGAAATGGAAACTTTCAGTGGACAACTGCAAGTAATGGTGGAATAATGCTATCCACAACCGACGGACTACCAGTTTTGGATTCCGCAGGTAAGGCGATTGTTCTGAATTCTAACTATACAACAAGTAATATTACCGTTACAGCTGATGGCGAAATTTGTTATCCAGATGCAGCCAATAATCCGAAACCACTAGGCATAAGATTAGGCGTATTCCAGTTTACCAATCCAGCGGGATTAGAAAAGCTTGATAGTAGTTTGTATAAGCAAACGGGAGCAAGTGGACAAGCAATAAATGAAGCAACTAGCACAACGGTAAGAAGAAGTACAATTACACAGGGATATTTAGAAGGCTCTGGTGTACAGGTTGTAGATGAAATGGTTAACATGATTGTGGCACAGAGAGCATATGAAATGAACTCTAAGGCTATCACGGCATCTGATGAAATGCTTCAACAGGCAAATAATCTAAGACGATAATTCTTAGGTGGAAATGAGGAAGTCATGGATATTAATTCTTTAAACGCAGCTTATTCAGAACTATACACACAAAAAAGTAGTCAGTCTGCTTCCAAGCTAGAAGGAAATCTGAGTGCGGATTTTGAAAACAAAACAGATGAAGAGCTTATGGATGCCTGTAAGGAATTTGAGGCATACTTTTTAGAGATGATGTTTAAAGAAATGATGAAGACAATTCCACAGTCTGAGGAGAGCTCTTCTTATGGAAGTAATATGCTTGATTACTATAAGGATAGTATGATTCAGGAAATTGCATCTGAGTCAACGGAAACGAATGGTTTAGGAATGGCACAAATGCTATATGAGCAAATGAAACGTAATTATGAGGTATAGGATAATGATAAATTAAATTCCTATTGGGGGTTGCCCTGATAGGAATTTTGTGTAGTGGGAGATATAATGGAGATTATTCAAGGATTTATTGATCATATCATATTTCAAAATACAGACAATGGATATACGGTCATGGATTTGGTGGTGGATGGTGATGACCTAACCTGTGTGGGATTTTTAAAGGGCGTGACGCAGGGGGAGACACTTGAGCTAGAGGGTGACTTTATAGAACATCCTGTTTATGGTGAACAGTTTAAAATCGTGTCCTATAAAACGGTAACACCTCAGGATAGCATTAGCATAGAACGCTATTTAGGCTCTGGTGCGATAAAAGGAATTGGCCCCTCGTTGGCATCCAAAATTGTGAAGAAATTTGGCGAAGATACCTTCCGTATTATTGAAGAAGAACCAGAAAGATTAGTTGAGATAAAAGGCATTAGTGAGCGTATTGCAAGAGAGATATCTATGCAGATGGAAGAGAAAAAAGATATGCGAAATGCCCTTGTCTATCTGCAAAAGTTTGGAATTTCCAATGCTCTAGCTTTTAAAATACATGATACATATGGAAATACTTTGTATAATATGATGCAAGAAAATCCTTATCGGCTAGCAGAGGATATACAAGGGGTTGGATTTAAAATTGCAGATGAGATTGCAAGAAAGATTGGAATCCATACAGACGCAGATTATCGAATTCGAAGCGGTATACTCTACGTACTATTACAGAGTGTACAAGATGGA
This sequence comes from Lachnospiraceae bacterium, assembly GCA_031554725.1. Lineage (GTDB taxonomy): Bacteria > Bacillota > Clostridia > Lachnospirales > Lachnospiraceae > JAVBUZ01. The sequence continues at coordinate 3,448 of JAVBUZ010000041.1, read as the reverse complement.
AATACCTATTTGCCAATGAACTTGCTTATAGAAAAAGCGCAGCAACTACTTGAAGTGCCAGCGGAGAGTATTCAAAATCAAATTCCCAATATGGTAATGGATAAGAAAATTATAGTAAAGTCGGATAAGGTGTTTGCAACGACCTATTATTATGCAGAGCTTGGGTGCGCGCGTATGCTACATGATTTAAACATTCAGATGGGTAGTGAGGAAGGTATGCTACCTTCGGAAGAAAAGTTTATTCGCGATAAAATAAAGCGAATGGAGGATGCGGTTGAGCTGGATGAGCTCCAATATCAAGCTATATTTGAAAGTATAAAAAATGGTCTGTTTATTCTCTCGGGAGGACCGGGAACAGGAAAGACGACAACAATAAATACAATAATTCGCTATTTTGAAGGAGAGGGACTAGATATTTATTTGGCGGCTCCAACTGGCAGGGCAGCTAAAAGAATGACAGAGGCTACTGGTTATGAGGCAAGAACCATTCACCGTATGCTTGAACTTAATGGGGCCTTATCAGATGATGAGAGAAGAAGTGTCAAATTTGAGCGAAATGAAGAAAATCCTTTGGAAGCAGATGTAATTATTATTGATGAAATGTCGATGGTAGACCTTCCGCTTTTTCAATCTCTTTTAAAGGCAATTATGCCTGGAACAAGACTTATTTTGGTAGGCGATGTTGACCAGCTACCTTCGGTAGGGCCGGGACAAATTTTAAGGGATATTATAGCGAGTAAGGCATTTTCAACGGTTGTTCTGAAAAAAATATTTCGCCAAGCGGAAGAAAGTGACATTGTTGTCAATGCACATAAAATAAATCAGGGTAAGGAAATTGAACTGGGAACAAAAAGTAACGATTTTTTCTTTCTCGAAAGAAATGACGCAAATGTCATATACAAACATATGGTACAGCTAATAACAGAAAAATTACCAAAATATGTGAAGGCTGATCCACATGAAATTCAGGTATTAACACCGATGCGAAAGGGAAGCCTAGGAGTTGAGACATTAAACCAGATTTTGCAGAAGTATTTGAATCCAGAAGATAGAAGTAAAAAAGAACATGCCATGGGCGATATGGTATTTCGCGAAGGCGATAAAGTTATGCAGGTTAAGAATAACTATCAACTGGAGTGGGAGATTGTTAGTCGATATGGAATTCCTATTGACAGTGGTATCGGGGTATTTAACGGAGATATAGGGAAGATAATAGAAATTGACGAGTTTGCTGCGCAGCTTGTGGTGGAATATGAAGAACAAAAGAAAGTAAGATATCCATTTGCTGCCCTGGATGAGCTGGAGCTGGCTTATGCCATAACCATACATAAGTCACAGGGAAGTGAATATCCCGCGGTGGTAATGCCACTTTTAAGTGGACCTAAAATGCTGTTTAATCGAAATTTACTTTATACTGGCGTTACACGTGCTCGGGGGTGCGTAATGATACTGGGAAGTAAGGAAATAATTGGTCAAATGATTCAAAACGCAGATGCCAATGCACGTTATACAGATTTTACAAATAGAATTAAAGAATTATGTGTATTTTAGGGGGAAATGAAGTCGATTTTGTGCGGAAGGGAAGCACAACTGAAAGAAACATGGATTAGAAAGATAGGTGATTTGCTTTTTCCCAAACGTTGCCCGTTGTGTGATGAGGTGCTGGGAAGAAAAGAGCATGGATTTTGTAATTCTTGCAAAAAGAAGATAGTATATATTAAAGAACCATGCTGTAAAAAGTGTGGAAGGAGTCTTTCGGAAAAAGGGGAAGGGGTGTGCGCAGAATGCGTAGGTAAATCCCACCTGTTTATTAAAGGTAGAGCGCTATTTGAATATAAAGACGTCGCAAAAGCTATTTATCGCTATAAGTATTCAAATCGCCGAGAGTATGCAACCACTTTTGCTAAAGAGGTCGTAGAGCACTTGGGGGCAGAAGTAGAAAGTTGGGGCGTGGATGCACTAATACCAGTTCCGCTTCATAAAAAGAAAAAACGTCAGCGGGGTTTCAATCAGGCTGAGCTTTTGGCAAAGGAGCTGGGAAAGCTCTTAGACAAACCTGTATATTGTCATTTGGTGGAGCGGTATAGATACACTGTTCCGCAAAAGGAATTAAATGAGCGTGAGCGCCAAAATAATTTGAAAAATGCTTTCAAAATTGGCCTAAATGATGTAAAATTGAATAAAGCTATGATTATTGACGACATCTATACAACGGGACAAACAATAGACCAAATCTCGAAGGTGTTATTGCAAGTTGGGATATGCCAAATTTATTTTATCACGCTGGCTATTGGCGGAGATTAAAAAATCAAGAATTTATAATCTCATTGGGTGCGCGGACGCTCAGAACCAAACGGAGGTAGACAAATGAATGTACATAATTGCAGAAAATGTGGGAGAATCTTTAATTACGTGGTAGGACCATATATTTGTATGTCTTGTCGAGAAGAAATGGACAAGAAATTTACGGAAGTAAAGGAATATATTAGAGAACATAGGGGTGTAGGAATTCAAGAGGTTTCGGAAGCTTGTGAAGTTGAAATTGGTCAAATTCATCAATGGTTACGAGAAGAAAGATTGGAGCTACTAGAAGGTTCAGGAATTGTTTTGCAGTGTGAGAACTGTCCTACAATAATTACCAGTGGAAGGTTCTGTGCAAAATGCAAAAAAGAAATGACCATGGGATTAAGAAATGCAATTCGTAAGAACGAGCCGGTTGCGCCAGAACCTAAAAAAGATCCAAAAGATAAAGAAAGAATGAGATATCTGTAAGTTTTAAAATGTAGAGGATTACTGTATGCTAAATGAAGAACGAATAATTTTGATGACCAAGTTGGCATCATATGAAAAAAATGAAGGTAAGCGAAATGGAGTAGTGGGAAACTACTTTCGCAGTGATTATATTAGCATCCAAGTAATTGGATCTATTATTTCTGCAACCATTGCATTTGCGGTTTGCTTTGCGCTTTATATTTTTTATGATTTTGAACTATTTATGCAAGATGTATATAGTATGGATTTGTTTGTATTTGCTAAGAATGTACTAATTGCCTATATCGTTATAGTAGTTGTATATGCACTGATATCTTACGTCGTTTACGCGGTTCGGTTTGGCAAGGCAAAAAAAGGAATGAGAAATTACTATAATAATCTTAAGAGACTAGCATCAATGTATGATAAATAAAAGCAATTGAAAGGTTTATAACATGAGAAATTTGCTTGAAATGAAAGAACTATTAAATAAGCTTTATAGCAAGAATGAGGTTTTTATAGTGCCAATTCTTAAGTTTTTATTGGCATTTATTTCGTTGAATTTATTAAATGGGAAGCTAGGATACATGTCGCAAATAGATAATGTTGCGGTAGTGCTGATGGTTTCCTTGCTTTGTTCCTTTTTACCAACAGGAGTTACACTTCTTTTTGCGGCATTTTTTGTGCTTCTGCACTT
>JAVBUZ010000110.1:0-3312 GCA_031554725.1 Lachnospiraceae bacterium | reverse complement strand
AGGTGCGGATGCGGTAGAGCTTCTAGGACTTAGAGACACTGTTTTTGAATATGAAATAACCAGTAACCGTGTAGATTGCTACAGTGTTTTAGGTATTGCAAGAGAAGCAGCAGTTACCTTTGATAAAAAATTTGTAGCTCCTGTAGTAGAAGTAAAAGATAATGGGGAAGATGTAAATAAATACATCTCTGTAGAAGTAAAAGATACAGACCTATGTACAAGATTCTGCGCAAGAGTATGTACCAATATTAAAATTGGACCATCTCCAAAGTGGATGCAAAGACACTTAGCAGCAAGTGGAATTAGACCAATTAACAATTTAGTAGATATCACAAACTACGTAATGGAAGAATTCGGTCAGCCGATGCATGCCTATGACCTAAGCCAAATAGCAGGAAATAAAATCATTGTTCGTAGAGCGAAGGATGGAGACGAATTCCAGACCTTAGATGGTCAGGTAAGAAAATTAGATTCTGAAATGCTGATGATTTGCGATGGTGAAAAAGAAATTGGTTTAGCCGGTATTATGGGTGGTGAAAACTCTAAAATTACAGATGATGTAAAAACTGTGCTATTAGAAGCAGCAACCTTTAACGGAACCAATATTCGTAAATCTTCAAAGCGCGTAGGTCTTCGTACCGATGCTTCTGGAAAGTTTGAAAAAGGCTTAGATCCAAGAAATGCACAGGCGGCAATTGATCGTGCTTGTCAGCTTATTCAGGAACTAGGCTGTGGAGATGTGGTTGGTGGAATGGTAGATGTTTGTGAACCACTAGCACCACTTAAAAGAATTCCGTTTGAACCAGAAAGAATTAATCAGCTACTTGGAACAAGTCTTAGTGCAGATGAAATGCTGGAAATTTTTGCAAAAGAAGAATTAGCGTATGATAAAGAAAGTGGTGATCTTGTAATTCCTTCTTTCCGTCAGGATTTAGTTGGATTTGCTGATATAGCAGAAGAAGTAGCAAGATTCTACGGCTATGATAAAATTCCAACCTCCTTACCTAGAGGGGAAGCAACCACTGGAAAGCTATCCTTTAAGCTTCGCGTTGAGGAAAAAGCAAAAGACATCGCAGAATACTGTGGTTTTTCTCAAGGAATGTGCTATTCCTTTGAAAGCCCTAAAGTATTTGATAAGCTATTAATCCCAGAAGATAGTAAGCTTCGTCAGACCGTTACCATTTCTAATCCATTAGGAGAAGATTTCTCTATTATGAGAACAATTTCTATAAATGGTATTTTAACGAGTCTAGCAACAAACTATAATAGAAGAAATAAAGATGTTCGTTTGTACGAATTGGGAAATGTATATTTGCCAAAAGAAGTACCAATGATACAATTACCAGAAGAAAGAATGCAGTTTACTCTTGGAATGTATGGTGAAGGAGATTTCTTTACTCTGAAAGGCGTAGTAGAAGAATTCTTTGAAAGCGTTGGTATGAATAAAAAATGTGCATACGATCCGAATGCAGGAATGACCTATTTACATCCAGGCCGTCAGGCAACTATTTCTTATGATGGAAAAGTAGTTGGATATATAGGCGAGGTTCATCCGGAAGTGGCAGATAACTATGATATTGGAACGAAAGCTTATATTGCAGTTCTTGATATGCCAGAGGTATTGCCATTTGCAACCTTTGATAGAAAATATGCTGGTATTGCAAAATACCCTGCTGTAAGCCGTGATATTAGTATGACCATTCCAAAAAATATTTTAGTAGGACAGATAGAAGATATTATTGCACAAAGAGGCGGTAAAATTTTAGAGTCTTATCAATTATTTGATATCTATGAAGGAAGCCAGATTCAAGAAGGATACAAATCTGTAGCATATTCTATTACCTTCCGTGCACTTGATAGAACCTTGGAAGAAAATGATGTAACAGCAGCAATGAAGAAAATCTTAAATGGTTTAGAACAGTTAGGCGCTCAGCTTAGACAATAATAAAGGAAAAGGTATGGAAAAGAAAAATACTTGGGAAACCTATAATCAAAAACAATTAAAAGAGCTAGAAGTCCTTTCCAAAGAATATATGAACTTTTTAGATCAGGGAAAGACAGAAAGAGAATGTGTTGATGTTATCATTAACACCATAGAAAAGGAAGGCTACGAAGAACTAGAAAAAGTAATTGCAGCAGGCAAGAAGCTTAAAAAGGGTGATAAAGTCTATAGTGCATGGATGAATAAGTCATTGGTTATGTTCCAGATTGGTGAAAAGCCAATGACAGAAGGTATCAATATTTTGGGTGCTCATATTGACTCACCAAGATTGGATGTGAAGCAGAATCCATTATATGAAGACGGTGGTTTTGCTTATTTAGATACACATTATTATGGTGGTGTTAAAAAATATCAGTGGGTAACCATTCCGCTAGCTATACATGGTGTAGTTGTAAAAAAAGATGGAACAACCATTGAGCTTGCAATTGGAGAAGAGGAGGATGATCCAGTTTTCTTTATTTCTGATTTATTAATTCATCTTGCACAGGAGCAAATGGACAAAAAAGCAGCAAAGGTAATTGAAGGCGAAGCACTTGATTTAATTATTGGAAATAAGCCACTTTCTCTTGGTAAAGAAAAGGATGAAGACAAAAAAGCTGGAAAAGATGCAGTAAAAGCAGGAATTCTTCAGATTCTAAAAGAAACCTATGATATGGAAGAAGATGATTTCTTGTCTGCAGAATTAGAAATTGTACCAGCAGGAAAAGCTAGAGAAGCTGGCTTTGATAGAAGTATGATTTTAGGCTATGGACAGGATGACAGAGTTTGTGCATTTACCTCATTAAAAGCCATGCTAGATACAAAGAAATCAGATCGTACGATGTGCTGTATTCTAGTAGATAAAGAAGAAATTGGTTCTGTTGGTGCAACGGGAATGCAGTCCAGATTCTTTGAAAACAGTGTAGCAGAGCTTTTAAACCTAACAGGCGATTATAGTGAGCTAAATGTGAGAAGATGTCTTTCTCGTTCTTGTATGCTATCTTCAGATGTTAGTGCAGGCTTTGATCCAAGCTTTGCCTCCATTTTTGAAAAGAAAAACGCTGCATTTTTAGGTGAAGGTATGGTATTTAATAAATTTACTGGTGCTAGAGGTAAGTCTGGCTCTAACGATGCGAATGCAGAATATATGGCACATATCCGTGATATTATGGATAAAGAGAAGATTACTTTCCAAACAGCAGAGTTTGGAAAGGTAGATATAGGTGGAGCTGGCACGATTGCTTATATTTTGGCACTGTATGGAATGAACGTAATTGATAGTGGTGTTGCTGTGTTAAATATGCACGCACCATGGGAAGCAACAAGTAAGG
>JAVBUZ010000104.1:0-30260 GCA_031554725.1 Lachnospiraceae bacterium | reverse complement strand
AACAAAACAAAATAATATGCATATTAAATTCCTCTATTTCTTTTCCTGACGTAATCTTGTTATAAATCTCTCTAACCTTGTTAACGCTTCCTTTAATTGTTCTAAAGAATATGCATAGGAAATACGCAAGAATCCTTCTCCACTATCGCCAAAAGCTGTTCCTGGAACTGCAGCAACCTTTTCCTCTTCCAAAAACCTAGTAGCAAACTCTTCACTTGTCATACCAAACTCTTTTACACAAGGAAATACATAAAATGCCCCAAATGGCTCAAAACATTCCAGTCCCATTTCCCTAAATGCATGCATTAAGTAGCGTCTTCTTTGATTATACTCCTGACGCATGTGTGCTACGTCCTCATCACCATTTCTAAGTGCTTCGATTGCAGCATACTGGCTAGTTGTAGGAGCGCACATAATCGCAAACTGATGAATTTTGGTCATTTGTTCAATAATTGCTTTTGGTCCACAAGCATAACCCAGTCTCCAACCAGTCATGGCATATGCCTTTGAAAAACCATTAATTAAAATAGTTCTTTCCTGCATTCCAGGAAGACTTGCTATCGAAACATGTTTTCCATTGTATGTAAGCTCTGCATAAATCTCATCTGACATTATATATAAATCATGTTCTAAAACAATCTCAGCTATTTCTTCTAAATCTTCCTTTGTCATGATAGCGCCAGTTGGATTATTGGGAAATGGCAAAATAAGAATTTTTGTTTTTTCTGTAATGGCATCTCTAAGCTCTTGAGCTGTTAGGCGAAATTCATTCTCAGCTTTTAGATCAATTATTACAGGAGTTGCCCCTGCTAAAATTGCACAAGGCTCATAGGAAACATAGCTAGGCTGTGGAATAAGCACCTCATCACCAGGGTTTACCATCGCACGAAGTCCCATATCAATAGCCTCTGAACCACCAACGGTAATCAGTACCTCTGTTGCATGGTTATAATGTATGCCCTGTGTACGTTTCATATAGTTACAAATTTCAACTCGAAGGTCCTTTAGACCAGAGTTAGATGTATAGTAGGTACGACCCTTTTCTAGGGAATAAATACCCTCATCACGAATATGCCAAGGAGTATCAAAATTTGGTTCTCCCACACCAAGAGAAATTGCATCTTTCATCTCACTTACGATGTCGAAAAACTTTCTAATACCCGAAGGCTTAATATCTACGACTTTTTCTGCAAGTGGATTTCTCATGGTGTAATCTTCTCCCTTTCATCTTCTGGTTTTCTATTAATAACAGTTCCATGGTCTTTGTACTTCTTTAACACAAAATGAGTTGCTGTACTTAAAACCGTATCTAGTGTCGATAATTTATCTGATACAAAACTAGCTACTTCTTTTAGTGATTTTCCTTCTAGGGATACTAATAAATCATAACCGCCAGAAATAAGATATACAGCCTCAACGTCATCATATTTGTAAATACGTTCTGCAATTGCATCAAAGCCCTGACCTCTCTGTGGAGTTACACGCACTTCAATTAAAGCGTTTACTTTCTCGATGCTGGTATTTTCCCAATTGATTAGTGTATGATAACCGCAAATAATTCCTTCTTTTTCTAATGCTGCTAATTCATTTACAACATCGATTTCTTCTACGCCTAAAATAATTGCCAATTCTTTTAAGTCTGCACGACTATTTTTTTCTATGATGGCTAATAATTCTTCTCTCATAATTTTCCTCTTTTCTGCATTATATGCGTTTTATAGGTCTAATACTTTATAAATCTCATCCGCCTTGGGGCGATCTAAAAAACGTCTTTCATCATCATTTAGAATAATTCTATCGTTGCTATCTGTTATCTTACCGACCACCACGGCTGGAATTTGTTCTTCCTCCAACTGTCTTACCAAATCATATCCATTATCCACTATCATGATTAAACTTCCTCCGGACATTAATTCATATGGATTGATATGAAAGAACTCGCAAATTTCTACGCTTTCTTGCTTTATTGGTATTTTTTTGAGGTCAATGGTTAGTCCAACATCTGCGCCTTCTGCCAATTCCCAAAGAGCAGCAAATACTCCGCCCTCAGATATGTCATGCATTGCGCTGACATTGGACCTTATGGCGGTGGCGGCCTCTTTCAAAGTGGATATAGAATTTTTGTAATGAATTGCTGCATCTACAAGGTGAGATGGATATTTTGATAATAGCTCCTCTTTTCTTTGACTTGCTATAAGCCACGTTCCCTCTAATGCAATCCACTTGCTTATTACAATATCTTGACCTGGATGAATTTTCCCAGGTAAAATAGCATCTTCTTTTTTCAGTTTTCCTAGTCCTGTAACGGAAACCGTTGGTACCTTGGCTACCGTAGATAAGGTTGTATGTCCCCCCATTATCTGCATACCCAATGCATCGCTGGTTTGTTTTGCCACTTCCATTATTTGCTTTATTTCTATTTCCCTTGTGCGTTCTGGTAAGCATAGTGTTAATAACACTCCATATAATGAGGCACCTGCACAAGCTAAATTATTAGCCACTTTATGAATATATCTGACCATATCCTCTGTACATATTAGCGTTCCCGCCTGCACGCATACTGTCATAAAATCAGTAGAATCGGACGTAAAAACGGCGCAGTCTACCCCTATAGCTGCGCCACATTTTATTTCATCATTTTTTTGTTTTACTTGCTTTAAAACAGAACGTTTTAAAATGCTTTCCGATACCTTGCCAATTTTCATTCCATACTTCCTACTGTTGCTTTATTCTTCTGCTGGGGTTGACACATCTGCTGGTGGAGCAGTCGTTAGTATTGCAATCACATTTTTTACATGATCAATACTATTTGTACCAATCGCTGCCATAATTTCATTATAGGCATTAGGGTCGCTTGTTGCAACACCTACCGTTGCACTTCTAGGTGCTACTTTATAGGTACTACTATTTACCTTGGTTTTACTAATCTCAACACCATTTTCCTTAACTACCTTCCAGAGCTGTGCCTTATAACCAATATGGGCACTTTCTACTGCAATATAGCCTAATGGCTGAGAAGAACTTGAATAAATAAGTTCTGTATCTGGATTTGTAACCTCTAAAACTTCACTAACATATTCTACGGTTCTTGAAGCCGGTCTTGTTTCTACACCATAAATATTAAATGTTAACTGTTTGTCTTTGGTTGTATATGCTTCTATATAAATAGGATAGCCTGTATTATTCACAAATTTAAAATCTTTTCCTGATGATTCTGCAATCGCCGCATCAGCAGATGGATCTACATATGCAACTATCATAGAATGATTATAACGCATAGTAACATCTAGCTCTGCTAGTAGAACTGCATTATAAAGGGTGGTAGAAACCTGACAGATTCCGCCGCCTAAGCTATCAACTACTTTTCCATTTAAGTATGAACCTGCCATATAATATCCATTGGCTTCTGAAAATGGAGCTACTGCTTCATATGCAGAAAACTCTTCCTCTGGATATAATGTTGTTCCATTTATAAGCCTTGCTCCATTTTCTACGTTAGCTCTTCGGCTTGAGCCAGATGTAGAATAGGAAGTTGAAAAGCCACCAATAATGTCCTTTACCATGGCAAGCTCTTCGGCGCTACCTCTTGGCTCCGTTACCCCTATTTCTAGTGCAATGGTAACAGGTTCATGATTCCACTCATTTATAAGATAGCTATATACAATATCAATAGAGGTTTCTACATCTAGTGCAAAACCTTTTTGTCCTTCAACTACTGAAAAGATTCCATTTTCTTTTGCTAAAGAAACGTTAATTGCTGGCTGGTCATATCTAACGCACTTATTAATAAGCATATCGTTAATAAGACCTATTTCAAAATCAACTTCGATAGGATAAATTTTATTTTCATGTGCTAAGTCTTTCAAGGCCTTATATCTTTGGATAATATTTCCTTGTCTACCTAGCATAAGCGCTTCTTCTACAATTTCTTGGTTTGACCAAGATAAGCCCAAATCCTCTGCAGTAACGTTCACTTCATGATTATCTGCTGCCACTAAAGTTATGGTTACACCCTTTAACTCTAGAATATAATTTTCAATTGCTTCCTTGGCTTCTCTTTCCGTTAAACCGCTAAGAGAAATAGCGCCTGCATAGATTCCATCTTTTATGGTATCTGGACCTTTGGCTTCTACCTGCATCGCGGGTAAGATTAAAACACCTAGCGGTAGCAAGCAAAAAAAAGCAAGCACTGCAAGTGCAATCTTAAATTTATTTTTATTCATATGGGGCTCCCGTCTGCGCACTATGCGCACGTATAAATCAAGGGTTATTCTCTATTTGAATTCTTAGAAAATATATGCTAATGTTGGAAGTAACATTGCAAGTACTAAGAGAATAATAATCACTGATGAAATAATTCTTCTATGCTTATTCATGTTAAACATATTAACTACCACACCTTTCTTACTGCATACAATAATTCGCTAGGTTTCTCAAATCTACTGAAAGGATATTATATATGAAATTAGGTTTTTTTGCAAGTTTAATCGTATTCGTTCTAGTCATATATCACAACATACGCAGGTCCCGAAAAGTCACCGAAAAAGACCAAAAAAGCTTTTGGAAAAAGGAAGCCATGGCAAACAACACTAGGCGCATGCCACTGGATAATCTAGAATATATTACTATTCCGCTAGACTCTCTGCCCTTAAGTATTATGTCTGATGATCCCGTCGTTTCAGAATGTATTGAAACCCTACGTATACTATCAGAGGGCAAAATTGTTAATTTCACTGGGATTTCAAATACTGATTTAAAGCTAAAATATGGCGCTCCCAACATCAATCTTTTAGCAGACTATGATCAAAACTTTACGTCACTTGTTCGTACCTTACACAAATGGGCAGACATTCTTTATCATAATGGCTATGAAAGGGAAGCTCGCATTATCCTAGAGTTTGCTATCTCAGCTAAAAGCGATATCAGCAAAAGCTATGTACTACTGGCAAACATATATGCCAGCAACAAAGAGTCGTCTAAAATTGCAGAATTAATACCCATTGCAGAAGCCTTAAATAGTTCTCTAAGAGGTTCTATCGTCCGTACTTTGCAAGAATTTGATCTGCATAACGACTAGCTTCATTTCTTGTCAGTTGGTCTAAATCATACTCTGTATCTAGTTTATGCTTCGTTAGCAACTTATATAACCGTTCTTTTTGCGCCTTCGTAATCGGCGTTTCTCTTTTTACATTATAAACAAGCTTTTGTGGCAGAAAATCTTTTTCATTTTCCTTTGAAAAAAATTGTTCTGCTATTTTTTTATGTAATAGGCAGGTTGCCTTTGCATCCTCCAACGCTCTATGGGCATAATGCTCTATTCCATAATGACCACACAAATAATCCAAACTACGACTCTCTAACTCACTCAAATATTTTCTCGCTATTTTCAACGTATCAATTCCCATTTTTTCAAAGGAGCGCTTTTCATTTACCGCCGCCTTCTTCAAAAAAGAATAATCAAAAAGTATACAGTGCCCAAGGAGTATATCATCTCCTATAAAATCCAAAATTTCCGGCAAAACTTCACTTATACTTGGAGCGTGCTTTAAATCAGCATCTGTGATTCCAGTCAAATCAACAATCTTATTTTCTAGAAGTCTTCCTGGATTTACAAAGGTTTCATAGTATTTTATCGAAATACCCTTTTCCACCTTCACAGCACCGATTTCAATAATCCTGTCCGTTTTAGGGTTTAGCCCTGTTGTCTCTAAATCAATGCATACATATGAATCTATCATTTTTTCTTTTTCCCCTCTCTTTTCTGATAGTCAGGGCAAAGATGGGGCATAAAACACTCTTCACACTTGGGAGTAGGCGCCTTACAAATTTGTCTTCCAAAGGAAATTATTTGAATATTATATAAAATCCAATGCTCCTTAGGTAGGACCTTCATAAGCTCCTGTTCCACCTTTACTGGATCGTCACTTTTGCAAAGACCCAGTTTTTTCGATATACGTTTTACATGAGTATCTACCACAATGCTTGGGTCATGAAAAATATTTCCCCTAATTACATTTGCAGTTTTCCTTCCAACACCCGCAAGGGACGTTAAATCTTCTATATTAGAGGGAACCTCGCCACCAAATTTATCAATTAAGTCCCTACAGCACGCAATAATGTTCTTTGCCTTATTATGATAAAAGCCTGTAGAATAAATATCCTTTTCAAGTTCACTTAGCTTTGCCTTGGCAAAAGCCTCCACGGATGGATATTTTTGAAACAAATCCGCTGTAACGATGTTTACTCTAGCATCCGTGCACTGCGCACTAAGCATAGTGGCTATCAGAAGCTGCCATGCATTTTCGTGATTCAAGTAACATCTATAATCCGTTCCATACTCAGCGTCTAACGCCGCTAAAATTTCGCTTGTATTTTGGGGCATGGCGCTCTTCCTCCCTTATTTCTCTTTATTTACTACCACTGTTTTTGCTTGATAGGTAAGAGGATTTCTATCTTGATAATTAAATAATACAAATTTTTCTTTTTCCATTTTTTCATAAGTGCCCGCGTCTACCCATACAGGATAGATAAATGGCTCTAAATGAGTCATTTTGACAAGCTGCCTTGCATCAAACCCTTCATAGCTTGGTAGATAACATCTCTCTTCTGCCTCCTTTTCATAGAACCCACGGATATCCATTTTAAAGTTAGCTAAATCTTTGGAAAAATCTGGGCGACTCTTTAGGTTTTCTCTTAAATACATATCAAATGTAAGTAATTCCTTATATAAATCGCTACGCTGTAAATCATACTCTAAAGCAAAATTAAGTAGTATTTGATAACGATACACTCTTGCTGGGCTAGCTGTAAAATATCCGTTCCTATCGTAAAAATCCGCTAAAGCTTCATACATCTGAAAGGGTGCCTCGAAAACCTGCTCTAAACAAGGTAGCGTGTATGTAAACTGGTCACTGTTATAATAAATTTCAACCATTTCCTCTATCTTTTTCAGCCTTAGCATCTTTTCATATGGAAGCCATTTTGTAAAAAGTACCTCATATGGAGGCTTTGAATTGTAACAAATGCCATAACTTTCTGCCATTTCATGCATATAGGAACCCTTGAGCACCTTTAAAAATCCTAGCTGTAGCTGATCGGGTTTCATCGCATACACCTGATTAAAGGATGCCCTAAAGCTATCATAGTCTTCAAATGGTAAACCAGCAATTAAATCTAAATGCTGATGAATATTGTTTCCTTGCCTAATTTTAGAAACCACCTCTTCAAGTTTAGATATATTCATTACTCGTCTAATTTCTTTTAACGTAGCTGGATTGGTTGATTGAACCCCTATCTCTAATTGAACTAGTCCCGGTCTCATTTGATTCAGAAGTTCTATTTCTTCATCGTTCAAAATATCTGCTGCTATTTCAAAATGAAAATTTGTGACACCGTTGTCATGCTCTAAAATATATCTCCATATGGCTAAATCATGGTCATGGTTGCAGTTAAATGTCCTATCCACAAACTTTACTTGAGCTACCTTTTGATCCAAAAAAAATTGAATTTCTTTCTTTACGACACTAATGTCACGTAATCTCACTGTCTTATCGATGGAAGATAAGCAATAACTACATCTATATGGACACCCTCTGCTTGATTCATAGTAAATAATTCTATTATGAAATTGGTCCAAATTCTCGTATAGAAATGGAAGCTGAGATAAATTTGTTAGCTCTCGCTGAGCTGTTTTTCCTGTCCTTATAACTAAACCCGATATTTCATCTAGTACCCCTTTTTCTTCCACATAAAAGTGCATTAGTTCTTTAAAGGTCGCTTCACCCTCTCCCACCATGACACCGGTAACAAAAGGATAGCTTTCCAAAATTTCTGAGGCATCCCACGATACTTCCGGACCTCCGAGCCATATAGGCAGCTGGGGCAGCAGCTTATGCAACTCTACCATAATGTCTTGTATCATACTCCAATTCCAAATATAGCAAGAAAATGCAATAACACTAGGGTTCCTTCTATAGATATCCGCCAAGATATCCTCTAATCGATTATTTATGGTATATTCCGCAATCTCTATATGGGTAAGCATTTCCTCTCCTGCATATTTGCGAAGGCTATAAATTGCAGGATTTGAATGTATATACTTTGCATTCACTGCTGTTAATAAGAATTTCATTAGTCATCTCCTAATTCTAATCGCTTTGAAACCTCTTGCCAAACTTCTTCTGTTTCTATTTTATCTAGGGGCATTTGAGCAATTTCACATGCTTCCTTTACTGCATGATAAAAATAATTATTTCCTGTAACTAACGTCTTTTTCACTGCTCTATTTAATACCATACCATATTCATCTAGGCCTGAGGCTGTAAAATCCTGTAAGAATCTTTCTACATCATATGGTTTACTAATAAGCTCTACCTTCCAGTCAGCTTTACTGCCATGAAGCATTGCGAACTCTATGTTTCCGCCTTTTCCATCGATTGCAAGACCTAGGGAGCCTGGATTTACGTATGTCCTTCCAAACATTTCCACAAGCTCTTGTTTATGACTATGTCCCCCAAGCAAATAAGGAGTCTCTAATTCTTTCAAAGTTGATACCAGCAATTTCCTATCTACGTCAAAGTTTCCTCTAAGCTGTGTTGGGCTTCCATGGCAGATGGTGATTGTTGGAAAATCCTCTAGGCAAAGTACATCCACTTCTTTTAGCTTCTCAAAAAATCTAATATCCTCTTCAGTCACATTTTGGGAGGTATAAAGCAGTGCTCCTGATGCCGAGCAAATCCTCCACCCCTTTGGCTCATGAAAGTTTTGAATCAAATACTCTTCTCGGTTTCCCTTCACGACAAAGCATGGGTAGCTCTCCAGTAGCTTATTAAATAATGACAGGGTCTTTTGCGGATATGGACCATCCGTTAAATAATCTCCCAAACACACAATTGCATCTGGTCTATTAGTCTCTATGTATTTCATAAAAGCTTCTAATGCCACATAATTTCCATGGATATCACTTATTACTGCCAGCTTCATATTAATTCTCCAAGGTGTTTTTTCTTATTGTACCAATATTTTTCCCTTTTGGAAATGTTACATATTCACAAAATAAAAAAGATGCCCAATAATAAAGCAGGGTATCATCCCTGCTCTATCTTAAGACTTATAAAATTGATCTATTAATCCTTCTGTCAGGTAATCTGCAAGCTCCATCGTTTTATTTTCATTCTCATCAAACAATCTAATTGCCTCGCTATAATTACCCATTAATGCTGCCTGCATTTGTCTTAGTTGCATTTCTATATAACTAACAAGTGCATCTCGAATTTCTTCATAGCTATATGTTGAATTAATACTACTTAGCAGCCTTGCAATTCTCTCAGCGTTGAGATACCATTGCTGCTCTATTTGATCTACCTTTTGCATATCATTAGCCTTCATCGCGCGCATAGCTTCTATTGCTAATTGATTATTTTCCACAAAAAGCTGTGTTAACTGATTGACAGTGGATTGCGGATAAAACTTGCTAAACACACTTGCTATATCCTCTGGTGTTTGCATAAATCGAACCGCTATGTCCTCTGTATCTGCTTGATCTTGAAAAATGCTGTTCATAAGAATGCTAGACCAATAAAGCTGCTGAGTCCAAGCCTTTCTCATATCATTATTCAATTCCATTTCGTCTCTTTGAACTGGATTTGTATCTTGCCCAGCACAAATATTTAATCTCGTTCCTACTTGTAAATTATAGGGATTTACCCCCGGATTGCGCATAATAATTTCTGGAACCGTTGTTTTGTAACGCTGGGCGAGCCTATAAAAAGTATCTCCTGGTTGTGCAACGTGAATAACTGTTTTACAAAATGCCATAAGAAACCTTCTCCGTTATAATTAGTTTATCTTATGCGCTTCTTTTCTTTTGGGGAATGTTTCTATCAAACTTTATAAAGAATTTAAAAATTTCTCAAATGCCAGGCTTCCTTCTGGAGTTCTTTTATATACGCCTCCATCCTCTAGCACCTGCATAAATACAAGTCCAATTTCTTCTTCAATAATCTTATCAATATTACTTTCATTTATATTCTGATACTTTGTTTGGAATTTCTCTGCCCAGTCTGCATGCTTTTCCAAGCTTTCTATTTTGCGTAGATCTTCATGATTTAAAATTGCAGTTTTTAAATCTGCCATTTCTTCACGTAGTCTTGCAGGAAGAACTGCTAATCCCATAACCTCAATCAGGCCAATATTCTCTTTTTTAATATGATGCAAATTCCCATGAGGATGGTACACTCCTAAAGGGTGCTCGTCAGTAGTAATGTTATTTCGAAGCACCAAATCAAGTTCAAAGTTTTCATCTCTCTTTCGCGCAATTGGAGTTATCGTATTATGAGGTTCTCCGTCAGTTTCTGCAAAAATAAAGCTTTCTTCATCTGTGTATCCTCTCCATTTTTCTAGAATAACATCCGCAAGCGCAATAATTCTCTCGGTATCTTTTCCACTTAAACGGATAACCGACATTGGCCAATCTACAATTCCTGTTTTTACATCCTCAAATCCTTTTATAGAAAATGTTTTTTCTACTGGTGCTTTAGCCATAGCAAATTCATAGCAACCACCTTGAAAATGATCATGACTTAATATAGATCCACCTACAATTGGTAAATCCGCATTGGAGCCAACAAAATAATGTGGGAATTGCTTTACGAAGTCAAACAGTTTGCAAAAGGTTGCATGTTCAATTTTCATCGGCGTATGCTTACTATTAAAGACGATGCAGTGCTCGTTATAATATACATATGGGGAATATTGGAAGCCCCAGTCTGTTCCATAAATAGTTAATGGAATAATTCTGTGATTTTGTCTTGCTGGATGATCTACTCTACCAGCATATCCTTCATTTTCCTTACACAGTAAGCATTTGGGATAGCCTGATTGTTTTGCATTTTTAGCTGCTGCAATTGCTTTCGGATCTTTTTCTGGTTTTGAAAGATTAATGGTGATATCAAGCTCACCATATTTAGTAGATGTTACCCACTTCATGTCCTTTGCAATGCGATATCTTCTAATATAGTCAGAATCCTGACTTAACTTATAGTAGTAATCTGTAGCTGCCTTGGCAGATTCTATTTTATAGCTTTCCCAAAACTCCTTAATAATCTGACTTGGACGAGGTATCAATGCACCCATAATTTTGGTATCAAACAAATCCCGATAAACAATGCTGTTTTCACTCATAATACCATTTTCATATGCATAGTCCATCATTCCTGCAAGGATTGTCTCTAACTCTTCTACCTTTACAGAAACTAGCTCTTCCTCTTCCTGCAATGCATCCAAGCGAAATAACTCCAAAAGCTGATTTGTTACATATATTTTATCCTCTGGTAAAACAAGCTTTGTCTCTAAACCATATGTAACTAGTTTTTTTATATATGTTTCTATCATTTTTAACCTGCTTCCTAACTATAAACTTTTTGGGCCATCGCCTATTTCTACCACATAAAAATCTGCTGCATAGCCAATCTTTTCCTTGTATGCTACCCCTACTTTTTCTATAAAGCTATCAATAGCATCTTCCTTTACGATACTGACTGTACATCCGCCAAAGCCTGCACCTGTCATTCTTGAACCAACTACTCCATCTATATTCCAAGCTTCCTCTACTAGAGTATCAAGTTCAATTCCTGTTACTTCATAATCGTCTCTTAAGGACACGTGAGAAGCATTCATCATTTGACCAAATAATTCTATTTTATTTTCCTTCAATGCCTGTACTGCCTGTATCGTTCTTTGGTTCTCATATACGGCATGTCTTGCACGTTTTACACGTACATCACTTGCAATGGCATTCTTTATTTCTTCAAACTTCTCTTCTGTTAAATCACCCAAAGACTTAATGTCAGCTACCTTTTGCAACTCTGCCAAAGCTGCTTCACATTCACTACGGCGCTCATTATATTTAGAATCTGCAAGACCACGTTTTTTATTGCTACATGCAATTACTATTTTGGCATTTTCTAATTTAATCGGTGCATATTCATAAGATAAATCAGCCGTATCTAAGAAGATAGCATGATCTGCCTTTCCCATCGCACAAGCAAATTGATCCATAATACCGCAGTTAACACCGTTAAAGTTATTCTCTGCAAACTGACCAATCAGAGCTATGTCTTTGTTTGTTACATCCATTTCAAACATATCCTTCAAAATGTAACCCATTAATACTTCAATAGATGCGGAAGAAGATAGGCCTGACGCATTTGGTATATTACCAAATAAGACAATATCCATTCCTGATGGAACCTTCATTCCTCTTTCTTGAAATGCCCACATAACACCCTTTAAGTAATTTGTCCACCCTGCCTCAGGATATTGCTTTAAATCATCTAGTGAAGACTCTATGATTCCCAACTGTTCAAAGTTTGCTGAATAGAAACGAAGCTTATTATCATTTCTTTTCTTTACTGCAGCGTAGGTTCCGATGGTTAATGCGCATGGAAAAACATGTCCTCCATTATAGTCTGTATGCTCGCCTATCATATTTACACGCCCTGGCGCAAAATATACTTTTACTTCTTCAGTTGTTCCAAAAACTTCTTTAAATTTTATTATCATTTTTTCTTTCATTGCTTTTTCTCCTTTGGCTATTGCTACTCTACTTCCAATATATAAAAAAAACAAACCGATATCTATATCGATTTGTTTTTTTTACCTGTCAAAATGTTAAATTATTGCTCTTTGTATTAGTTCTTCTATGTCTCTAAGCTGTTCTTTATCTTGATGATCTTCTTCAAGCTGTACTTCCTTACGATATGCAGAAGGAGACATCCCTCTCACATGGTGAAATGCTTTCGTAAATACTAATGCATCACCATATCCGCAAGAAAAGGCTATGCTTTCAATCGGATAGTTTGTTGATTCTAATAATTCCTTGGCTTTTGTAATACGAAAAGCCGTAAGTAGCTGCTGTGGTGACATCCCTAAATAATTCTCAAACAAGGTGTATAAATAGCTTCTATTTATACATACATAATCTGCCACATCTGTTACTTTGATAGGATTACAATAATTTGCCTGAATAAAGGAAACTGCTTTTCTAACATATTCGTTTCCTTTTTCTGTTCCTGTTTTTTCAATCACATCTGCACTTTCTGCAATAATTGATAAAAACACTCCCAGTTGACCATTTCTACGCAAATCATTTGCTACTCCAAAAGTATTATGCTCCATCATATCCTTAACTACTGCATAAAGCTCTTCTGATTGTTTGCAAGAAAACACGGGATGTCTTTCTGACAACCCCATTGCCTGCAAATAATTTTCTACTTCGCCGCCATCAAAACCAACCCATAAATATGTCCATGGCTCTTTTTCATCTGCTTGGTAAAAAGCAAGTTGATCTGGCTGAATTAAAAATCCATAACCAGCTTCTAAAAAATATTCCTTGTCCCCAAAGCGAAAAATTCCCTTTCCGCTTAGCACATAATGAATCAAATAATGAGGCTTTGCTGCTGGTCCAAAGCTATGCATAGGTTCTGTTTTTGAACATCCACAGCAATTTACGTACAGATTCCCCTTCTTTTCATTATCAAATGCCAGTTTATACGCCTTTTCCATTTATACGTCCACCCCTAGAAAATCATTTCCCTCTTATCCAAATCGTCCTGAACCTTCTTTAAATCTTCACGAATAGCTATTTTTTGTGGGCAAACCTTTTCACATTTGCCACACTCTATACAATTTTTCGCTTGTGCGCTCTCGCCTAATTCATTTTCCCATCCCCATCTTACCATATTGTAGTTTTGGAAAATATGATATGTATTCCAAACGCTAAAATTCTTTGGAATATTAACTCCCGCTGGGCAAGGCATACAGTAGCGACAACCTGTACAACCATTCTGAATCCTGTTATTTAGCATTTCAACCACTTCCACAATGGTTTCCTCTTCTTTATCAGATAGTGGTACAAAATCCTTAAAGTTTTTTAGGTTGTCCTCCACCTGCTGCATGGTTGACATCCCACTTAAAATCACCTTAACATTAGGCAAGCTTCCTACCCATCTAAGGGCATAAGAAGCCACACTTGCTTCCTCAGAAAGACCCTTGAATTTTGCTGTTATGTCCTCTGAAAAAGCTGCTAGAGAGCCCCCCTTAATTGGCTCCATAATAACTAAAGGAATCTGTTTCTCTTCTGTTAGTTTATAACCCTTTAAACCGGCCTGTTCTTCTGTATCTATGTAATTTAGCTGTATCTGGCAAAAATCCCATTCCCTATAATTTATGATTTCTTCAAATACCTCATAGGAATCGTGGAAAGAAAAACCAAAATACTTTATCCTCCCTTGGCTTTTTAGTTCTTCACAGTATTTTACAACCCCTTGCTCTACCATGGCATCCCAGCGTTCTTTTCCCATAGCGTGAAGTAGGTAAAAATCAATATAATCTGTTTGTAGCCTCTCTAACTGCTCCTCAAATAATCTTTTGGCATCATCTACACTATTTACCATCCATACAGGTAACTTTGTAGCTAAAAACAGATCCTCTCTCTTATACTTTTTCAGCGCTCTTCCCACAAATGGCTCACTTTCTCCATTATGATAAGGATAAGCTGTATCAATGTAATTAACCCCTGATGAGATTGCCTTATCCAGCATTCTTTCCGCTTCCCTCTCATCAATTTTGCCATTCTCTAGAGTAGGAAAGCGCATACACCCAAAACCAAGAAGCGAGGTTTCTATTCCTAGTTTTTCCAGCTTTCTTTTTTCCATGCTAATACCTCCATATTATTTATCCAATTCTAAATCCATTTTTAAATGCAGTAGAGGAAAATGCTTCCTCCCAATCAGCTAGCTCATACCATTTGACAGGTGGCATATCTATCTTTTTATCCGCCAAAAGTGCTATTGCCTCTGGAAATGGACCACATCTGCTTCCCACAATAGTAATTTCATTGACTGCTACCATACTCATAGGTAAAGTATTTTCTTGTGAAAACGTACTTTTCAGAACTATTGTTCCTTTTTTTCTAACCATTTCAAGGGCCTGACGCATTCCGCTGGGTGAGCCAGTCGCTTCTATCACAATTTCAAATTGCTCTGGTTGCCACTGCTTTGTAACTTCCGCCACATCCTTTAATAGTGCAAGCTTCTCATCATGTCTTCCGACTACCGTAACGCCGTATCCCACTGCATGCATTACCTGAGCTACACAATATGCTAAACGCCCATCTCCTATAATACCAATATTTTGCTGCTCGGTTATTTGAATCTGAGTTAGTATCTCACAGGCTGCTGCTAGGGGCTCCGTATAAATAGCCAGCTCCGTAGGTAATTCATCTGGAATTTGGTGCAAAAGGTTAGTATCAATCGCCAAATACTCGGCAAAACAACCATCCACGCTCATTCCCAAAACTCGGCGACTGCTACAATGACTTTTTCGACCTGTTTTACAATAAATGCATTCACCGCAGGTTCCATTGATTTCTCCAGCCACTCTTTTTCCTATCAGCTCTTTTTGGGAAGATTCTGTGACAATTCCAATAAACTCATGGCCCATAATTCCTTTAAAATCAGGGCGATAACCCTTTAGTATTTCCTTATCGGTGTTGCAAACTGCTGCCGCAAGAACCTTTACAAGACTTTGTCCTTTATCCGGTTTAGGGACTGGAACATCTTCTCTATATTCCGCCTGTTCTCCATCAAATATAAGTGCCTTCATTTCCACACCCCCTACGCGATATTTCCTCTATTTTAGCATTAACAAGCCATCATAGTCAAAGGAAATACCATTCCCTTCACTAAACTCATTTATACGATCAATAATTCGTTTTGCCTCTTCTCCCTCTGCTGGCGTTGGCTGAAAATTATTTCTGTTAGACACTGAACTAAGAGAGCATGGAGTTACCTTAATATTACTATCCAACTGCTTTTCTCCATTTACAAAAGTAAAGGTCTGTTGAAAAATCATGGTGTCCTTATCCGGTGGATTTCGATTGCCACCAAAGCAGAAATTTCCCAAGCTGTATAGGATAAACTTTCCCTCATAAACATCAATGCCTTGCAACACATGTGGATGGTGTCCAATTACTAAGTCAGCACCCCAATTAATACATTTTTGTCCTAGCTCTGTTTGATATTCCTCTGGATAATTATCTCCCTCAATTCCCCAGTGACAGCTAGCTAAAATAATATCTGCACCGTCCTCCTGTAGCTTCTCAATGCCTTCTTTTAAATATTTTTCTACCACTACACCATGGCTTACTTCATTAACTGAAACAAAACCAATTTTTATTCCCTTGGTTTCATATATCCCTATATTCTTATCATAGGCATAGGCAATTCCTGCTTCCTGAAAAGCCTTTACCGTGTCGTCACTTCCTTCTTTCATATAATCCAAACGGTGATTGTTTCCAAAGCTTACCGCCTCAACGCTTCCCGCAGTCAGAATATATATGTACTCTGGATCGCCTTTCATATTATAGGCCTTCTCTTGAAGTTCTTCAGAAAAAGTCAAAACCCCTTCAAAATTAACAATGGTCATATCATCCGCCTCAAAAATAGGCTTTACATTTTTAAAAAAATAGCCTTTATCTTCTTGACCATCATACATTTGCCTAAACGAACTTCCATAATCCTGCAATTGATGATTGCCTAGCGTTACATCCCCTGCTGCCGATATGGTAATTTCAATAATTTCATCCGTGCTTACTGGTTCTATTGGAACCTCTTCTTTTGTACTCTCTATCACCTCTGTTGGCACTTCACTTTTTTCGGCTATCTTCGTCTCCGCCAAATATGTCGGAATAACTCCCTCCAAGCTGTCCCCACACCCACTACACAAAATTAGTATAGCTACTATTAACACAAAATACTTTTCTTTCCTTTTCATTTCTTTTTCCCCTAGTATATATTTTGGATTAGAGTGTCAAATGATTTATTTAAATTCTTTCTGAGTTGTGTAGAGTCTTTCTATTAGCGTAATTTATTTGTCTTTCCATGATGGGCTGTTTGAATCCGCTGGTGCTTAAATCTGGTATTGTCAGATTTTATGCACCACTGCGCGATTCATCCAAGCGAAAGCGTGCCCAGAATGAAAGCATAAATAAATTTCGCTAAAAAGATACTCTATACTACTTAAGAAACTAACTTATATTTATCATTTTACCCCCTAATTGAATCCCCCAAATCCCTTCCCAATAATCTCACTACTATTTGTAATCGTAATAAACGCCGACGGATCATACAGCTTAATAAAATTTCGCAGTTGTACCGCTTGGCTTCTTCTTAAAACTGTAATAATTACGGTTCTCGGCTTATGCGCATATGCACCTTGTGCCTCATAAGTAGTCGCTCCGCGATTTAAAGTATTTTTTATATATTCACATATAATATCTGGATTTGAACTAATAATTGTAAAGCATTTACACAAATTTATATTTTCAATTACATCATCAATTACCAATGACTTTACAAGTAATCCACAGAAGGAGCATAGACCTGTTTTTGCATCAAACACAAAGCACGATGCTATAACGATTATCAAATCCACCACCATTAATGCTGTTCCTATATTTAAGCTGGTATATTTCTTTAATATCATTGCTACAATGTCTGTCCCTCCACCAGAAGCACCCACATTAAATAAGATAGCAGAACCAACTGCGGGTAGCAAAATGGCAAAAATAAGCTCCAGCACTGGTTCATCCGTAAGAGGCTTTTGCATTGGAAAAAGAACCTCAGCTAAACTAAGTCCTACTGACATCAAAACACTAACGTAAACCGTTTTTACTCCAAAGCCTTTTCCTAAAAAAATAAATCCAAAGACTAGCAAAAACATGTTCATAATAAATGTTAATGTACTAGGCGTAAAGGGCAAAAACTTACTTAATACGATAGCTATACCCGTTACCCCACCGAATGAAAAATTGTTAGGGAATCTAAAAACATATATGCCCGCTACCATTAAAAGAGTCGCTATTGTTAATATTATATAATCCTTTATAACTATGCGTATTCCTTTTCTTTCCACCTTCGTTCCTTCCCTTCTCTACTTAAGCCAATATTTTTCTTGCTCCTGACTAGTTAGATTATCGACAAATTCGCGTTTAATCTGAAGAAACCGCCCTAAGTCACGAGTTATTTCCATTAAAATTGAACGGTTCTCAAATTCCTCTCTATTCTTTGGCAGCTCACTTATTTTATATGTGCTCCTCATCTCTTGAAGATATATAGAAAGCTGTTCCACATTATTCTTTTCATCCAAGCTACTACTTACTTCTTCTAAAAACTCGCTAAGTGCCTTTGTTTGCAAGGGAACCGTAGTTAGTTCGCGAATACTTGTATAAATACCCTTTAAAATTTCACACTGCTTCATTCTCATCTGCATATAAGAGATAAAATAAGTATCACCCTTGGTAAAGGTATTTTGAATACGTAGCTTTGCTTCCTTTTCCATCTTGAAGAGTAGCTCCTCAAGTTGGATAAAACAATCTGCCGTATATTCGCTCTTATCCTCCTGACAGATGTAAAAGGACATTCGATTTAGAATCTTTCTCATAGACTCATCAATCTTACTTTGCTCTTCTCTTATTTTTTTTAGGTTTTCTGGCATAATAAGATTGACCGCCATGCCAATACCTGCACCAATACAAAAAATCGCTGCTTCATTACCTACTGCTGCAAATCCCATGTTTCCACTAGATAAATAATGACTTGCTAGCACCGCGTTCATGCTAATAGCACCATCCAATTTAAAGCCCATACACACAAAAACAAAGGGGCATAAAAATGCCGCATACGCCCATACATGATATCCCAGCAAAGGAAAGACTACCATGCAGATTGTCGTCATAATAAGAAAAGCTATAATTCTTTTAATAGAAATTGCCAAAGTTTCCTTTTTGGTGTCTTGCACTGTTAGTATGGCAATTGTTCCTGCAGACATAGCAAAGTTTAATCCAAATGCTCCCGCTAAAAGCATCGCAAAGGGAACGCCAACGCTTAGCTTCATCCATTTTAAATAGTTTATATTTTTAAGTTTCATAAACACCTCTTTCTGCTTATGATGTCCATCTTTTTCAATTATATCATACTTTCACTTGGTTTCAATTGACACTTACTTCCCCTTCTCTTATAGTTAAGCTATACAAATTGATGCGGAGGTCTCATATGAGACATAAAATAGAACCTTATACATATTATCCCGAATTTAGAACTCAGCTTCCAACGGAAAATGACTATATACTTGTGTTTGAGGACAACCAGGTCCTACTTTTGAAGGATGAAAAAGATGCCCTATTTATACCTAGCTTTTTTCAATTACATAAGTCCTTGAATAGTAAGCAAACTCTCGAACGTTTTTTAGTAGATAAAGAATATTTATTTTCTATAGATGACATGGCATTTTATCGTGGCGATGCTGCTGCTATGGGAATTATTCCAAAAGATAATATGGAATTTTGCTCCCCCAATATATTCCGTACATTCAAACCAGAGCACATGGCATATGCCGGGATTACCGCCTGTCAGATTGACCGTTTTCGCACAGAGCGCAAATTTTGTGGTAAATGTGGACATGAAACTCAGCCTAGCACCACTGAGCGTGCTATGATTTGCAGTGAGTGTGGACATATTGAATACCCTAAAATTTCTCCTGCCATTATTACTGTTATTACTAATGGCGACAAAATACTTTTGACCAAATATGCAGGAGGCTCCTATCGAAATTGGGCACTAGTTGCTGGCTTTGTAGAAGTCGGTGAGACCTTTAAGGGCGCTGTTCGTAGAGAAGTTATGGAAGAGGTGGGATTAAAAGTTGGCGAAATTAGATATTACAAAAGCCAACCATGGTCATTTTCTGATTCTGCCATGATTGGCTTTATCGCCGAGCTAGATGGAGATGATACCGTAACACTTCAGGAAAGCGAGCTTGGCGAAGCGAAATGGTTCTCTCGTGATGAAATTCCCGACATGCCTACTGATATCAGCATTGGCCAAGAAATGATTATGAAATTCAAAAATGGAGAACTGTAATTTTATTTATGTTGTTTGTTTACAATAAATATACCAATACAAACCAAAACCAGTGCTACGATGCCTTGCCATCCAAAAGCCTGGTTTTTTTCACCTAGAAAAATAGCTGACAGCAGTACCCCAAAAACAGGGTTTGTAAATCCAAAAATGGCTACTTTTCCCACTGGATTATATTTCAATAAAATTCCCCATACGGAATATGCTACGGCAGATATCATCGCCATATAAATCAATAGAGCTGTCGAAGTTGCCGTAAATCCTACAACATTTCCTCCCCCTACTTTTCCAATAATGCACATTACTATACCGCCAAATAAAAATTGGTATCCACTTAAAGTAACTGGATTTTCTTTGGTAGAATAAGTTTTCATTAGCGCCGATGATAGCGCATAAGCAATCGATGCAAATAGGACAAAGCCCTCTCCTAAAAGAGTAAACTTTGCGTCAATAGCACTTCCATTTAGATTTATAATAACTACGCCCGCAAAACCAATGATACAGCCCATTAACTTAGGTAATGTCAACTTTTCGTACTTAAATATTAGACATGCCATTAAGATGGCAATAAACACCTGTGAGCCATTTATGATGGATCCTTTAACCCCAGTGGTATGAGCTAGACCGACATAGAAAAATATATATTGTAATACCGTCTGCACTGATGCTAGCTTGCCTACCATATGCCAAGATTCTTTTTTAGGAAATAGTACCTTTCTAGCTAGAAGGCTACCAATAATAATGGTAAGTATTCCCGCTAAGGTAAAACGATAGCCTGCAAATAAAAGTTGTGATGCTACATCCCCAGATTCAATATGGAAAAACTCATATCCTCTTTTAATGCTTGGAAACGCACTCCCCCAAAGCATACAACAAAAAGATGCTAGCAAGCAAACAACTATCGGTTTTTTCAAAAATTGTACTTTATCTTTCATTTTTCTTCTTTATCCTTTCAAAACAACATATCTCAACATTGTAGCCCACAACATAATTATTTACAAGGATATAATTGCAGTTTACCAATAATCATAACTGCTATATAATGGAAGTCATATTACATTTTGAAGAAAGTGAACTAATTATGATAAAAAGAATAACAGAATTAATGAAAAAACATGAAGAAATCGTAGCCTATCTTATTGTCGGTGGTCTTACAACCATAGTCTCATGGACAGCAAAGTTCCTTGCCAATTGGCTACTATTTGGCAATCCAACTTACCCAACTGCATCTCAAAATCTAGTACTAAGCATAATTAATTGGACCGCTGGCGTAATATTTGCATATTTTACAAATCGAAAATATGTATTTAAGAGTAAGGATTCCATGCTAAAGGAAGCGCCAAAATTCTTAATGTCAAGAGTTTCTACCCTTATCCTAGATGCAGTGGTTATGCAAGTCTTTGGATTTATTGGCGTAAATGTATATGTTGCAACCTTGGTATCTGCGGTACTTGTAATCATTGCAAATTACTTCTTAAGTAAGCTTTTGGTTTTTAATAAAAAATAGGAATCGGATGATTATGCTGTACCATTAATAATTCCTCCTACATTTTATTTTTCTTTTTGACAATTCGGACAAATATAAAACGTGCTGGTAAATGCTTCACCTTTTTGAATGGGTGTTGCGCATATGGGGCAAGGCTTGCCAACGACTTTTGCATTAATGCTTTCTTTGAATTTTCCGCTGTTTTGAGTTTCATTAACCATTTCTATCATGATGTTATATAAATTTTCTATTTCTTTATCAGTAAGCTTTATGGCTTTTGTTTTCGGGTGTATTTTGCTTCGGAACAAAGCCTCGTGAATAAAACTGCGCGACGATACATCAATAAATCCCTTTGAGGTTCCGCATACAGCCATGACACCTATATTCTTTTTAAAATGTGGTCTAATAACATCCAATGTAAATTTTTCACGGTCATATGGGCTTATTTTATCAGACGATTCAAGTTTTAAATCCGGGTTTTTATTTCTGACGCTTTTTTTGTGTTTTTGATTTATAAAATAAAAATAACTGTCAAAATCCTCTTCGTTCAAAGGGAAAACCGTTCTGTCCCATGTATACTCCCAGCCTGTATTTGTGCATTTATCATATGCTTGATTTTTGTTTGTATAAACCACGCGGCATTCGCAATTCGCTGTATCTGTTATACCGTAAAGACATTCACTTTTTACGCAGTCTTTCCATGCATTATTAAACCCCTCTTTAAATATCGCTGAACATTTCTGTATATATTCCGTATGTGTTTGTAGCGTCCGCATTTTAAGGCCTACATATGCCTTCCCATCGCTTTTGACGCAAAGCATGGCATACGGATCATATTTTCCTATTTGATAGCGAATAGAAACGTTCTGGTCTAAAAAGGTTGATATACTGTATTGAAATGAAAAGCCTTGAGCAATCATTTTTTTATGCAGTAGTTCTGCGGCCTTTTTGTCTACGGATTTGTTAATAAATCGCAGTATATCATATAATTCATAAGGTTTTTCTTCATCTTTTTGCCACTGGTAAAGATGCGTATTCATTAAGATGAATGATTTAGCAGCCTTTGTGTAATCATAACATGCAGAACCGAAACTCATATTTCCGATTGTGCTTGAAAAACTGACTAAACCCAAAAGAACGGCAGAGTCATCGGGATAACTTACTTCAAATTCAATTCCATTGTCAAACACATCATGCTCAAATATAAAACCGTTATCCGCAAGCGTATTTACAGCATTTTTAACATATTCCTTTTTTACTTTTTTAAAATAATCTTTGAAAATCTTTTTATTCATTTTAATACGATCATTTTCCATTAAACCATGATTTCCAATAATCCATAAAACAGCAAAAATACACCGCATAGGAATTACAGCGGAATCGCGAGCATCCCTGCCTTCTGGAGTAGATTCATTAAAATCCATATCAGAAATTTGAGTATTTTCTACCGTCTTACTTATGTTGTCAAACATCCCCTCTATGGCGTTTCTGTAGTGTATAAAGTTTTGGAATATCTCTTCTTTATTTCCTGCCCACAAGTGCTCCGGATGTATTTCAATAGAAGTATCTACGTCATATAGGTTGGAAAGAAGGTTGTCCGCAAACAGTTTATGTAGGTTCATAGAGTTTATCCTTTCATTTTTCAATCGCGTTTTGTTGTAGCCAAAATTTATCTTGAGTTTTCATCATTTGTTTAATTTCTGGTAAGTTTTCTTTGCTCCAATCCAGTTTTATCATCTCATTACAACATTTGAATTTTATTTTTCCGTCCCGATAAACATAGACATAGCTATCCTTTTCGCCCGAACATCTGCCGCAACCGTAACATCCAGTATATAAGCCTCCATGAGACTCCAATTCATCTTTAACGGCTTTATGAAAAATTTCTGAATACTCTTTTGTTGCAGAAAACACAATGTTTAACGTGGGAATGAATTTTTTATTATTCAAGCCTGTAACCGGTGACATTCGAATAATCGTTCTGTTTGTCTTATTGCTTGTAAAACTTACAGCAAAATCACCTGTTTTTGTCATATGGGGTAAATATCCCAAAGAAATTGCATGTTCTATCAACTCTTTGCATGCTTCTATGTAATCTTTCTGTACACTATTTAATAATTGATTAAGTAGTTCTTTTTCCTTTTCTTTCAAAGAAACTGAAAATTCTATGGATATGGGTTTGTCCGGTTCCGAATCCTCCAATGTGTAGTAATCCATATTTATCAATTCATTCGGAAAATGCTGCACCACTGGAACCGACATTGCATACCCTTTTAACATATTTATCATCTCCGGATTATCGGGATAAGAAAGAATAAATTCTTCGGCTTTTTTATCAAATGAGTTGCCTTTTAGACCTATAAATTCAAATCCAAAATCTGAGAGTTTTTTAAGTATCAATGGGGCATTCTGCGTCCATGAAAAGCCTACATATTTAATTTTCATTATCTCCTGAAATGTTTCGGAGCTGATATGCAATTCATTTTGTGATATTTCTCCCGCTCGTCCAAAATTATGTAATAAAGCCATAAGTCGTTTAGCAGACGCTCTTGAATCCCGTGGTTTTGAATTTTTATATTCACTAACATCCATACCGACCAAAATGAGTCCGTATTCTTCCGGATGTGATAGCATATCCTTGTAAATGCTTATCAGGATTTCGCGCAATTCGCTGAAGTTTTTTATGAATGTATTATTATCCAATCCAAAAAGATATTGATCAGACACCTCAAAATGATTGGGAATAGGCTTTATACCATCAATTATCTTCTGGATTTGTGCCTGACATTGATATTTAATTTCCATATTCTTTCTCCTAATATTTTTATAGTATTATACATCCTATTACCTGACAACAGTGGGTCATATTATAAATATTTTCTAACGGCTTTCAACGATTTTCCTTTAATAATTTTTCGCATATTCCTCGTCAAATTCAGCAATCTCACATTCCAAAATAGAGGTTTTGAAATCATAAAACACGCCGCCTTTACCTTTTTCAGTATAAATCGGAATACCCTCCCAAATGCTGCTTTGCGTGTCTCATTGTGCTTGCGTACATTATATCAAATCGCTAACTCGATGGCTAACATAGTCTTTGATACACGTTTTCCATCACTTTCTTTAAATAAAAAAGTAGCAGTTTTTGCATTTATGCTTTATTGTTGTATTACCCCTAACACGATAATTACACAAGTGAAAACCTACTTCTTATTGTACTCGACATTAATAATATTTTTAATAGTACAATTTACTGCAGTTATTCCTTTTTTATATTATCTATTGTATAATAATCACAGTTATTTTTTTAGTAGCATCTCGGTGCTGAAAAATAATATTCTTATGGAGGCTTTCTAAATGACAAGTATTTCTTTTACACGAAAAAACATATCTATCTACACCGTCATAACCATATTAATATTTTCCATTTATTTAATTGTTGGTTTTTCTATTTTTGGTGACTACAGTGTTTCCTTTGACGAACCCACCGAAAGAAGAAGCACCGAAATATCTGTTGATTACGCAGAGTATGTGTTTAATCGACTATTATCCCATAATCCTGGTGAAATTTCTAAAGAGCCTGCAGATGCTCTCGCAAACTATGCCTATCGCTACTATGGAGTCTTTCTAAATATTCCGGCACTATTAATTGAAAAGCATACTGGCATTGATACAACTGACGCCTACAAAATACGCCACTTGCTTAACTTTTTACAATACTTTGTTGCCTGCATCTGCTTCTATCTTATTTTGAAAAAGCGATTTCAGAGCAAACCTATTATACCCATTTTCGGTCTACTAATGATGATAATTTCCCCCCGCTTTTTTGGTGAGGCCTTTTATAACAATAAAGACTTGTTGTTTATTTCTTGGTGTGTAATTGCTATTTACTTTGGTTTTCGGTTTCTAGAAAAAACCTCACTACTCAACACCCTTTTATTTTCCTTCTCTCTTGCTGTAGCTACTACCACAAGGATTTTAGCACTCGCTATTTTTTTGCTTGCTATAGCATTTATGTTATCAAAGTTTTTTATGTCCGCTATGACCAAGCAAGAAAAACGGCATCTTTTATGTTATAGCGCCCTAATAGTTGTCTTTTTCATTTTGTTTTACGTTGTGATAACTCCGGCCTCTTGGAGGCACCCTATTTCCTTCTTGCTTGAGTTATTTCCACACTTTTTACATTATCAAGATTGGGGTAGTACACATTTGTATCTAGGAAAAATGATTACAAAAGAGGTTCCTTGGCACTACATTCCCGTTTGGATTGCCATTACCACTCCAATTATGTACCTAGTATGTTTTATTGCAGGTTTTAATGCCATTCCTGTTCAAATCATTCCCAAGATAAAACAGCTATGGAAACAAGACAATTTGAATATGGTCTATGATAGCTTTATGTTTCTTTTCTTTGTATGTACCTTAGGCGGGTATATCGGTTTTCGTATTTCAATGTATGAAGGATGGCGACACGCTTACATGCTCATCATACCACTTCTTTATGTTGCAGCAATTGGGCTTTCCTTTTTAACTGATTTACTTTCAGAAAAAAAGATTTTTCGAATTACCATCTATTCACTCCTATTACTCTCTATGTTAGGAAATTCCATATGGATGATAAAGAGTCATCCATATCAATGTGTATATTTTAATCTTCCTTCTCGCTATTTTGTGCAGGGATATTTTGAGCTTGACTATTGGCGACTCTCCAACAAGGAAGCAGCAGAATATATTTTAAAAACAGATACAAGCGATACCTACGTCTTTACTCTGGATTATTATGGCTGCTTTGCCGACATGTTACCTCCTGAGGATAGACGCTTCCTACGCGATAGCCATGATACTGACTATATTATTATGGATCCCAAAAGGTTAAAAAAAGGAGAGCAGCTCCAAATAGAAGGCTATGATAAGATTTATGAAGTAATTGTCGATAAGAGAAGTATTTCTACGGTTTACAAAAAGCATAGATAAGAAACCTGAATTTTTTGACACAAAAAAACCTAGCAAAAAATGCTAGGTTTTTAATTTTTAAAAGAGCGCGAGACGGGAATCGAACCCGCGACCCCCTCCTTGGCAAGGAGGTGCTCCACCGCTGAGCCACTCGCGCATAAAATATATTTGCAGGATACAATTCTCGCAGGGTGCAATCCCCCGCTTTTTTCAGCTTCGCTGATGTTTGCTCCGCAAACCAAATATGCTTCGCATATTTAAAGCGGGTGATGGGAATCGAACCCACGTATCTAGCTTGGAAGGCTAGTGTTCTACCATTGAACTACACCCGCATGTATATAAAGCAGTCCGCGCAAGGCTTCCTGCATAATGCCCAGAGCCGGAATCGAACCAGCGACACGAGGATTTTCAGTCCTCTGCTCTACCGACTGAGCTATCTGGGCATGTAGAAATCTCTACATGTGCACCGATTTTCATCAGCAACATTCGTTATTTTACCTTGCTACACTTTAAATGTCAAGTACTTCCACTAGAATTGTTTTACTTTTATGTAAAACTTGCAACTGTTCAAAGACTAGTATGAAATGACGACATTAAACCTTAGTATCATAATATTGCAAAAGCAGTTTTACCACCCTACTGTAGCTTATCATGCCGTCTGTAATGCCATTTAGCTTAAGTGATGCATCGGTAAAGCTGGTTGAAACTGCATCCATTGTTTCTGTATCAATCAGGGCTTTTGCCTCTATACGCTCCCATTCTTCATCAGTTAAAAAGATGTTGTCATCATGTACGATGGGAAGTATTCCTTCGTATTCTCTATATGCCTCAATATCTTTGCCTAGGGCTGCATAAAAATCATTATCTACATAATACAAAACACTTAAAAAGCCACTATATCTAAAAACTATATCCTCCGATTTTATGCAGGCTAAAAAGCCCACAAAATTCGCTTCATCCTCATACATAAAGCCTTTTAAATGAGCAAGTTCATGACAATATACCGCTGGCATATTCATAAAATACATAACATCGTTATAAGTAGCTTCCATAGAAAAAGGTAAATAGTAGCCCGCCATATACTCCTGGCTCATAATATCTGAAAAAAACAATGGCTTGGGATTTGGATAAAAGCCCGAAAGGCCTTCATACTCTTCACTTAGATTCACCATAGCAAAAATAGCTTCCTTTTCCATATCTCCACTATATAGAATATTGCCATCCTCATCTCTTTCCATTAATGCAGATAAGCGATTGCATTCATTAACAATATACTCCCTTAATTCCTTTAACTCCTCAAAAGTATATTCTTCTTTAGCTTCCGAAAAATATTTTTCACCAAAGGTAGACGCATGATATGGAATAAAGCAATTTAAAGTCATAACCACCAAAATCATAAGTAGTACCCATGCAAAAAAAACATAAAACTTCTTAATAAATAAAATACTTTTCCAATCTCTTTCTTTCAAAAAGCCTTTTAGTATAGTCCTTATCAGCAAATAAATCCCAAAAACAATTGCCAAAATAAGAACTGTAATACCCATTACAATTAGGACTTCTCCAACTGCAAAAGAAAAAATTCCTGTGAACCTTCCATAAGTCGTAATCCAAAATGGAAAAATATGGCTCCGATACCAATCGCAAAAACCCCTGCTATTCCATGCTAGTAGATTAAGCAAAAGCATAGCTAATAGTATTGCTCCATATATTTTCCACCTTGTTCGCTTCATTTGTGTTTTCCCCTTATAAACTTATTTTCGCATCCTCACACGCCTTATCAAACTGTGCTAAAGGTAAAAAGCTTTGTCCAAAGGACTTTGAACTATCTCCTGGCCAGATAACTGCATCATCAATATGCACTCTGCTTCCACCAGGGGTATTTTTACTTTCCTCCTGGGCCCTCTGAAAAGTTTTTCTACCTGCCTCTATGTACTTTTTATCACCTGTAAGCTCATAGCCTATGGTCATTGCCTCTAAAAGCAAGGTGTTATTTCCTAGTCTTGCTAAGCTAGGAAGCTCCTTGTAATAAAACAAGCCATTTTCCAATTGACAGTTCTCCAGCAAGTCATCAATCGCACGAATCATCATATCCTTTAATTCTACATTAGGTCTGACTCTATAATAACGCATTAAGCTTCCCACCGCCACTGATATCATAAATCCAACTCGAATCAATGTATTATCGGTGTATGGTGCAAGCCAGTGCCCATAGTCTTCCTCCCATTGTCTAAAATGTCCAACAATCCACTCACTCTTTTCAAGCCATTTTTCATCGCCTGTTTCCACATAGAGAGCTGTTAAGCTTCTAAGTGCCCAACCTGTTTCTCTTGCATTCATCTCACCCGTATGGGCAAAATCCGGTGTATCTAATAGACGCATTATATTTTCACCAATGCCTATAGCTGTTTCAAAGGCTCTTTCATCACCTGTAAAATGATAATAATCTAAAAGTCCTTCTACCCACTCATGGCTAGGTACAATCACCCCATCTATTACGTGTCCTCTCGTATGTTCAATTTGACCACCAATACGTAATGGATCTTCAGAGTAATGGCAAACATCCACATCCTGCCAGTGAGAAGCTGAAACCAATAGGTAATCTAAAAATCTTCTTGTTCCCGTACGGGCATACATAAGAGCACAAGCATGTGGGTAATCATATTCGTTATTAACCCACACTGGCTTTCCGCCACCTCTACCCTGATTCGTATAATTGGCATCCATACTGTCTCCCCAGTTGAGCATACCAAACGCACGGTTATGTCCGTCTGCACGACGAATTAGCATAATTTCACTTTCTTCTCTCATTTGATTTGGGAAGATATTGGGCATTACACCAGCCTCTTTAAACACCTTTGGAGATATGACAGGTCTGTCAGGCATCTGATAAATTAAACTAATATTATCTAGTTCTGCTAAGCTTACTTCAGGGGTATGAAAATGTAATAAAAATTTCTGTTCCCTACTTACTCCAGGCAAAAATACTACTCTATCCTCACCCCTTGGCACAAGCATAATAGAAATTCCATCCTTGTCTGCCATGACAGCCTTAGGATAGTTCTGCTGAGCTTGGAATATAGTCGCACAAATTCCACCCTTTTCGTCCGTTCTATCCGCAAAAAATGTACCATAAAGCACTTCCGAAAAGTGCTCATTAGATTCAAACATAACACGGTTTGCATCTACATGTTCAATGACACCTGCGCCCTCTGCACCCACGGTAAAGCTAGTTTTGTAATTTGAATATCCTGTGCAAGTACGTACCTTGCTTAAATCAATCTGTTCTTCTATCTCACCTAGTTTGTTGATTCCTTTTACAGAAAAGACATTTTTGCCATTTTCTCCCACCACATGTGAGAAATCACTGCTGACACTTCCGTCATTTTCTCCCTTGCAATAGAATCCTAAAGCACCAATCTCCAATTCTTCTGGAGATGTATTAATCAGCCTATAGCTTACCTCTACATAAGATTTTCCTGCAAAAAAACTTAACTTTGCTTCAAAGGAAATCTCTCTGCTTTTCGTTTTATACTTACCATCTACTATTAAGGAAACGCATAGAGGACCCTTTTCTAACACCTTCCACGTTCCAAAAGAAGGCACGTATGCAGGCATAATTTCATTTTTCCTTTTTTCCTCTAACAAAGGACCAACAAATCTTTCGCCATCATATAATTGTTTTCCATCAAATAGGGCTTCAATAAGCTTATCATTGTTATTCTTTACTTGTGTCCAAAGCCTACCATTATTTATACGATAACCATTAGAGGTCTCTTCAAAATATAGATTTTCATATTCCTTCACAGCGGAGATTTTTTCTTCGCTACCCCAAGTACATTCAAATTCTT
>JAVBUZ010000017.1:0-3026 GCA_031554725.1 Lachnospiraceae bacterium | reverse complement strand
ATGAGGAATTGGATTTTGGAGA
Organism: Lachnospiraceae bacterium; assembly: GCA_031554725.1. GTDB lineage: Bacteria > Bacillota > Clostridia > Lachnospirales > Lachnospiraceae > JAVBUZ01. The sequence continues at coordinate 3,004 of JAVBUZ010000017.1, read as the reverse complement.
GCAAGGAAGAAAGCAGATATCTGATTTTTTGACGTGACAAGGAATACAGATTGTGGTAGAATATAAATGGTTTTGGGCTGCTTTTCTGTGCATCGCGAAACGTGTCACTGGTCATGAAGTAAACAGTGACGATATGGAGCTAATTTCAGTTAGATGATTTGATTCATCTGCTGCACAATACATTTCAAAGAAAAAGGAGTAGTATCATGAGTAAAAAACCTACAGTTTTAATGATTTTAGATGGTTATGGATTGAATGACAAAGAACAAGCAAATGCAATTGCAAATGCAAAAACTCCAGTTATGGACAAATTAATGACGGAATATCCTTATGTTAAAGGATATGCAAGTGGTTTAGCAGTTGGACTTCCAGACGGACAAATGGGTAATTCAGAAGTTGGTCACCTTAACATGGGTGCTGGAAGAATTATATATCAAGAGTTAACAAGAATCACAAAAGAAATTCAAGATGGAGATTTCTTTAAAAATGAAGCATTACTTGCAGCAATTGAAAATTGTAAAAAAAACAATACTGCATTACACCTTATGGGACTTCTCTCAGATGGTGGTGTTCATAGCCATAATACGCATTTATATGGCTTATTAGAGTTAGCAAAACAAAACGGCTTAGAAAATGTATATGTACATGCATTTTTAGACGGTCGTGATACAGCTCCTACATCAGGAAAAGGTTTTGTAGAAGAGCTAGTAGCAAAGATGGAAGAAATCGGTGTAGGTAAAGTGGCTACTGTAAGTGGTCGTTACTACGCAATGGATCGTGATAATAGATGGGATCGTGTAGAGAAAGCATATAACGCTCTAGTACTTGGTGAAGGCGAACATGCTGATTGTGCAGTTTGTGCAGTTCAAAATTCATATGACAAAGGGGAGAATGATGAATTCGTATTACCAACTGTTGTTGGCGAAGCAGCTACAATTAGTGAAAATGATTCAGTAATCTTCTTTAACTTCAGACCAGACCGTGCAAGAGAAATCGCAAGAGTATTCTGTGATGAAGCATTTGACGGATTTAACAGACAAAAAGGGTTCATGAAATTAGCATTTGTATGCTTTACAGAATATGATGTTACTCTTCCTAACAAAACAGTGGCATTTAATAAAGTAGCAATTACAAATACATTTGGTGAGTTCTTAGCAGAGAATAACATGACACAAGCAAGAATTGCTGAGACTGAAAAATATGCTCATGTTACATTCTTCTTCAATGGTGGAGTAGAAGAACCAAACAAGGGAGAAGACAGAATTCTTGTAAAATCACCTAAAGTAGCAACATATGATTTACAACCAGAGATGAGTGCATTTGAAGTAGCAGATAAGTTAGTAGATGCTATCAAATCTGATAAGTACGATGTAATCATCGTGAACTTTGCTAACCCTGATATGGTTGGTCATACTGGTATCCAAGATGCCGCTGTGAAAGCAGTAGAATCTGTTGATGAATGTGTTGGTAAAGCATACGAAGCATTACTTAGCGTTGATGGACAAATGTTTATCTGTGCAGACCACGGAAATGCAGAGCAATTATTAGATTACGAAACAGGAGACCCATTTACTGCTCATACAACAAATCCAGTACCATTTGTATTAGTGAACTATAACAAAGACTATACATTAGCGGAAGATGGTTGCCTTGCAGATATCGCTCCTACTTTAATTGAAATGATGGGAATGACAAAACCAGTTGAAATGACAGGAAAATCATTATTAATCAAAAAGTAATAAAGAAAAAAGCTGTTGAAAATCTATAACAATTATGATAGAATTAAACTAATTGTTTAGTGATTGTATATAATGATGTTGGGGTCAAAAGGTATTTTGCCCCCAACTGATACTACGGATTGCTATACGTGAAATGCTAAAAGAAGAGGTTTTAGGAGGTATAATTAATGGCAGCATTAAAAACTGTACTAATTGTTATCTATGCGTTAGTTTGTATCGCATTAACTATTATTGTACTTATGCAAGAAGGTAAATCTGCTGGTCTTACTGGTTCTATCAGTGGTATGGCAGACACTTACTGGGGAAAGAACAAAGGACGTTCAATGGAAGGAAATATGGAGAAGTTTACAAAAATCTTAGCTGTATTATTCATCCTTTTATCAATTGTTCTTAATTTGAATCTTAAGTGGTAATTTGTAACGAAGATTTTAGTGCGTGTTTTATAAAAATATAAGACAAGTATTATTCAAAAAAGAATTCTTCATCTTCATATGGGAGATGAGGGATTCTTTTTTTCTGACATTTTGATTGCTTATTGGAAATTTAATCAAGACGTAGTATAATATAACTATAAGAAATGAATTAAAATGTATTTATGATGGATTCTATTTTTAGTAGAATAAATCATTTGTATGGGGACACAATAAAAAAGAGTGTAACTGTGACTCAAAGAGTGCAGTTTGAATCGATTGTACATGTGTTAATAAAATTGTAGGGTAAAAATAACACTACAATTTTTAAATATAATAAGCGTAAGCTTATAAGACGGGAGGTTGTTACTATGGATAGAACAATACTGGAAGTAAAAAAACAACTTGTCTTGAGTATGATGGAAGATAAGAAATACAAACCATTACGATTTAAAGAGATTATAGCAGTAATGCAAGTACCAAAAGACGAAAAACAAGACTTAAAGGAAGTGCTGGATTCGTTAATCCAAGATGGAAAAATCACATTGGATACGAAATCAAGATATAAAGTAGCAAATGCAAATGTGAAAACGGGTATATTTTCGGGGACGCAGCGTGGCTATGGTTTTGTTGCAATAGAAGGAGAAAAGGATGATATTTTCATACCTGAGAATGCGGCAAAAGGTGCACTGAATAAAGATATTGTACAAATCATAATCAAGGAAGAACAGACAGGAAAGCGTAAAGAGGGAGAAGTTGTTGCAATTGTTGAAAGAGGCAATAGTGATATTGTTGGTACATTTCAAAAGAGCAAAAACTTTGGCTTCGTAGTTCCTGATAATTTAAAATTTGGAA
>JAVBUZ010000088.1:0-4551 GCA_031554725.1 Lachnospiraceae bacterium | reverse complement strand
TATGCATTTTGATGCATTGGAGCGTTTTTCCTTTGCGCGCATGGTAGTGCACATTAAATATTCTCTAAACCCATTACTATAATTGTCGGTATAGGATACGTTATGGCATCTAAAGGAGCCTGGTATATCAACACCTTTAGGGCATGGCATGCAGTAGCCGCAGCCTGTGCAAGGAATCTTTACCTTTTCATCGATGGCAGCCTTGACGCCTTGAAAAAGCTCCATTTCTTCCTCTGTAAGCTCTCCTACTTGAACTTGACTTGCCACTCTAATATTTTCTTCAAGCATATCCATAGAGTTCATACCCGATAAAATCACGGTAACCTCTGGTTGGTTCCAGAGCCAACGAAATGCCCACTCCGCAGGACTTCTTTTTATCGGCATTTTATCAAAAAGTGCAAGTGCTTTATTGGGTAAATCATTTACTAACCTACCACCTCTTAGTGGCTCCATAATGACAACGGGAATATTTCTCTGGGCAGCCTCTTTAAGTCCAGCTCTTCCTGCTTGGCTATGCTCATCCATGTAATTGTATTGAATCTGGCACATATCCCAATCATACGCATCTAAAAGCTCAAGAAATGCTGCTGTATTCCCATGATAAGAAAATCCAATTTTTCGAATCGCACCTTCTTCTTTCTTTTGTTTTAAAAAATCCAAGATTCCAAGCTTTACAAGTCTATTCCATACTTGAATGTCGGGAAGCATATGCATCAAATAGTAATCTATGTAATCTGTTTGCAGGCGCTTTAGCTGCTCCGTAAAATACTTCTCTATATCCTCTTCCTTACGTAGCATATAGTGTGGAAGTTTGGTTGCAATCTGAACCTGCTCTCTGCAATTATTTTTTGCAAGCACTTTTCCAAGTGTTACTTCGCTATCACCATAGATATAGGCAGTGTCAAAATAATTCACCCCTTCTGAAATAGCATGCATGATTAAATGCTCTACCTCATCAATATCACTAGTTCCTCCCTTTTTAGGGAAACGCATACATCCAAAGCCTAAAATAGACAAAGGTTCTTTATTTTTACTATCACGATATTGCATACTTATACCATCCCTTTTAGCTTATTCTTCTAAACCCTTTAGCACCTTATTTAAAAGCTGATATAGCTGCACAGCCTCTTCTGATGCAATGTCAATGCAAGCTCCCATTTTTTCCGGAATCTCTATTGCTCTATCCCTTAGCTTTTCGCCCTCCAAGGTTATTGTCACAACCAGTAATCTTTCATCCTCTTTGGAGCGCTGTCGGTTAATGTAGCCCTTTGCTTCTAGCTTTTTAAGCACAGGGGTCAAAGTTCCAGAATCCAAAAACAAGCATTCGCCTAGTTCCTTTACACTAACCTCTTTTTTCTCCCACATAACCATCATGGCTATATACTGGGTATAGGTAAGGTCTATTTCGTCTAGCATCGGCTTGTACTTTCTAACCACTTCCTTAGAGCATGCATAAAGCGGAAAGCATAACTGATTTTCTAACTTTAACACATCATATTTATCTGCCATACACGATTCTTCCTTTTTCATTGATACATCTAATTTAACACAATTAAATCGCGTTTTCAATTTCTTTATTATACGCCATCCTTACTGCCTTCGTTAGCTGATCTGCACATGAGGTAGGTCTTCTTCCACAGGTAATGCCGGAAAGCTTTTCTTCTATCTCTTCCACTGTCCAACCATCTAGTATCATTGGAAGCGCCTTTAGATTTCCGTTGCAACCACCACCTAAGAACTCAATATTTGTTATAACATTTCCATTAATGTTTACTTTAATTTCTCTCGCACATGTATTTTCTGTTGTATAAATATATTCCATACTTGACCTTTCCTTTCTTATAATAGCTCTTTGACCTTTTCATCTATTTTCTCTGGGGTAATCGTTGGTGCAAAGCGTTCTACAACATTTCCCTCTTTATCCACCAAAAACTTGGTAAAGTTCCATTTGATTTTACTTCCCATAATTCCTGTTTTTTCAGACTTAAGATAGGTATAAAGAGGTTCCTCCTGTTCTCCATTTACACAAACTTTAGCAAACATCTTGAAGGTTACTCCATATCTTGATTGGCAAAAATCTTCAATCTCCTCTTCTGTTCCAGGTGCTTGATTACCAAATTGGTTACAAGGAAAATCTAGTATTTCAAAACCTTGCTCTTGATACTTTTCATATAAATCCTGTAGTCCTTCATACTGTGGTGTAAATCCACAGCCTGTTGCCGTATTCACAATAAGAAGGGTCTTTCCCTTATACTGTGCTAGTTCTACCATATTACCTTCTGCATCCTTAACATTAAAATCATAAATATTCATTTTCTTATCCTCTTTTCTTTTTAATTGTTTTCGTTTTAATTGTACGCAATCTTTATATTTTAATTGTACCCAATTAAATTTTATATGTCAATACTTTTTTGGAATTTTTATTGAATACAAAAAAAGATAAGCCCCTTTTATAAAGGAGCCTATCTTTCTATTTGTTTATTCTTACTATTTATGGTTCTTCTGTAACTTCTTCTGGATCACCAATTCTAGGAGTCATCGTTCCGCCTGCTGGTGCTAGGGTTACTGTAATTACACCAACCTTTTTCCAGCTAGGAAGATTCTTCAATTCATCTATATCGTTTGGTGTACCTGTAAGTCTTAGATATGCATTGATACTAGGTGCTGTCATATTACCTTCTCTTGCTACCTTACTTAAGAACACGTCTCTAGCTGCTGTACCAACCTCTTGGTTTTGTGTATTTACATTCATATCTACACCAGCTAAATCGTTTTGAGTTACTTCAAAGGTTACATATAAATCCTGGTTAGAATGGTTGTACGCTATAATTTCATTATTTCCGTTTTGGAAACAAGAATCTGGTAACCAAGTATAGATACGTGCACCATCATATGCATGGGTATTGGGATTCCAATATTTACCTGTAGAGTATTCAAAGGTCATTGCTCCCCAATGAATATCTACTTTATATCTTGATAGAATTCCACCCTCTGATACTTTACCCTGTACGTCAAAGCCTCTATTGTTGGTTTCCTCTTCGATATCCTCTGTATAAACAACTGCATTATTTCCTACAACCATGTAAGGAGAGAACTTTCTGGTGTAAATAACAATTTCATCTGAATTATTTATGCCAGTGCCCTTTGAAAGCATATAGTACTCGCCATCGGCTACTGAACTTCCTAAATGTTCTACTTCGCCATCATGGTAGCGATATACAGAGTATCCAAGCTTTCCTTTTAAATCTCCAGTTAACGGAATTCTAACTTCTACAGGTTCCGGTATTTCTACAAGATTTGTAGTTTCTGTCTCATCATCACCACTGGTTACTATTTTCTTTATTGTAATATCATATAGCTTACCAGTTCTATCTCCAACTGCCTCTTGCATTGCACTTGCTACAGTTGGCTCAAGAGTATTACTTGTTAGACTACTTACACGTAACTGAAGTTTAACAGTATTACCTGCCTCCATATCCTCCTCAGTAATACCTTTTGTTGGATCCTCTACCAAGTTATCGGTTTCATATGCTTTTCCAAGTGCAGTATCTAAATTTTCTGAACGTACGGATTCATCTGTATTATCTACTAAGGATACATTCTTTCCTGGTGTCCAAAGTGCTTTTAATATTACTGGTGTTCCAACGTCAACAGTAAATACCTTTTTACTTAAGCTACCGCCAGTTCCACTTACTTGCCAACCAGCGAAAGTACCTTCATCACTTGTTGGATCTGGAATGGTAACTCTTGTTTTTCCTGCTAAATTACTAAGTGTGTATGCACTAGTGTATACTGTATTATTATAATACCAAGTACCGCCATTTGGATCTATGGTCAAATCATTCTTTCCAAGTGACCAATAAGCATATAGTGTAAAACCACTTTGGGTTGCATTATCATAAGGAGTATCATTTATTCTATTACCTGTTGCATCGTAGTATGCTGTACCACCACCATTAATGTCTGTAAAATATCCTGCAAAGGTATAACCATCTCTAGCAGGTACTTTTACAGATGCTGGTAATGGCTGCCCATCAGAAACACTTGCTGTTGTACTAGCTACACCCTGGTTGTTTAGAACCATTGTATAGGCCCAATAAGCATATAATGTTGAGTCATCATCAAGATCAAATATATGTACGCCCTTTCCTTCTGAATCGTAATACTGTTCGCCCTGTCCATTTGGCTCTGAAAAGATTCCCTGGAAATCAGCATCTGCACTACCCTCTGGAGCTATAGGAATTGAAATAGGTGGCATATTAATGGAATCTGCGGAAGAAATCGTAGATTTTTTTCCGTCACCTAAATCTATGGTTACATCCTTTACCTCTCCTGAAGTTTGAATATACTGATTGTATGCAGCAAAGGAAATTAAGTCTACTTCTTGCTTACTTTGGCCAGTGGCTGCTGTAAATCCCATATAATACTGGTCACCGATATAAAATGGACTAGTTGCGTTATCAGGATCAAAATCTGTAAATTCATATGTTATGGAAGATTTATCTGATGAAAGTGTGGACTTTGTCTCAGCTCCCTTTTTTAATGTAATTG
>JAVBUZ010000106.1:0-19582 GCA_031554725.1 Lachnospiraceae bacterium | reverse complement strand
ACCTCCTATATGCACTGTAAAGATAACCTAAAAACCTTCAAAGTGCTTAACTTCTAAAAACATAACATACTATATTCGATTATTTCTATCTGGGGAGTTCACAAGACACCTGTTGAAATTTTGAATTTATGAATTGTTCCAAACACATTATATAACGATTTATTTAAAATAGGAAGTTTTTTTTCTAAAATGTCTCTTGCAGTTAGAAACTAAATTCGCTATTATTTAAGTTAGCCATTGTTCTTAATGTAAATATATAGCAAATTTATCCATAGAAATGAGGATCCAACATGACAACAAATGAAAGAGCATTATTACTCCACGAGCAGTGGAATGGAAAATTAGAAATCGTATCAAAAACGCCTGTCAAATCTCGCGAAGATTTATCCTTAGCTTACACTCCTGGTGTTGCTGAACCTTGCAAGGTAATTGCCGCGGATCAAGAGGCAGCATATAAATATACCATGAAAGCCAATACCGTAGCCGTAATTTCCGACGGAAGTGCTGTTTTAGGTTTAGGAAACATCGGTCCATATGCTGGCATGCCTGTTATGGAAGGTAAAGCTGTTCTCTTTAAGGAATTTGGCGGTGTAAATGCCATTCCTCTCTGCTTAGATACTCAGGACACAGAAGAGCTTATCAAAACAATTACCTACCTAGCCCCTGCCTTTGGTGGTATTAATCTAGAAGACATCAGCGCACCTCGTTGCTTTGAAATAGAGGAACGCCTTAAAGAAACCCTAGACATTCCCGTATTTCATGATGACCAGCACGGAACTGCTATCGTTGTTTTAGCTGGTATTATCAATGCACTAAAGGTAGTTGGGAAGAAAAAGGAAGACTGCAAAATTGTTGTAAATGGTGCAGGAAGTGCCGGTGTAGCTATCACAAAGCTACTCTTAACCTATGGTTTCCCTCACATTACCATGTGCGACAAGATTGGTATTGTTTCTAAAGATACCGCTGGTCTAAATTACATGCAGCAAAGAATGACCGAAGTTACAAACCTAGATAATCAAACTGGTACACTTGCTGATGCAATAAAGGGGTCAGATATTTTTGTTGGTGTTTCCGCACCAAATATAGTAACTGCCGAAATGGTTTCTAGCATGAATAAGGATGCGATTTTATTTGCCATGGCTAATCCCGTTCCAGAAATTATGCCAGATGTCGCTAAGGCTGCTGGCGCTAAGGTCGTTGGTACTGGTCGCTCTGATTTCCCAAATCAGGTAAATAACGTAGTTGCTTTCCCGGGAATCTTTAAGGGTGCCCTTGAAGGACGTGCCAAACAAATTACTGACGAAATGAAGCTTGCTGCTGCTATTGCTATTGCTGGGCTAGTTCCGGAAGCTGAGTTAAATGAAGACAACATTATGCCTGAAGCTTTCAATCCAGAAGTTGCCCTTGTTGTTGCCAATGCCGTAAAATCACATATAAAATAATGCAAACACCATATTATTCTTTAGATACTTATTTAAAAAACACCTTTGGCGAAAAATGTTATAAGATTGCCACTAACGCCGGCTTATCCTGTCCAAATCGAGATGGAACTCTGGGTACCTCAGGCTGTACTTTTTGCAGTGCTGGGGGGAGTGGTGATTTTGCTATTTCTCGTACAATTGGCTCTATTAATGCCCAAATAGAAGCTGGGCTAGCACAGTTTAAAATTAAAAAGGTGGGCAAGCTTTTTATTGCTTATTTTCAAGCGTACACAAATACCTATGGTGAAATTTCCTATCTTGAGCAAATCTATACTGAGGCTCTTGAACACCCTAGCATTATTGGCATTTCCATCGCTACCAGGCCTGATTGCTTAGGTGATGATGTTCTTACGCTCTTAAAAAAGGTAAAGGAAAACTATCCCACTAAATTTATATGGATAGAACTAGGTTTACAGACTTGCCATGAGGCTACAGCTGCCTATATTCGCCGCGGATATCCTAACGAAGCCTTTGCTGAGGCCATGAAAAACCTATCTGCCCTTTCCATTCCTGTTATTGTACATGCCATCCTGGGCTTACCTGGCGAAACACCTGAAATGATGTTTGAAACCATTGATTTTGTGAACAGGTTTCACCCCTTTGGTATAAAGCTTCAATTGCTACATGTGCTAAAAGCAACTTCTCTTGCTTTCGATTTTGGTTTTACAGAACCCACCCCGATTTGTGGCGATTATCTCTCTTCGATGAGTTCTACCGTATTACATATTTTGACCTTAGAGGAATATATCGATATTCTGATTGAATGTATCGAACGACTATTACCAGACATCATTCTTCATAGAGTTACTGGCGATGGCCCTAAAGATTTGCTACTTGCCCCACTTTGGAGCTTAAATAAAAGAAATGTTTTAAACACACTTACGAAAGCTATGAAGCTTAGAAAAGCTTATCAAGGCAGATTGGTGTGCAAAATGGAGGATTCAAATGATTCAAGATCCACTGACACTTTATAAGTTAATAATACTTTACATGTTAAACCGTGTAAGTTTTCCCCTCACCAAATCACAGGTGGGCGATTTTGTGCTAGAAAAAGATTATACAAACTTTTTAACCTTACAGCAGGTTATTTCCGAACTAATCGATGCCAATCTCATTGCTGCACAATCTATCCGCAATCGTACTCACCTAGCCATTACAAAAGAGGGCAAAGAAACCCTAACCTTTTTTGAAAACAGAATAAATGATGCCATAAAAAAAGATATTGATAATTACTTTGTAGAACACGAATTTTCACTCCGAAACGAAGTTTCTGTGATGGGTGATTATTACAAATCTACCAGCGGAGAATTTGAGGCCCACCTAGTTGCCAAGGACAGAGGCATCACCCTTGTGGATATTACCCTGTCCGTACCAGTAGAAGAGGTTGCTGCATCTATCTGCGATAATTGGCAACGAAATAATCAAGAAATATATAAATACTTAGTCGAAAAATTATTCTGATTTTGCTTCTCTTTTTATTCTATTAATATGCTCTTTGATTTTTATTTCATAGCCATTTCCTGATGGCTTGTAAAACTCTTTTCCGTTTAACTCGTAAGGCAGGTATTGTTGCTCCACGTAGTTATTCGGATAACTATGAGCATACTTATATCCAATTCCATGGCCTAACTTTGCCGCCCCCTTATAATGAGCATCCTGAAGATGTGCTGGTATTGGCAGGTTTCCCGTCTCATGAACAACTCCACTGGCATCAAAAATAGCATTCGTAGCCGCATTACTTTTTGGTGCGCTGGCTACATATAAAACAGCTTGTGATAAAATAATTTGTGCTTCAGGCATACCGATTCTTTCCACTGCCATGGATGCATTTGTTGCAACAACAAGTGCCATTGGGTCTGCATTTCCTACATCCTCCGCTGCACAAATCATAATTCTCCTAGCAATAAAGGTAACGCTTTCTCCGGCATACAGCATACGCGCCAAATAATAAACTGCCGCATCTGGATCTGAGCCTCGCATACTTTTAATAAAAGCAGAAATAGTATCATAATGACTATCTCCGTTTTTATCGTAACGCATCACTCTCTTTTGAATGCATTCCTCTGCTACCGCCAAAGTAACTCTTATTTTCCCATCCTCTGAACGCTCTGTTGTCATAATACCAAGTTCGATGGCGTTTAAAGCATGTCTTGCATCTCCGCCGGATAAATCCGCTAAAAATTCTAAGGCATCCTCATCAATTTCTGCATTGTAAGCGCCCATGCCTTTATCTGTATCGTATACAGCCTTTTTTAGCAGCGTCTTAATGTCTTCTCGTTCTATCGGCTTTAATTCAAAAATAACCGAGCGGGAAATAAGCGCCCCATTTACCTCAAAATAAGGATTTTCTGTAGTCGCGCCAATTAATATAATAGTGCCATCTTCCACAAAAGGTAATAAGTAGTCCTGCTGACTTTTATTGAAGCGATGGATTTCATCAATGAATAGTATGGTTTTCTTGCCATACATTCCTTGGATATCCTTTGCCTTTTCAATCACCGCTTCCATATCCTTTTTCCCAGCCACGGTGGCATTAATCTGCATAAACTCTGCACTAGTAGTATTGGCAATCACCTTTGCCAGGGTTGTTTTACCAGTCCCGGGGGGGCCATAAAAAATAATAGAGCTAATCTTATCTGCTTTAATGGCACGATAAAGAAGCTTATCTTTTCCGATAATGTGCTGCTGCCCCACCACCTCTTCAAGCGTCGCTGGACGCATCCTTGCTGCAAGGGGCGACTCCTTCTCCATGTTTGTACTTCTCATATATTCAAAAAGATCCATAACAATTCATGTCCTCTCTAATAAAGACTGACCACTACGGACAGTCTTTCTCTTCTCCTTATATTTCTTTTATGTGCCTTTCAATCAGTGCTATAACATAGGTAGCTATGTCTATCTGCTCCATTGCCTCTTCCTTAGAAGCAATATAAAAAGTGTCGTAATCACTTTTATGACGTATTACTTCTATTTTTGCAATTTTTTTTCCGACATCCTTTGGAAAAACTTCTGTATGAACATAGTTCTTATTAAAATATGCTAACGTATCTTTGTGTTTTTTAAATGCAGTTTGTTCCAATGCTAATATTGCATCAACCGCATGGAAACATGCATAATACGCTCTGTTGTTAGCTGCTTTGTATTTTCCTGCGTCGAGTAAAAGCTGCGCACTATCTAAGTCATCAGTTGCCTGTTCTAACTTATATTTTGCTACATCAATAAAGTTGCCTTCCTGATCATTTAATACAATCTGACTATCTCCCACTATATTGCAACTCCTTCCCTATCTATATTTTGATAAAACATGTACGCATTCTTCCAACGTTCAAAGTGTTCTATGTTTTGGACAATAGGCATTATATCCGTCTTATGCAAATCATTAAAGTTATATGTTACATCGATAATTTGATTCTCGCATTCCTTCATACTTTTATCCTTAAGGTCAACAAGTATCATGATGTCAATGTCCGAATCTATTCGATTGTCTCCCCTAGCATATGAGCCATATAAAATAACTCTTTTAATATGTGCATCTGAAATTTTTGCTATTTCTTGCCTATACTGCTGTAGTAGTATTTTCATATCATCGGACATCCTAACACCTCGCCTTCATGTAATCCTTATTCTTGCTCTCTCTATAGTTATTATACACTTCCTCGCTAAAAATGGAAGTATTGCTTTATAGATTTTAGTCAAACAATATCTCTTCCACGGTTACAAAGGTATACCCATCCGCTATTAGTTCATCAATTATTTGCAGTGCTGCCGTTACTGTGGACTCGTAGTAATCATGCATAAGGATAATATCATTTTCTTCTACCTTTTTAACTACATTATTAGTAATACAGGCTACATTAGTGGAACACCAATCCAAAGGGTCCACCGTCCAAAGAACCGGAAACATATTTAGCTCTGCCTCTAGCTTTTTGTCCCAACTGCCATAGGGAGGGCGAACGTATATCACATCTTCTCCTGTAATGCCGGTAATAATCTCATTGGTTTTTAACAGCTCATCCTTATAATCCTGGCAATTACTTTCACTATACTGCATATGGCTGTAGGTATGGTTTCCAATAAGGTGCCCCTCTTCACTAATTCTTTTGATGATGTCTGGATGAAGTTCCGCGTGTGAGCCCGTAACAAAAAAAGTAGCTTTAACCCCTCGCTCCTTAAGACCGTCTAGTAACTGCTCCGTATAAAAAGGATGTGGACCGTCATCAAAGGTTAAGGCTATCTTTTTTTCTTGGCCCTCCACCTCTGCTACACCTCTTCCTATTGTCGACACTATATCTACTTTACCTGTTACCTTTATTCCCATAAAAAGAAGCAGCATGAGCATCGCAATATCCAGGATGACTAATGCTGCCTGTTTTCTTTTTCTTTCCACCATGCCTCCGTCTGACCAAATCTGTCCTTCGGCTTTTATAATATATATGCGCGGAATATTTTCTTTATCACAAGTCTAGTACACTGTACACATTGCCTACCACTTCTCCAACTTAGCTAGCAATAATATCTTGCCTGTGCATTCCACAGTTCAAAATACTTTCCATTTGTAGTCTTTAGTAATTCGTCATGGGTACCATACTGTACCAGCCTTCCTTGGTGCATAACTGCAATGCAATCGCACATTCGGCAAGAGGACAGTCTATGACTAATAGACAAAACCGTCTTCCCCAATGAAATTTCTCCGAAATTCTTATATATTTCATATTCCGCATAAGGGTCTAGAGAAGCTGTTGGTTCATCTAAAATCATAATATTTGAATCCTTATAAACCGCTCTGGCTATGGCTACCTTCTGTGCTTCCCCTCCCGACAAATCCATTCCATTCTCTTCAAAATCATGAAACAGTGCTTGCTCAATTCCCTTTTCTAGCTTGTTAACCTTTACAGCTAGTCCAGCCTTTCCTATCGCCGATAAAACCTTCGCCATTTCATATTCTGGGGAAACAGCAATATTTTCAGCCAAAGAAAATGCAAACAAGGAAAAGTCTTGAAACACAGTGGAAATGGTAGCTATATAATCCTCATAGGAATATTCCCAAATATCCTTACCACCTAGTAATATTTTACCCTGGGTGGGTTTATATAGCCTACAAATCAGCTTTATGAGCGTAGTCTTTCCCGAACCATTTTCCCCGACAATAGCCAGCTTTTCTCCTGCTCTTATGTTCAAATTGACATTTTCTAGTACATACTCATTGCATTCTGGATATTTAAAGCTAACATTTTGCACGCAAAGTTCTGCCCATATTCTATCCATTTTCATATCAGTTTTGTGATGTCCTTCCTCATTTGGCAAATCCATATACTGAAAATATCGAAGCAAATGCTCGTTATTATTTCTAAGGTCTGTAACAATTTCAGCACTTCTCGCTAGCGCCTCAATAACCATTGTCGTAGCAGTATACAATAATATAATGCTTCCACAGCCAACAATTCCCTGTAGCACCTTTTGTCCGATGAGTATATATACAATACATCCGCAAATACAAGAACAGGCTAGCTTTATACCATCATATCTATTCACTGCATTTAGTTCTTTCCTTTTTCCTTCTGCCAAATGCCCATAACACTTTGATTGGCATTCAGAAACAATCAGCTCCTCCTGGTTATATATTCTGGCATCCATGGCAGCATTCTCATTTTGCAAATACTTCATTGCATAAAAATCTCCGTAACGACTGTACTTTGAGCCATTCTGAAAAAGCTGAAAACTCACATCAAATCTTTTGCTTGTCATCTTACACGAAATAAGTGAGCAGATAGCGCTAAGTACACCAATAGCTAAAATCATACCACCTGCCCCCTCTTGTTGGGGAGCCATATTTTGGCCCCAAGAAAGCAAATATTTGACAAAAATAATAGCCGAAACTAAAACCATTATTAAATTAGTCCATAATACATCCACATCCCAGTATAAGCTTGCCATACCTGCACCCGACAACTGAATGCTTCCAGATACTTCATCACGAAGCTTTATCGTTTCGCTTTTTTCTAGTATTTCATACGAAGTAGAATATGCTTTATTTGTCAGACTTATTTCATGGGAAGAAAACAGCCGACTATATCCAACCTCAATTTTACAGTCCTCATAATTCTTCCACAATGACAAAAGGAATAATATCAAAACTCCCACCATGCAAATACCTATCATATCATTTCTTCTTTGCCCTTCTATAAGCGCGTCAATAATAGACGCCGATACTGCCGATGCAATAAATGGAATAATGGCAGTCAAAATGCCTCTCACAAATACATGACGCATTTGCTTCGGCAATATATTATCAAACTCTTCTATACCACGATAAATAATCGAAACATCTTGTTTCATTGTTCTTCCATTTTTCATACTACAACCTCCTGGTAGTACTCACTTTGCACACGAAACATGTCTGCATATTTTCCATTTTTTCTTATAAGCTCTTCATGTGTGCCCATTTCGGCAATGTTTCCATCTTCCATAAAAATAATTCTGTCACAAAAGCGGGTAGATGCAAGTCTATGAGATACAAAAAAAGATATCTTATCCTTCGTTAAATCATGGTATTTTTCATATATCTCATTTTCAGAAATGGGATCAAGTGCCGCCGTTGGTTCATCCAGTACTAGTATTGGTGCATCTTTATATAATGCTCTAGCCAAAAGCAGTCTTTGCTCCTGCCCTCCTGATAACTGTGTTCCTTCCTCCGATACTTGCTTAAGCAAGCAAGTATTTTCCTTCTTTGAAAGGGACTTAATTTTTTCTTCTAGTCCTGCCTTTTTGATGCATTCCCACATGGCCTGTTTATCATTTTCTGGCTTTATATTTAGCATGATATTATCCGCAATACTAACTGGCAAAATCTGGGAGCTCTGAAATACTGCCGAGAACAATTTATAATACTCTTTTGGGGGAAAGCTTTTACTACATATACCATTTACTAATATCTCACCCTTATCTGGTGTAAGCATTCCGCACAACAACTTAATCAAGGTAGATTTACCTGCGCCATTGACACCAACAATTGCAATCTTTTCTCCTGCTTCTACACGGAGATTAAAGTCACAAATAATCGGAATCT
Organism: Lachnospiraceae bacterium; assembly: GCA_031554725.1. Lineage (GTDB taxonomy): Bacteria > Bacillota > Clostridia > Lachnospirales > Lachnospiraceae > JAVBUZ01. The sequence continues at coordinate 11,035 of JAVBUZ010000106.1, read as the reverse complement.
CTTTTTTTCCATCTTCTGTTTGCACTTTGTACGAAAAAGAAACGTCCTTTAATTCAATGGTTGCCGGCACATCTATATCCATCCTGGCTTTATCTTTTGTATCATCTTCTGGAAGTAAGATAAAATCATAAAAATCCTTAACATAGTTGCAGGACTCCCTCCAACCTGAGATTGCTGCCGACAATTTGGTAAGCCACATTCCAATTCCTGTAATGGCAGCAAAATACAAGGAAAAATCTCCAATAGTCATACCTGACGACAGATACCTATAGATTAGAAATATGTAAGCGCCACTATCTCTAACCAATATCAGAAAGCAGCTAACAGCGCTATACACAAGCTGCCATTTTTGTACCCTTGTTTCTATCCTAACCTTATCCTCAATCACATCCCGAGTAATCTTTTTTAGCATTGCCCCTATAGAAAAAATACGAATATCTTTTGCTTCCTCCATTCCTCTTGTGCCATATGCTATGTAATTCAGTCTTCTGTCAGCCCTTGCCTTTTCTTCTTTAAAATCTTGTTTTTTGTTTTCTATTTTTATTGCTACCGTAAGTTCAATGAGAAAAAAAACACTTAAAAACACAAGAATCAGTGGATGAAGGTATCCAACCAGAACACAATATGTCACTAGTCCCGCACAAGCTTCAAGTAGACCAGCCTCTCTACTTAGTAAATTCACAATTCCAAAGTTTGGGCTACAAATTGCCTGCCTTGCTTTTTCCATGTGTAGTTTACCTTGACTTGAAATAAAAACATTGTAATCAAGGCGGATGGTTTTTCTTTGCCACATAGTAGTTAATTTTTGAAACAAAAACATCTGTGAGCATTTATCAATTTCATTATGAACCACTAGATTCAAAAGAGTGGTTGCAATAAGCCCTATACCAATTACTATAGTCCGCGTAGCTAAATATTCAAATTCCTGGCTAGTGGAAACCGCATCCAGCACAAATTTAGGCAATATAATTAGTACCAATGATTGGGAAACTTGTGATATACACGCCAAATAAGGTAGTACCAGACTGTACCACTTATATTGTCCCATTGTTTGAAACAGGAATAATAGACCTTTTCCTCCTGCCTGATTTTTTTCTTTTATATACATATAATAGTTCCTCTCTGTTATATTTTTTTGCGCAAAAAAAGCAGGGATTTCCCTGCAATTAATAGCATACTTGAAAATACAACAGAAAAGTCTACATGCATCTCCAGGTATTGCCATTTTTTGCTTATGGGAAAGAATAAAAATAAGTACGCAAATAAAAGTGAACGTATCCACTATCATTTACCGTTTTACTTATTTACGCATTCTTCCACATGCAAAAATTAACATGACAAATACCTCTCTTTGTTTTTCCCTATTTTAGAATTTTTCCCTGCCCATGTCAAGTAGGTAAGTAATACATTCTAGTTTACCCCTTCTGTACTTTCCGACTGAAACAATATTTTTAAAGTCAAAAGCATCAGTTTAAAGTCTAAATACAGTGTATAATTTTCAATATAGGTTAAATCTAATTTCAGCTTATCATAAGGCTTGGTATTATATTTACCATAAACTTGTGCATAACCCGCAAGACCCGCTTTTACCTTCATTCGAAAAGCAAACTCTGGCATTTCTTCCATATACTGTGCAATTAGCTCTGGCCTTTCTGGTCTTGGACCTATAAAGGACATATCACCTATTAAAATATTTATTAGCTGTGGTAATTCGTCTATACGAACAGCACGAATAAATTTACCAATAGGTGTAATTCTATCATCCGCTTTAGATGCCAAGCGTGCTACTCCATCACTTTCTGCATCTACTTTCATACTACGGAATTTTAAAATATAAAATTCCCTAGCATCCTTCGTACAACGAATTTGCTTATATAAAACAGGACCTCCATCATACAGCTTAATAATAAGAGCCGAAATAATCATGATAGGCGTTGTTACCACTAATAATATAAGAGAGCAAACAATATCTACCATTCTTTTTATAAAGCGTTGGGAAAAGGTTAATGCATATTCTCTTACCATAAAAAGAGACATATCAACCAAATGCAGCTCTTCTGCTCCCTTTACTAGCACATCCGATATTTTGGGTATCAAATAAACACGTATCGCTTGACTATAAAAATGTTTTAATAGTCTATTTCTCTTTTTGTCTGGAATGTCCCAAAGTAACACTCCATCATACTCTGATAAGTCTTCCTTTTTTATTTCTTCCACACCTTCATGAATGCTAATTGTCTTTTTTATATCATAGCGATCTCGCCTTTTTTCAATCTTTTCACACATCTCGTCTATAAAATCATTTCCATATATGAGAAGCATCTTCTTTGGTGGAAAAACCGCATGATAGATATATTGGCTCACAATTGACCATATCGCAGCAATTGCAAAATCTATTGCAGTTGCATAAATTATGGGCATAAGTTTATCCCCCCATGTTCTAACCGGCCAAACCGCCATCAAAGCAATCTGCAAAAATGTCAATGTATTTACACAAAGTATTGCCCATGTATCTGCCAAAAATAAATCTAGCGCTTTATGGTATCCCAGCTTATTTCCCTCAAAAGCTCTAGAAAGAATATAGAACAAAAAAGCATATATTCCTACCATCAACCAGTTTCCTTTTTGCCAAAAACCTGATTTATCTATAGGGAAAACCATCTTATAGTAGGCATTATACCAAACATAAGAATACACCATACTGTAAAACAAGATACCTACCAGATTAAGTTGTGCTGTCACAAGCCTTACTGCTGCTTTTATTTTTTGCATATTAGTGTTCTCCTATGTAGTCTCTTTTAACCTCAAGACACTTTTCATCTATGATATAGGTTGGGCTATTTGCATTACAAAGCTTAACATTATTAAAAGTTATATCCCTGCATGCCTTTAAGTATATTTCTGCACTGCTCTGATTATTGTCTAGTACAATATCTTCCAAAAAAACATTTTGCACATAACTTGTAGAATCCACTTCATTATCTTTTGTAAAGCCAATAAGTTCCACTGCTCTACCCGCCCCAGTAATTACGGTGTTTTTAATGAGAATATCACAAAAAACCGGCAATGTAGGTGCTGGAGTTCCATCTGCATTATAGTTTACACTATGTGCCATGAAACGGTCAATTTCACAGTCCAACATCCTTAAATTTTTTATATAGCCGCCTCTTGCATTATGCGCCTTAAGCTCCAGACCAAAAAGAGTATTCTTAATAACACAGTCACGCATATAAATGCCTTCAACGCCGCCTGACTGTTCGCTACCTATAGCCATACCGTGGCCCCCAAGCATTTTAAGGTCAAAAATCCTCACATTTTCTGTTGGCATATTTACAAGGTTGCCGTCAGGATTTTTTCCCGATTTTATAGCTATACAATCATCACCTGTATCAAAGGTAGTGTCAAAAATCATAAGGTTACGTGAAGAATCCGGGTCCCAACCATCCCCATTATCGATTCCTCTTGATTTAATATTTATCCCATTTGTCGTTACCGTATCACAATAAATCATGTGAACAGTCCAACAGGGTGGATTTTCAATATTTACTTCTGTTAAATGTACGTTTTTGCACTGAATAAATCCCAGTAGTCGGCCTCTTGTTCGTCTTCCTGGTTTTCCATCCGAAACATAATCTGGATATTTCATCGCATCTGCATAAAGTCTCTTCATAGCGGTACCAAGCTCATTTCCACCACCATAAATGGTCCCCTTTCCACAGATTCGTATATTTTCACAGGTTACTTCCATACGATTTTGGGGATTCAGATAGCCCCCATTAATCAGGCTTCTATAGCAATACATTTCCCAGCCTTCATATCTGGTTAAAATAAGTCCATCCTCGTTCACCAGCCCTTTGTAATCGTATCTTTCATTCTTATTATAGGCATAATCCTCAGGTTTTAAGCTTCCTTTAAGCATTCCATCTACTAAAAGCGTCATATTACTTTTTAAGTCAAGAGCACCTGTTAGAACTACTGCACCTTCTGGTATATAAACAGTGCCTCCCTCTTCGCAGTCATTTATCGCTTGCTGTAGCTTTTGTGTGCATAATATACTCCCAGTAGAATCTACAAGATATGGAGCTAGCGTTACGTCTAGGATTCTCCCCTGTACTTTAGTCTTTACATTTATTATTTCTGATGACGAAATAGGGTGCATGCCTTTATCAAAGCTTTCTATCCAAAAGCTATAGTTCATATTCGGCTTAAGGCCTTTTACTGTAAAGTGTGTTTTTGTTGCACTTGTTTCCGCAAGCTTTATGCCATCTCGATACACAAAGTATCCTAAAACCTCACCGTACTTTAGTGGTTTGTCCCACACCAAGGTTACACAATCGCTTCCTAGTGTTGCAGGTGCAACCATAAACTCTCTTGGCATCCAGTCTTTCTTAGTAATCCCCATTCCTATTTGCACATTACATCTCCTTTAAGTACATTGCTTCCACATATATATCATTAAACTCTTGTTGCATTGCAAGATTAAATTCTTCTGTCTTTCCAAGTGTTTGATTTAGTATTGCTTTATTCGGATTTCTCCCATATAAAAAGGCACCCTCCAGAGCTGCGTTTCCCACCGAAACAACCCTATCCTGCAATTCACTCGGTAAGAGTCCTATCTGTATTGCTGCATTGGGATCTAGGTAATAGCCAAAGCCTCCAGCCAAATATACCTTTTCTATTTGCTGATAGGTTATGCCATATCGCTCACATAAGATTCTAATACCTGCATATATGGCGGCTTTTGCCACTTGAAGGCTACGTATATCCATTTGAGTAACCCTAGACTTGCCTACCGTAATTCCTTCTTCAAAGTAGGGTTCCATCAAAAGCCCCGTTTCATCCATAATACCTTTTTTAAGCATATATGCTGCTATTGCTATTAAATCCGAGCCCCACACTCCACTAGCAAGTCTACCTTCAAATGCTGGTCCGGCTGCTGTTGCAGTGGTCAAAATTCTTTTTTTATTTCCTAAAACCATTTCTCCATTGGTTCCTAAGTCAATAAGTAAATGAACCTCCTCACTCAAATGTATCTTTTGTGAATAGATTCCTGCCACAATGTCCGCTCCTATAAAGGTAGAAATTCCAGGCAAAATAGTTGTTGGTATTCCTTCAAAAATAAATTCTATTTTTTCTAAGTGTTCTGCCTTAAATGGTGCAATCCCTAGGCTTTCTGTCGCGTATCCCATAAGCAAATAAACCATCGTAGTGTTGCATGCTATTACCATTTTCGTAAGAGGGGCATTCTCCACTTTCTTAAACTGTTGGATTCCCTCTCTAATAACTTCTCTTATGGAGTTTTCTAGTTCTGCTCGAATTTCTTCTTGCTCTGCTGCCTTTATTCTAGATAAAACATCCGCACCATGTTTTCGTTGGGGATTTATCCTGCTGTAAGTATCTACCACCACACCATCACTTAATCTTCTAAGCAACATCGCAACAGTAGTTGTACCAATATCCACTGCAATCATACATTGATTATCAATCCCAACTAGCGTTTCGTAATTATAGGGCTGCCCTCCGCTTATATTTAAAACCATAAAATCCGGTTTCACCCCTATACACTGTCCACAACCTGTACATACATCACATATTCTATTTGAATTGATTTTTCTCTCTGTCATAATAATAATCTATACCCGCCAATTTGTTTACAAGTTCCTCTTGATTTACTTCTATCATTTCACATAAATACTCCAAGTCTTTACAAGTATCTCGAAGCTTCATATTTACAAAACTAAGTAGCATTACTGGATCTTTTGGTATCATTTATTTTCTCCTCAAATAATTTTGAGCCTTTCTATTTATAGTTATGTACAATGCAGATATTGCAAGTGAAATAGCTACCGTATACACAAAGCAATCAAAGCCAAATGTTTTCTCCCCATATCTAATTCCATAATATATTGTCCACACATACATATGTGAAAAATAAATAATTGTGCTCATTTTTCTCATAACCGAAAAACACGAAGCCTCTGGTAGTTTCAAATTTTTAAATACCGTAAACATCCCCACAGAACAAACTACAATTCCCAAATAATTTATAAATCCTCCTATGGAAACTGTATTCATAACGTATCCAACAATCATTAGTACAATGCTCATTACTTTATTTAATTCTTTATGTGCTAAATAGAAACCAAGTGGCAAAAAGTAGGCACCTCTTAGAATTCTTCCACTTGCAATCGCATACTGAATTATTTTTGCTCCCAAGCTTAGAAGTGAGGGTAAGCAATCCATATTATCTACCAACCAATCAAACGAAAAGCTTACTATAAAAATACCACCACTGATAATCAGAATTCTTAGATAGGATACTTTTTTAGATAGTAAAAAATATAAAAGCATTAATCCATAAATTGAAGACAATAAATACCATAGAATCCACGAATTATAATTTTCACCAACAAAAAAGAAGCCTCTAATATAGATTAGAGCACAGCGGATTACAGAATCTTCTCCCATAACAAACGGTATTAATGCCAACGGAAAATATATTATGTTCCATAAGACATATAATTTTATCATGCGTATAATATAACTTTTTAAAATTTCTAGCGAATTTTCGTTGGTATATGGCCACTCCATTTTAGAGGCTAGCAAGAATCCTGCCGCAATAAAAAAGAATGGCACTGCCATATCATCCAATCCACCATATAATTTATTAAGCCAATCAATCGAACAATCTTTCAGGGGAAGAGTATGCATTGCAACCACAATAATTGCCATTATAAACTTCCCCAAATCAATACCGCTATATCTTCTCATTTCCCCGCCCATTTAATCCTACCTAGCAAACTCTCTTTGTCCACCGACAGTATAACACTTTTTGCATTAATTTACCATATTGAAGTTAGGTCGCACCTCGCTATACACTTGCAACCAATTTTTCATTCTCTACGCTTATACGGATGGTATCCCCAGCCTGTACCTTATCCTCCAAGATAAGCTTTGCCGAAAGAGTTTCCACGTATTTTTGGATATAGCGTTTTAGTGGTCTTGCGCCGTAAAGAGGATCATAAGCGTTGTCTATAATATATTTTTCTGCTTCTTTAGAAAGCTCAACTGCCAGCTCTCTATCTGCTAGTCGTTCATTAAGCTGCTTCATAATAAGCTGGATGATACCACCGATATAGTCTTTTGTTAGAGGCTTAAAGAGTATAACTTCATCCAGTCTATTTAGAAATTCTGGCCTAAAATGATTTCTTAAATCATTCATAACTTCCTTTTCTGCATAGGAAGCAATATTTCCCTCCTCATCAATTCCCTCAAGTAAATAATTCGCTCCAATATTTGAAGTCATAATCAAAATCGTATTTTTAAAATCGACAGTGCGGCCCTTTGAATCCGTAATACGGCCATCATCCAAAACCTGTAACAGGACATTGAAAACATCCGAATGAGCCTTTTCGATTTCATCAAATAGAACTACTGTATATGGTTTTCTTCTGACCGCTTCGGTCAGTTGTCCACCCTCCTCATAACCTACATATCCTGGAGGTGCTCCTATTAGTCTAGATACAGAATATTTCTCCATATATTCACTCATATCAATTCTGACCATGTTATTTTCATCGTCAAATAAAGTTGCTGCCAACGCTTTTGCTAGCTCCGTCTTACCAACACCAGTAGGTCCTAAAAACAGAAACGAACCAATAGGCTTTTTGGGGTCCTTTATTCCTGCCTTTGAACGAATAATTGCCTCTGTTACCTTCGTTACCCCCTCTTCTTGACCAACTACTCTTTTATGAAGTTCTTCATCGAGGTGAAGGGTTTTATTTCTTTCACCCTCGGTTAATTTGGTTACCGGAATTCCTGTCCATCTAGAAACAATTTTTGCAATTTCTTCTTCTGAAACACTTTCATGTACTAAGGAAAGCTTTGAGGCTTTTACTCTCTCTTCTTCTGTTTCTAATTGCTGTTTTAAATTCGGAAGCGTTCCGTAGCTAAGCTCCGCCGCCTTTTCCAAATCACCCTCTCTTTGAGCTATTTGAATCTGGCTATTGATTACATCTATTTCTTCTCTTAGCTTGGATAATCTTTCTACCGAGCTTTTTTCATTATCCCACTGTGCTTTACGATTTGTAAATTCTTCTTTTATTTCAGCAAGTTCCTTTTGAAGTACAAGCAGTCTTTCTTGACTAAGTCGGTCATCCTCTTTCTTAAGTGCTGCCTCTTCAATTTCAAGCTGCATAACTCTTCGCTGCATCTCGTCTAGCTCTGTTGGCATCGAATCCAGCTCTGTTTTTATTAAGGCACAGGCCTCATCTACAAGATCGATTGCCTTATCTGGCAAAAATCTATCGGTAATGTAACGATTGGATAAAATCGCTGCACTAACTAACGCATTGTCCATAATTTTTACACCATGATATACTTCATAGCGTTCCTTCAAGCCACGCAATATGGAGATGGTATCTTCGACAGTGGGTTCATCCACTAAAACCGGTTGAAAACGTCTTTCAAGCGCCGCATCCTTTTCAATGTACTGTCTGTATTCATCTAAGGTAGTAGCACCGATACAATGTAGCTCACCCCTAGCTAGCATAGGCTTTAACATATTGCCCGCATCCAAAGCACCATCCGTTTTTCCTGCACCTACAATGGTGTGAAGCTCATCAATAAAGAGGATAATTTGACCGTCACTCTTTTTAACCTCATCTAGTACCGCCTTCAAACGTTCTTCAAACTCACCACGATACTTTGCGCCTGCAACCAAGGCTCCCATATCAAGTGCGAATATTTTCTTGTCTTTTAACCCTTCTGGCACATCTCCTCTTACAATTCTTTGCGCAAGTCCCTCTACGACTGCTGTTTTACCTACTCCTGGCTCACCAATAAGAACTGGATTATTCTTGGTCTTTCTAGACAAAATACGAATCACATTACGAATTTCTTGATCCCTGCCAATTACAGGATCTAATTTTTGTTTGCTAGCTTTTTCCACCAAATCCTGTCCATACTTTTCCAAAGTGTCATAGGTCGCCTCTGGGTTATCGCTAGTCACTCTTTGGTTACCTCTAACCATAGAAAGTACCTGCAAAAAGCGTTCTCTGGTAATACCATACTCATTCCAAATAGCCTTTATTGCTTTGTTTGGATTTTCAATCATTGCTAAAAACAAATGCTCTACAGAAATATACTCATCGCCCAAGCGTTTAGCCTCATCTTCTGCAGTAATTAGTACTTTATTTAGATCTTTTCCTATATAAACCTGACCACCTTGTACCTTTACTCTCTTTTGTAACGCGGCCTCCACGTTACCTGTAAAATGCTCTTTATTAATCTCCATTTTTTCGATTAACTTTAGTATTAAACTGTCTTCTATGGTAATAAGGCTGTAAAGCAAATGTTCCTGCTCTATTTCCTGGTTTCCATAATCGTATGCCAATCGCTGACATTGTTCCACTGCTTCCATAGATTTTTGTGTGAATTTAGAAATATTCATAAGCTTTTCCTCCTTAATTTTTCTTATTTTATTTCCTACTTGAACTATAGCATTTGCACTAAAAAAATCAATTATCCAATTGGGAAAAAAATAGAAACTTTTTATTAATTAATAAGCATATATTTAAGCAATAGACTTTCCCTTGAAAGAAAGGAAGTGCCATTTGTATTCTTTTTCATCTATGATTGATTCTGTGAATCAGCTTTTGTGGAATGGACCCATTTTATTTCTTTTATGTGCCACCCATTTATTATTTACATTTCGACTAAAATTACCACAACGCCGCACTATTTACGCCATAAAATTATCTACACAAAGTGAGAATACGACTGACTCAAAAAATCTAAGTGGCTTTGCTACTTTGGCTACCACACTGGCTGCCACTTTAGGAACCGGAAATATTGTAGGTGTTTCCACCGCTATTGCCTATGGTGGCGCTGGGGCTTTGTTTTGGTGCTGGGTAACAGGTGTTTTTGGTATGGCAACTGCCTATGCAGAGTGTTATCTTAGTGTGCTTTTTCATCATCGTACAGCTGATGGCACTTTGGTGGGTGGCCCTATGTATATCATGGAAAAGGGCCTACATAATAAACCTCTAGGTAAGTTTTATGCCTTTTGTACCTTGCTTGCTGCTTTTGGTGTGGGCTGCACCACACAGTCTTCCGCCATCACTGATGCAACCAGTGCCTTATGGCATGTTTCTCCCCATTTCGTTGGTATTCTTGTAGCCTTAGTGGCTGGTTTAGTTATCATTGGTGGTATAAAGTCAATTGGTAGCTTTTGTACCAAGCTTGTTCCCGTACTTGGATTTTTGTATATTGGAGCCTGTTTTATTTTACTTTGGCAAAATTTTTCTTATCTTTCTGCTGCCTTTGACCTAGTCATACAAAGTGCTTTTTCAAAAGAAGCTCTTACTGGTGGCATTCTAGGTGGCACCTTTATGTTAGCTGCACGCTATGGCATTGCTAGAGGACTTTTTACCAATGAGGCTGGGATTGGTACCGCTGCTATCGCCGCTGGTGCCGCAAATACTGATGATCCACAAAGGCAAGCCTTTATTTCCATGACCGCGGTCTTTTGGGATACCGTTGTTATGTGTGCCTTAACGGGATTCGTTATTATTACAAATTTACTTCGTAGACCCGATTCCGCACAGGGCTTTTCCTCTGGCGGACTAACAAGTGCTGCTTTTACTGCTTTTCCCATGGGGGGATCAACATTCCTTACTCTTACCCTAATTGCCTTTGCTATCGCCACCCTAATTGGCTGGTGTTATTTTGGTGAAAAAGGCGCAGAGTACCTTTTGGGTTCAAAAGGTATCCACGCCTATCATTTCTTTTATATTTTGATGATTTATATCGGTGCCATTATCCCCATGGACTTAGTTTGGGGCATGACCGATGTCATCAATGGTATTATGGTACTTCCTAATGTTCTAATGCTTTGGCTCCTTCGGAAGCTTGTCAAATAGTGGCTATTTATCGCAGTATTCAAATTCAATCGTATCGATTTGCATACCTGGTGTAATAAACTTAAGAGACAAGCAATATTCACCCTCTTCTAGCTCAACTCTAGTTAGCTTTT
>JAVBUZ010000155.1:0-13898 GCA_031554725.1 Lachnospiraceae bacterium | reverse complement strand
ATAAAAAGCAAAGAAGAGCTAAAAAATATTTTGGGAATTAAAGCAGTACAGGCCGATAGTGAAAAAATAACTGGCTACCACCTGTTTGATGGCTTTTTACTTGGCGGTGAGGTTATTTATCAAGCGAAGACGCAGGAAGAGGAAGAATTACAAGATCTATCATTGGAAGTACCATGGATTATTACGAGTATCGGAACCAAAACATATATGATGGCACTATGGGAAAATGAGATAGAAAATGAGTTTCTTCCTACAATTATATGGCGTAACTTTATAGGAAACAGTAATGTCTTTGTTGTTAATGGAAACTTTATGGAGGACATTACGGGAATTGGAATTTTAGATGCAATGGTATATGAAATGAATACTTATGAGATACACCCCGTGGTCAATGCACAGAGTATTTCAATTGTTAACTATCCTAGCTTTACATCTGAAAATGAGACGGTGATAAAAAAATACTATAGTCGAAGCCTAGAAGCTGTAGAAAGAGATTTGGTTTGGCCCAATTTAGTAGAGGTGGCTTCTAAGAATAATCGAATGATTACCTGTTTATTGGCTCCACAGCTTGATTACGAGGATGAAAAGCAACCAGATAGTCAGCTCTTAATTTACTATTTGAAGATGCTAAAGGAACTACATATGGAGGCCGGAATATCTACATATCGCGTTTCAGATACAAACTTGTTTCAAAAGCTAAAAAAGGACAAGGATTTTTTCAACAGTAATATTCCTAACTTTTCTTTTTTATCTGTTTATACAGAGGATTTAGAAGAGCTATATGAACAAATGGATGGAACTCTTTTGCAAGATGCACGTACCATTTTAATGGATTATGATGGGACAGAGTCTTTGCTATCCTTTTCAGAGGAAGAATCTGTGGACTTAACATTACAAAGAGCAACTGTAAATGCGCAGAGCCATACATACTCGGATAATTTGCGAGTTCGTAGTATAGAAACAGCTTTAGGATATTCCAATATACTGTTTAACATGTGTACAGTTGTATATCCAGAGAATGAAAAGGATTCATGGGAAAAGGTATATGATAAGTTTGCAAGTAACGTAAATACATATTTTAGAAAATATGAGGTGTTTTCTGACACCACACTTTCTGAAAATGATAATAGAATACGAAGATTCTTAGCTCTAGATTTTCAGGAGAAGAGGGTAAATAATAAGATTTCTCTTGATATTATAAATTTAGAGGATGAAGCCTGGTTTTTACTTAGAACACATGGTGAGAGTATTGGTTCTATAGAGGGTGGGGCCTATGTAGAGGTGGAAGAGGAGTGTTACCTATTGCAGGTTACAGAACCGCATTTAGAAATAAATCTAAAGAAAAGCACACCACTATATTTTAGTGAATAAAAGTGAGGAAAAAATAGATGAAGGTTTGTTTGATAGCAGAAGGATGTTATCCTTATGTGGTTGGTGGTGTGTCGAGTTGGATACACAACCTCATTCAGCTTTTTCCAGATGTGGAGTTTTCGATATTGGCAATCGTAGCAAATAGATCCATAAGAGGAAAGTTTGTATATGAGCTGCCAAAGAACTTAATAGAAGTTCATGAAGTATATTTGGAAGATATTGATTGGAATAAGAAGAAAAGAAAAAAGGCAGCAAAACTAACCCCAGAAGAATATAGTGCCCTTAGTGGACTTATTATGAATAGAGGGGTTAACTGGGAGGTACTTTTTAAGCTTTTTGCTAAAAAAGGGTTATCAATCAATGACCTGCTAATGGGGAAGGATTTTTTTAGGGCAGCAACAGAGTGCTATAGAGAGCAATACTCACAGATTGTTTTTTCGGATTTTTTATGGACAATGCGTTCCATCTATATGCCCTTATTTTTTGCATTACAGACCAAGGTTCCGAAGGCTGACCTTTATCACTGTGTAGCAACAGGTTATGCGGGTGTCCTAGGAAGTATGGGGAAGTTCTTCCACAAGGGAAAATTGTTAATTTCAGAACATGGAATTTATACAAGAGAGCGAGAAGAAGAGCTTATTAAAGCAAAATGGGTAGGTGGTATCTATAAAAATATTTGGATTGATCAATTTAAAAAAATGTCTAAGCTGGCATACCAGAATGCAGATATCGTTACCAGTCTATATGAGCATGCAAGAGAGCTTCAGCTGGAATTAGGATGCTTGCCGGAAAAAACCAGGGTAACACCGAACGGAATAGATGTGTCACAATTTCAAAACCTACCAGGCAAAACCGAGGAGGATGAAAATAAGATTAATATAGGCGCGATTCTTCGTGTAACCCCTATAAAAGACGTTAAAACGATGATACAAGCATTTGGCTTTGCAAAGAAAAAGCAACCAAGATTAAAGCTTTGGATTATGGGAGCATGGGAAGAGGATGAGGAATATGCAAGTGAGTGCTTTGCACTAGTGGAGTCATTACATATAGAAGACGTGGTATTTACGGGAAGAGTTAAGGTTACGGATTATTTAGGAAGAATGGATATGACAATCCTCACCAGTATTAGTGAAGGGCAACCGCTGACGATATTAGAAGGCTATGCAGCGCATAAGCCAGTTATTGCAACGGATGTAGGAAATTGTCGAGGGCTAATCTATGGAGAAGACGATGAGTTTGGCCCAGCGGGGATATTGACACATATCATGAATGTAGAAGAAATAGCGCAATCTATGGTTGAGCTGGCAGAGAATCCTAAGATGCGAAGTCAAATGGGACAAAATGGATATAATAGGGTGATTAAGAAGTATCAATCTGAGCATATGAAGAAGGATTATAAGGAAATTTATAAGGAGCTTTGCTGGGATATTTATTAAAGAAAAGTAAGGAGAAATTGCGTGGCTGGTATAGGGGTAGATTTAAAAAAAATATATGGGAAAAATTCCATAGTCACACATATATTAGGGTCTTCCTATAGTATGATGATTACTGTTGCACCTATGTTTTTTGTAATATGCACGATATTAATCATGGGAAAGGTTTTGGGTTTTTCCCAACTCACTTACGCCATGAGAGAACTGTTTTCCAGTACTGTATTATATATATTTATATTTTCGCTTTTGGCAGCAGCACCATTTAACGCAGTTTTATCAAGATATCTTTCTGATGTTATTTACGAAGAGAGGTATAGAGATATTCTTCCGTGTTTTTACATTGGTTTATTTTTAAATGTTGTGTTAAGCTGTTTTATAGGAATTCCTTTTTCTATATGGGTCCATATGCAAGGTGAGATAGGTGCGATATATGTTTTCACGGGATTTTCTGGGTATATATCGTTGGTACTTGTTTTTTATGCCATGCTATATTTATCGATATGTAAGGATTACCAAAAGATATCTATTTTTTTCGTGGCGGGTATGGTTTTTGCATTTTTGCTATCATTAGTGCTTGTTCAGGTATTTTCTTGGGAAGTGACCTATAGCATGCTATTTTCACTAATTGCAGGTTTTTTTCTGACTGCAAGCTTGGAAATTGCGTTGGTTAGAAGTTACTTTAAGGAAAATAGCAATCAATATAAGGCAGTGCTTCGATATTTTAAAATCTACTGGAAGCTAGTAGTAACGAACTTTTTATATACATTAGGATTATTTATTCATAACTTTGTATTTTGGAATACGGATTTAAGGGTCAAGGTTGGGAGTGCTCTTGTAAGTGCACCACCTTACGATATGGCATCCTGTATCGCTATGATAACCAACATATCTTCCAGTATAATTTTTATTGTTCGAGTGGAAATGCATTTTCATGAAAGATATAAGGCATATTCAGAAGCAGTAATTGGGGGCCGAGGGATGGATATTGAAAATAAGAAAAAAAGAATGTTTATGCAACTGGCAAATGAGCTTATGAACCTAGTACGAATACAGTTTATTGTTACGGTAATTATATTTTTATTAATGGTAGTTATATTACCTCAGTTTGGGTTTGCAGGAATGGTTATGAGGATTTATCCAGGCCTGGCGGCTGGCTATTTTATTCTTTTTGTTATGTATGCAGCCATTATCTTTTTGTATTATTTTAATGATATGACAGGGGCTATGTTAACAGCATTCTTCTTTTGCCTATGCACGTTGGGAGGAAGCATTATATCTTCGCGTCTTCCCGATATATGGAATGGATTAGGACTGGTTTTTGGTTCTTTAGTTGGCTGGTGTATTGCTTACGCAAGGCTGCGTTGGGTAGAGCGTAATATGGATGTGCATACCTTCTGCCAAGGAAGAATATTAAAGGCTGGAAAGGGAGAAAAACCAGACCAGAAAGTGTACGAGAGAAAAAAGGAGGAAAGTAAATGGAAACAACGCAAATAATTCGTTTCGTAGTAGTGGCAATAGGAGTGTTCTTTTTGTGGATTACATTTCATTCATATGCGAAGCGAAAGCTAACAGAAATCATAGGTTTATTTTGGGGATTTATTTCAATCCTTATCATTTTATTGGGGGTTGTACCAGGTCTATCAGCTTGGGTAACGGTGATACCGGGCGAGGCATTTATTGCCCTTGCCTTAGCGGGCCTTTTCTTTATGCTAGGGGTGTTCTTCTTAAGTATTTCAGTTTCAAAGTTAAACATGAAAAATCAGGAGCTTGCGATGCAGGTGTCCTTGTTAAATCAAGAAAATGAGAGAATTCTTCGTGAATTGGAGAATGGTAGCAAATGAGAAAAAAAATACTTTTTGTCATTAACACACTAGGTCATGCGGGGGCAGAAGTAGCAATGCTTGAGCTAATGCGTAGACTAGATGAAACGAAATATGACATAGAGCTTTTGGTATTGATGGATCAGGGAGAACTGGTGCATGATTTGCCAAAGCATGTAAAACTCTTAAATAAGAGATATTTTGATAGTTCGGTTTTATCGAAGCAAGGGCAGATGGTGCTTTGCTGTAGCGTAATTAAGGCAGCATTTACTCGCGCCACAATAATAAAAAGATTACCTTATTTACTGAAGCATTTTTTTGTTATGCTAAAAAATAAGCGCATTCAGGCCGATAAATTATTATGGAGAGTTCTAGCGGATGGAGCTCAGCGGTTAGATTCGCAGTATGATTTAGCAATTGCATATTTAGAGGGTGGAGCTACCTACTATGTAGCAGATTATGTTAAGGCAAAAAGCAAGGTGAGTTTTGTTCACATAGATTATGAAAAGGCAGGATATTCAAGAAGCCTTGATAAAAATTGTTATTTAGAATTTAATCGAGTTTTTACCGTTTCACAGGAGGTAAGGGAACATTTCCTTAGGGCTTACCCGGAGCTTGAGAAGAGCACCAAGGTTTTCCACAATTTGATTAATCAAGAAGAAATACGTATAAAGGCAAAAGAAATAGGTGGTTTTTCAGATGACTTCGAGGGGTATAGGCTTCTTACTGTTGGAAGACTAAATTATCAAAAGGCTTATGACATTTCGATAGAGGCGATGCGTCTTTTGAAGGAAAAAGGATATCAAGCACGGTGGTATGTTTTAGGAGAAGGTAGTTTAAGAGGTTCTTTGGAAAAACAAATTGAACATTCGGGATTAAAAGAGGACTTTATTTTACTCGGAGCAACAAAGAATCCCTTTCCGTACTATTTACAGACAGATCTTTATGTACATGCATCTCGGTTTGAGGGCAAAAGTATCGCAATACAAGAAGCACAGACTTTGGGCTGTACCATTATTGCATCTGATTGTAGCGGAAATAGGGAACAAATTGAAAATGGTATTGATGGTATTTTATGTGAGCTTACTCCAGAAAAAATTATGGAGAGCATAGCAGAACTACTTGATAATAAAGAAAAAAGGGAAGAATTGGCAAAGGTAGCAATACAAAAGGATTTCATATACATGGAAGAAATGGATGAACTACTTGGGCTAATTTAGATATGAGGGCGTATGGAAAAAAGAGAGCAGAAAGAACTATTGATTATTATTCCAGCATATAACGAGGCTGACAATATTATAGGTGTGTTAGAACAGCTCGAAAAACCAGAAATTGCAGATATAGCAGATATTCTTGTTATGAACGATGCTTCAAATGACAATACGAACTGGATTGTTAAGGAGAGAAATCATGCCTTGGTTACTCATGTTTTTAATTTGGGATATGGAAGCGCATTACAGCTAGGGTATAAGTATGCGATTCGTAGAAATTATAAATATGTTATTGAGATGGATGCAGATGGACAACATGATGCATGTAACATTCCTGTTTTATATCAGCATTTAAAGGAAAAGGACGAAAATGGAAATTTGCCAGATATTGTTTTAGGGGCAAGGTTTATGGAAGGTAGCTCGCCATTTCCAGTATCCTTGTTTAAGCGAATTGCTTTTTTTCTATTTCGTACAATTATAAAAATGGCAACGGGAAGAAAGTTTCACGATCCTACCACGGGCCTTCAAGGGCTTAGTAGGAGGGCGGTGCTCTATTATTCAAAATACAATCACTTTGATGACAAGTATCCCGATGCAAACATGATATTACAGATGCTACTTTTGGGATTTCATATAAAAGAGGTTCCAGCAGTGATGCATGCGAGAGTAATAGGTGAAAGTATGCATTCTGGGCTAAAACCTATTCTTTATATGTTTCGTATGTTGTTTAGCATAATGGCGGTTATATTCCGAGTTAAGGTGCTAAAAATGGACATGGGAGTGGTAAGCAAGGATGATTTTTTGCAAAACAGCTAAAAAGATAAGCTTTCAAAAAGAAAAATTAATAGAGGGTAATCAAAAATGTAATAATCCGGGTAGAGGCTGGTATTGCATTCATTCTTTTCGTGCCAAGGAATTAATAGAAACGGAAGAACTAAAATGGTGCATACAAAGAGAAAATCAGCTTGCCTTGGTGCTAATTGATATTGGAGATTATTCACAAGGGAAAATAGAGGACTCAGCCCTGAACAATGTTAGAAACATTTTGGAATTTTTCACAAAAGTAGGTCAAGAAATGATTTTACGTGTTGTATATGATACAGAGGGTAAGGGGATGGAAAAGGAACCATCTCTTTCTTTGCATGTGCAAAATCATATGAGGCAGCTTGGGCCCATTTTTGAAGAGTATAAGGAGAGTATTTTTACCTTACAAGGACTTTTCGTGGGTAATTGGGGTGAAATGCATGGAAGTAAGTTTCTGTCAAAAGAGGGAATGAGGACACTTGCTACTTGCATGAGGCAGTCTACCAACGGTGCATGTCGGTTAGCAGTACGTAGACCAGTCCAGTGGAGGATAATTGGGAACGAAGATATAGGCTTGTTTGATGATGCCATGCTAGCATCGAAGAGCCACATGGGAACCTTTGGTGAGAAGAGTAGGCAGGATGATTTATGGGAGGAACCTTGGAGCCGAGAAGATGAGCTTAGTTTCGAGGACGAGCTTTGCAAGAAAGTTCCTATGGGCGGTGAAGTCGCTTTAGGGGACGAGATAGTGTGTGAAGAAGAAGTAATTGCTCGCTTTCAGAAGATGCACGTAAGCTACCTAAACTGCGTATATGATCATAGGATACTTGAGGAATGGAAGAAAACATCCTTCTTTGATTATGTGGGAAATCATTTGGGCTATCGTCTGGTAGTAACAGATGCTAGAATGGATGCTAAAAAGGGCAAATTGCACCTAGAAATTTCAAATGTGGGGTTTGCACCTATTTATGATGAAGTCAGCTTAAGCCTAATCTGCATAGGAAAAGATGATGAAGTAAAAGAAATTTCCATTTCAACGAGTCCTCAGCTGTGGCAAAAAGAAAAGGTGCAGGTCACAGTAGAGGTATTGCCACAAGGGGAATATTCCTTATATCTTGCATTAAAAAGAAGTAAGGACAGTAAGCCAATTTACTTTGCGAATCAAGCAGCCACGGACAAGGTTTATCTCGGTCTACTTTGTAATGGAGAGTGAACCTAAAAAATATCCGACATTTTCCGTGAGGCCTTCATTTGCTAGGCGGATGATTTCACCATTCGAAGGATCTGTAATTCGTAGATATAACTCATACTCGCCAACATTATGTCGGAGAACATCTAAGGAGTATGAAATTTCATGTGTATTTCCAGCATCCCAAAAGCGAATGTCGCTTTCAATCGGTGCTACCGTAAGCTCCTGAGTTGCGGTGTTTCTTAATAGTACAGAGACCTGAAATGGGACAAGGCTATTAGCAAAACCAGTATTTTCAATAGAAAGGGTGAAGCTTGCACCTTTTGGGGAAAAGGGCGCATAATCCATTTTGCTAGAGCGTAGGACATAACGGTAGCCTAAGTGCTCCTGAATCATATCGTATCCATTTGAACCATGAAACACCCCCGATTCTTGATAAATTGTGTTTTTCCACTTAGCGAGTACCTGCTCATCGTAGTCACTATTTAAGTATGACACGTGCATGGTTGCTAGGTCTAACAGTGCACTACTTAGGTCGTTGTAGGAATTATCAAGAATAACCTCCCCGCCGTTTGGAACATAGAGACAAAGCTTGTTTTGGAAAGAGAGTTCTTCGGACCTTGTTCCTTTTAAAGAATAATCGACTACCTCGGAGAGTATGCTATCGCCATAGGTTCCACAATCATTACCAGAACCCAGCATGCCATCGTTAAATAGACCTAGGCGAGCTGCTAGATTGTTAGAAAAAGCAAGAGTGGAGGTTGTAGGCTCCATGGATTTAATAATGCTTCGCCAGTGTTGTGGGGTGCGGACAGAAAGAAAAATGGATGGGTCTGTATGTGAGGATAAATGCTCCATAAGAGTAAGCATTTGCTCTCCTTCTAAGTGTTTAGAACCATGCATTTCACCATAATTTCCAACGAAGATTCCTTGCATAATATAAATGTTGTTTTTGTAGGTATTTACCAAGGCAGATGTTTGCGTCATATGCTCTAAAACTTGTTCTATATTACTTGGTTCGGAAGTTTCGCCATTACCGTCCCAATCGTATAAAAATCGAAGAATTAGTTTCTTATTGCTTTGCGACCAGGTTTTTAAAATTGCATCAATTTGAGTAAGACCATTTTCGCTAATAGGAGAGTTATGATAAGCATTTATGTTGATTAACAATAAAGCAAGACGAGACTCGTCTTCTACACCCATGGCTTCACGAACCGTCTTAGACGTATACGTGGAGGTGTCAGAAACCTTGTAAGCATATAGGTGATAAAAGCCCTGATAAGGATTCCCAAGGGGGCTGTTTGTTTCGACATATGCTGCGGGGGTAAATTGCACAACAAAATAGTTTTGATACGTATTATAAAGGAAGAAAATACCTGAAAATAATGAACATAAAAATATAAGGGAAATAAAGAAGGTTCTTTTTTTCATACGGAGTCCTCTTGTTTTCTAAATCTGTGTAAATTATAGCATTCACAATTAAAAAATGCTATGATAAGTAAATTGAATTAGAAAGGTACAAAAAAATGGAGATACTAAAGCAGGAAATAGATTTTGTGATTTCGTGGGTAGATGGATCTGACGAAGTATGGAAAAATGAAAAGAAAAGCTATTCTCCCAAGGGAATAGTTGATGATAGAGAAGAAAGATATCGTAATTGGGATAACCTTCAATTTTGGTTTCGGGGAGTGGAAAAGTATGCACCATGGGTAAGAAAGATACATTTTGTAACCTGTGGACATTTACCTCCTTGGCTTAACACAGAGAATCCCAAGCTACATGTGGTAAATCATAAGGATTTTATTGCAGAAGAATTTCTCCCCACCTTTAATGTAAATCCCATAGAGCTCAACTTGCATCGAATAGAAGGCTTAGCAGAGCAATTTGTTTACTTTAATGATGATCTGTTTATTACAAATAAAATGGCAAAAGAGGATTTCTTTAGAGAGGGAAAACCCTGTGATATGCTGGCTTTTCAACCAATCGTGGCCAATCCAAGTAATCCTACTATGTCCCATATTTTTTTAAACAATATATTACTGCTGGCAAAGCATTTTAATAAGCGGGAAAATGTAAAAAAGCAATTGGGAAGTTATTTTAAAATAGGATATCCACCACTTTACTTTTTTTACAATTTGCTAGAGCTTGGATTTCCTCTATATAGTGGACTGTATACGGTTCATGGTCCAGCGCCGTTTTTAAAACAAACGTTTTTTGAGGTTTGGGAAGCGGAGGAAGAAAGCTTGCTAGTAGCATCTTCTCAAAGGTTCCGAGGTGCCAAGGATAATAATCAGTATATATTTCGAGAATGGCAAAAGCTATCAGGAAATTTTTATCCTAAAAATATCACAAAGAATTTGCGTTATTTTAATGTAAGTAGTGATAACAAAAAGCTAAAACAGGTATTAGAAAAGCAGACAGCGCAAGTAGTCTGTATAAATGAGTCTGACCAAGCAATAGACTTTGAAAAGGCAAAAGAGGAGATAAACGCATCCCTATTAAAAATATTTCCGAAAAAATCTTCCTTTGAAAAGTAAGCGGGAAAGCAAAAAGAGAGAAGGTGGTTGATTGGGCGCAAAAAGCAGAACAGAATATTCCGCAAGAAATACTTCCGTGGCAATGGTTTCAAGAATGCTAGCCATCCTTATGGGATTTATAACAAGAGTCTTTTTTACACATATGCTGAGTGAAAGCTATGTAGGTGTAAATGGCTTGTTTATGGATATATTAAACGTGCTCTCACTTTCAGAATTAGGCGTTGGAACTGCTATAACTTATGCACTATATAGACCTATCGCCATGGAAGATATAGAGAAGCAAAAATCATTGATGCGCCTGTATCGAAGGTTTTATCAAATTGTTGCAGGAACAGTGGCAATCTTAGGAGTGGCAATACTTCCATTTATGGATGTCTTGATAAAGAATAGCCCAGATGTGGAACATTTAACGCTTATTTATCTTTTGTATTTAGCTAATTCGGTATTGTCATATTTGCTTATATATAAAAAAACGCTAATTGATGCACATCAGCTTACCTATGTGGGTGTTCTATATCAAACAACCTCTTGGATTATTCAAGATGTATTACAGATTATTGTTTTGGTTACTACAAAGAATTTTATCTTATTCCTATGCATTTATATCGCCTGTACCCTACTAGGAAACATATGTATTTCGAAAAAGGCAGATAAGCTTTATCCATATCTGAAGGATAAGGAGGTTATGCCATTAGCCCCAGCAGAGCGTAAGGATATAGGTAGAAATATTAAAGCGATGCTGATGCATAAGGTTGGTAATGTAGTAGTAAATAATACGGACAATTTATTAATATCTTCTTTTGTGGGAATTGTTAGTGTGGGTTGCTATTCTAATTATTTTTTAGTGATAGGCTCTATCAACCAAGTGCTAGAGCAGGTTTTCCAAGGAATTACGGCCAGCGTAGGAAATATGGGAGTATTAGAGGATGAGAAGAAAGTAAAGGAAGTATTTGATGCGTCGTTTTTCTTAGGTCAGTGGTTATATGGATTTGCGACAATTTGCTTATTTGAATTATTAAATCCATTTGTAGAAGTTAGCTTTGGAAAGAACTATCTTTTTACAAGTGAGGTGGTACTAATACTATGCATAAATTTCTATTTGAAGGGGATGAGGGGAACTGCTCTTGTATTTAGAGATTCCCTAGGTCTATTTTGGTTTGACCGTTATAAATCCATAGCAGAGGCCTTAATTAATCTTGTTGCATCCATTATATTGGTTCAATATATGGGTGTGGCGGGCGTATTTTTAGGAACGATGCTAAGCACAGTTTTAACCTCTTTGTGGGTAGAACCGTATGTGCTTTTTAAGCATCGCTTGAATCAATCACCGCTTCCTTATTTTTTGCATTATTTTATATACGTATTGGTACTAGCAATATGCTGGTATGTAACAGATGTGCTTTGCCTTTTGGTACAAGGAAATCTTGGAGTGGTAATGCTAGCTAGACTAGGGATATGTATTCTTGTACCCAACGCTATCTTTTGGATGATATACCACAAAATTCATGAGTATGGATTTTTAAAAGAAAAGGCAGTAACACTACTTAAAAATAGGCGAAAAAGAGTAGGGTAATAGGGGGATATTTGGAAGATGAAAAATAGCTTAAATAAAGAAGAAAAATATCTTTTAAAATTACTACGAATGAGTATGCAAGTGGAGGAACTAGAACAAAAAAGTGAGGTAGATGACGAGCAAATTAGTTGGGGGAAGATTTTTATGACAGCCCAGAAGCATGCAGTACTACCTTTATTATATGATGTACTACAAGAATACCCAGTGGTGCCACAAAGAGAAAAAGAGATATTGGAGGGGATGAGTAGGCAGACGGTACAGCAGTCATATCATTTGTCCTTTTTAACAACTTATCTGGTGGAACTATTTGAAGCAAATGAAATTGCTATTATTGTTTTAAAAGGAAGTGGAACAGCGGCCTTATATCCAGTGCCAGAGCTACGTAAATCAGGAGACATAGATTTGCTTTTGCCAGAAATAGAAGATTTCGAAAAGGCAAAGCAGGTATTGCAGCAGCATGGGTTTATACCAGAGAAGGACCAAAGATCTCAACACCATTATGCTTATACTTCTAAGGATGGTATTACCTTAGAGCTCCATAATCAAATTGCCGGTCCCTTTGATAATGAAAAAACAAATCGTATGTTAGCGGAAATTCAAAAGGAGTGCAAAGAACATTACCATAAAAAAGAAGCTATGGGATTTAACTTGCCAATTTTGGACGAACCATATCATGCATATTATTTGCTACTCCATATGCTACAGCATTTTCTACGGTCAGGATTTGGCTTAAAACTTCTTTGTGATTGGGTGGTTTTTTGGAAACGTCCCCTAACTCAAGCCGACAAGGACAGCTTTTTGGAATTAGTATCAAGGACGGGGCTAATTGGCTTTGCAAGACTAATCACGTTGACTTGTACTGGCTATCTAGGACTTAAAGAAGAACAGGTGGAATTCTTACTTGTAGAGAGACTTCCCGATGAGGTAGTAAAATCTTTTATGCGTGAGGTATTAGAGGCACAGGAGTTTGGAAAGTCATCGACAGATAGAATGGTAGTTGTAAGAGGAAAGGGAATCGGCGGATATTTACGAGAATTCCATCACCAGATGCAAGAGAATTATCCGCAAGCGAAAGACAAAAAATGGATTTGGCCGTATTATTGGATAAAAACTTTTTTTGTTTTTGTGGACAATAATCGAAAGATTAGGAAGGTTTCCATATGGAAGGTATTGAAAAATGCAAAAAAGCGTAGTAATATAGTGATACATTTAGGGTTGTTTAAGTAGAAAGGGGCAAAAATGCAAGAGTATCAAAAACCAGTTGTTTTATGTCAGGAAGAAATGATAGAGGGTGTTTATTTAGAAAGTGGAAACACTGCTGAGCAAGGACCTTGTCAAAGTATTTATATGAATGGTGTATATCATGCGCCTATAGCTCATGGAGTAAATGGTGCCAATACAATGTTTGATCGTGGATGTGAGGGCTGCCCAGCAGCACAAGGTGCATGTCGCCCAGATCAGGGACCATTTGGACTTCCATTAAAACCAACATGGGAAAGAAAAGGTTTTGCACCAAACGCAGATTATGTATATCCTTAATATTGCAAAATCCTTGTATTATATTGACAAAAGTTATCGTTGGCAGTAGAATTAAAAGACTAACATTTTGTTAGAAATATTATATTATTTTGGGGGTAATATATGGAAATGTATTCAAAACCAATTATTTTAACAAATGAAGAAGTCACAGAAGGTGTATTCTTGGATAGTGGAGATGCTATCGTAGGAGTAGCTGGATGTGATAGTAAATATATAAACGGAGTTTACCATAATCCAGACTATAGCATCAATGATAACATTAATGGCTTAGGATGCAATGGATGCCCAGCATTTAGAGGAAACGGATGTGGCTTACAGTTAGATCAAGCATATCTTGATGGCGCGCCTTCATACAATGTAGATAATGGAAATCGTATGCCTGAATGGGAACGTCAGGGAAAAGGTCCAAACGACACAAGAT
>JAVBUZ010000113.1:0-5402 GCA_031554725.1 Lachnospiraceae bacterium | reverse complement strand
ATTCAAATTCTTTTCCCTTATTTGCAGGCAAATCTCCCATGAAACGCAGAAAAAGATACTTAATGGAGCCATCTAAATGTCTTGCTGTCACCTTGGGCTGTACAGGAAGCATCACACCCTCATCCCATACCTTAACTAAGCTATCATCCTCTAGCTCTCCCTTTGCAAAAGGAATTGCTATAGACATGTGAGCATCCTTTCTTTCATATCTGTATAATTTTTCAACATACAAGTTCATTTTCACGCTGCAACCTCCTTAGATTTTTCGATTTTAATTCTGCTCTTTTTCCATAAATTTGATTTATAAAGTAAATGTAGAATCAAGGAAGAAATAGCATTACTAACTACTACACTATACCAAATACTCCTTACTCCCATTCCTAATATACTTTCGCAAAACCACAATGTTAAAAATCGAAATACCCAAAGTCGGGTAGCATCAATTGCCATGGTAACTTCCGTGTGACCTGTGCCTTGGAACAAGCCTGTTGTGGCATTATAAATGCCATTTGTCCAACACCAAAAAGCCATCGTACTTAAGAAATCTGCTGCCATTGCAATTACCTGTGGATCATCAGAAAAAATACTTACGATACTTCTTGATATAGGACCTCTTGATAATATCATACCACCTATAAAAAGAAATCCAACACATATATTTCTGGAAATTAAATATCCATTTTTTGCCCTATCCTCTTGCTGAGCACCCATATTTTGTCCTACGATGGTAGCTGCTGCCGAGCCTACTCCATTGGCAGGTAAACTAATAAGTCCATTTACCTTATTTCCGATGCCGTAGGCCGCCATCGCCTGTGTTCCATAAGCATATACGTTTTTACTCATAAGCAAAAAGCCAAGCTGCATAGTACTTCCACCGATTGCTGTCGGAAGACCAATACTAAGAATTGCCAAAATCTTTTTCTTTTCAAAACGCATATTACGCACATCAAGATGTACATCCTTCTTTTTATTACATAGAAGTAAAAATGCAATAACTGCTGGAACCGCTTTTGCTAATACGGTTGCAATTGCCGCACCTGCTACACCCATATCAAGACCTAGCATAAGAAGTGGATCTAAAATCATATTTAGACTGATTCCCAATAAATTTAATAGCATTGGGCGCACCGTATCACCCTGCGCCTGATTAACCGCCTGAAAGATATTTACCATAAATAGAAATGGCATATCCATAATAACAATTCGCAAATACACTACGCTATGTGTGTATGTTTCTGGGTCTGCCCCAAGCCAAGTTACAACGCCGGGCGTAATCAAAACACAGATGGATGCACATACAATCGAAAAGAGCATGGCACATGCAAAAATTTGATTTGCCATAGACTTTGCTTCTTTATACTGCTTTGCACCAACGTACTGTGCAATAAGAACTGAACCCGCCACCGTAATTCCTGTTCCAAAGTTAATAACAATATTTTGAACCGGTGTTACTAGATTGATTGCTGCTAATTGATATGTTCCCAGCTTTCCTAACCAAAAAGTATCTGTTAAATTATACATTGTCTGTAAAAAGCTATTGATAACAACAGGAATTGCTAATGCCAAAATCGCCTTAAGCATATTTCCGTTTAATATTAGCTCTGTATTTTGTTTCTTGCCTATACTCTTCATATGAATCCTCCATGTATCCAAAGCAAATGTTTCCCTTAATTCTAAGTCCATCATACAATAAATACTCTGTACTATCCACGAGCTATTTACCCTTTATAGGGAAAACCACTGTTTTTTTGTCATTTATATTTCATATTATATAGAGCAAACTTTTTATACAACAAAAAAACTCTTCCATGCTATCGCATCGAAGAGTTCTCTCTTTATAATAGTGCTGGTAATCGGACTTGAACCGATACAGTGTTGCCACCGAGGGATTTTAAGTCCCTTGCGTCTGCCTATTCCGCCACACCAGCATAGTTTATAAATGGATGGAGGTGGATTCGAACCACCGAAGCAATTTGCAGCAGATTTACAGTCTGTCCCCTTTGGCCTCTCGGGAATCCATCCATATCGAACCATATGTTATATAGTCCTGACAAGGAAAAATTTTAGCATATGTTTCAATAAATTGCAAGTATTTAAACTATATTTTTTAGGATAACTTAATTACCATATTGGCCCTAGCTATGGTAGACGGTCTATGAGCAATCATAATAGTGGTTCGTCCATCCATTAGCTTTTCCACCGCCTCTGATACCAAACGTTCCGACTCATTGTCTAGCGCGGAAGTAGCCTCATCAAGAAGTAAAATAGGTGCATTTTTTAGAAATGCCCTAGCTATGGCGATTCTTTGACGCTCACCACCCGAAAGTCTACTACCTCTTTCTCCTGGTAGTGTTTCATAACCACTCTCTAATCTACTTATAAAATCATGGGCATTGGCTGCTTTAGCTGCCGCCTCAATTTCAGCTTGAGAGGCGCCTGGCTTGCCATATGAGATATTTTCCGCAATACTAACCTCATACAAATACGGCTCTTGAGGAACATAGGCTATCATTTCTCTAACATCCGCAAGCTTATACTCATCCATTGGTTTTCCGTCAATCCAAATAGCGCCCCCATCAATGCCATAAAAGCCTAATAAAAGCTTGGCTATTGTACTTTTTCCTGAGCCCGATTCCCCAGTAAGTGCTACTGTAGCTCCCTTCGGTACCTGCAAAGAAAAATCCTTTAATACAGATCGAGACTCTTCATAAGAAAAATCAACATGAGCAAAGGAAACATAGCCCTCTACCTCTTTTGCATCCTTGGCCAAAGGAAGTGGATTTGAATATGAAACTGGTTCTTCGTCTTTATCAATAAATGCAAAAACTCTTTCTGCATTCACTAAACAGCTAGCTAACTCAGGCATATAGCGCCCAATTTGCAAGAACTGCCATCCGCAAATTCCGCTCATGGTATAAATAGCCGCAAGATTTCCCACTGTGGTAACACCATTGCCCACAAAATAAATACCTACCGCCAAGAATAAAAGTGCATTTACTAGCTTTAGACCTTCCATTAGGCAAGAAAGTCCTGCTGATAGATAATTCATTTTGTATTTAGAATTTAAATACTCTTTATTTGCTTCTTTATATTTATTTACTAGCATATCCTCATTAGAAAATAGTTTAGTAAGCTCAACGCCGGCAATTAGATTGGTGAGTCTCTCCGTCATCCTTGCATTACTACTAGAAAGGTCTTTTCCTGAGTTTTTCATTGGCTTTACATAAAAAGTATTAATTGCCAGCATCAAAATGTTTCCCGCGATTAGACAAAGTGTCACTTGCCAGCAAAGAAAAAACATTGGAATCACAAAAACGGCAACCGATAAAATAGGTGTTACCAACCTCCGAAAACGTGAGCCAAAAATATCTCCAGCTTTATTTGTATCATAAATAAGCTTAGACATAAAATCGCCGCTGTGATGACTTTCATAGTATTCCATTGGCAAAGATGTAGACTTTGCAAATACTTTTTCCTCCAAACGTGCAATTGCCCTTTTTGCCTCTACGTTGTAGCAAATTGTACAATAACGCCATACCAAAAGCAAAATGATTCCCACTATAATGTTATAGAAAATCTGCCTTCCTAGCCCTGTGGTGTCTCCCGTCTGTGCTGCCTGCAATATATTTTTTAAAAGAAAAGAAGAAACCACATGAAAGCCTGCCATTCCCACGCTTTGAAAAAGAATAGCAAAAAGATATAGCCATAAGCGATTTTTCATAATCTTCATTAATCGTATAAATGTTTTTCTCATTCTACTCATTCTCCATTTCTTGAGCACCATATAAAAGAGAATATGCCCCACTCTGAGCCATTAGCTCCTGATGTGTACCTTCTTCAATAATTTTGCCTTCTGAAAAGACTAAAATTTGGTCTGCCTTTTCAATGGTGTTTAATCGGTGTGCAATGGTTAAAACCGTTTTTCCGTTTGAAATACGAGAAATAGCTTCCTTAATTCCCTCTTCCGTTTGGACATCCACTGCAGATGTTGGTTCATCCAGCAAAAGAATTGGTGCATTTTTCAGAAAGGCCCTCGCTATAGAAATTCTTTGTCTTTCTCCACCTGATAGACGAACGCCTCGTTCTCCAACCACTGTCTCATACCCTTCCGAAAGGCTTAAAATAAAGTCATGAATATTAGCAAGACGGCAAGCTTCCTGAATTTCCTCCATAGTAGCGTCAGGCTTACCAAAGGACACATTGGCAGCAATTGTTTCTGGTAACAGAAATACATTCTGAGAAACAAAGGAGAATAGCTCTCTTGCTGCATCTAGATTCCATTTTGTAAAGTTTTCGCCATTTAGACAATATGTACCTTCATCAATCGAATAGAATCCACAAAGGATTTTAAACACGGTACTCTTACCCTGACCAGAACCACCTACCAACGCCACCTGCGAACCTTTTTTCACAGAAAATGAAAGCTCCTTAAAAATAGGTTTTTCGCTGTCATAGCCAAAGGATACCTTTTCAAAAGAAATGATTTCTCCATCCTTTAAATCGGTTTGCGCAAAATCACCGCTATGCTCCTCTGGCTGTGACAATATATCCTGTAAACGCATTATAGAAACAGAAATTTCGCGAATATCATTTAGCATAAAAGGAATCTCACTTAATGGAGGCTGGATTTCATTTAACAAAATAACAAATGCTAGCAACTCTCCTACACTAATTCTACCTTGCATTACTTCATAAAGTCCTACCAAGTAGCAAATGATAGATGGAATCCAAGAAATAATATTCTCTAACACCCAAGATACCGTAGAGATGCGAGTTCTCTGATATTCATTCTTAAATATGGACTGAATAACTGTATTTATTTTTTCTTCAAATATATTTTTCAAATTATAACTACGACCAACAACAATACCCTGAATGCTATCATAAGCAATAGAAGTACGTTCATCTAGTTGCGAACGTCTTGCCTTTGTTAGTACCTGTAGCTTTTTAGATACATAATTAGATGCAAAAAGTAATGTTGGATAACAAAAAATTACAACAAAGAAAAGGCGCCAATTTAATTGCAGCATAAATACGGTAATTGTAATTACCGAAATAGCAGAAGCAACCATATCAGGTAGTGTTTCTGAGAAGAAACGATCCGTTTCATGTATATCAGAAATTAGCTTGTTTAACAGATTTCCTGTTCCTTCACTGTCTAAATAAGAATACTGTAGCTTTGTAAGCTTATCTGCTGCCATATTCTTATAGGAATATTGAATTTTAGCTGAAAAATTACTTCCAGACAAGCTCTTTAAGTATGAAAAAACAAATCCAAGCAAAATTAGTACCAAAAGAGGCGCTAGGAAATCGCTTATATAAACGCTTTTTCCCTCCAGCAAGCTATCCACCGCATTTCCGATAATGGAATTTCCTTTTACAATAATTTGAGCTATCCCAAA
>JAVBUZ010000018.1:0-12075 GCA_031554725.1 Lachnospiraceae bacterium | reverse complement strand
TATTTCATAGGAAAAACCTTATTACATTAAAATATTTACAATCAAAAAACCTTGCAGAAATTAATTTAATTCTGCAAGGTTTTTGTATGCGAGCACTTCGATTCGTCTACGATAAGCACGAAGTAAAGCGGCTGATTTGTTATATACCCAGAAAGAGTAGATTAATAGATCATTTATGCGACCAATCTTTTCTTTGGTTGTTCCGTGATAGTAGGAACCATTACCTTCTACAGTAGCCTTTTCTTTGATGGCATTTATTAGGTCTGATTCAGAGGTAATAGTAGCATTAATATCTGCATAGGCGAGACCAGCGCATTCTGCCTTGTGAGCGTCACTTCCGCCTACACTAGGTAAATTATAGGCAGTAGCTAAATTGCTAGCCATTTGGTTCGACTGCGGGCTTTCACAAGCATTAAAAGACTCTATGAAATCAAACTGCTTTAAAATATCAGGGTTCTTACGGTAACGTCTCGTATTTGTTATACTTAAATATTTTTCGCCACATGGATGTGCAGGGCCTAAAATCCCGCCAAAATAGTGAACTAATTCGATGAGAAGAGCAACCGGTAAGCCTCTAAGTTCTAGAAGGGGTAATTTCACGTGATTAGGCATAATGATAAGCATGTGACCAGCATCAATGGTATCATATTCAATTCCCTTTAATACAAGGAAATCATTATAACAAGCTTCTGATTTATGTTTTAAATAATGACGGTATGCATTGTAAGAATTATGGTCTGTTATTAACATTCCATCGTATCCTTTTTCTTTTAGAAGATTTACATATTCTTCTAAATGAATTTTGCTATCTAAAGAACCTTCTTTGGTATGACAGTGCATATCAATTTTCATTTTTTCTCCTATCTGCATAAGTGCAAGAAAAAAGGATTAATGGGGAAATAGGAAATAAGTACCATGTAAATTCAAATCCAAAGTTAGTCTAGCACATGCAAAATAAAAAATCTATAGTTTTTTTATATTTACCAAAAATATCATATATTATTTACATGAAGATTACGCGCAATGCAGATAGAAGCTTTAATCTTTACAAAAAAACCTTGAAAACAAATGTTTTCAAGGTTTTTACTGTGCACAAATGCACATAGACCTGTGCGTTAGAAGATTCGAACTCCCGGCCTTTTGGTCCGTAGCCAAACGCTCTATCCAGCTGAGCTAAACGCACATATTGAGGTATTTTGTTACCTGCAACATTAAATATATTACAGCAATTATAATGAAATGTCAATTGTTTTTTGATAAAATTTTGCATATATTTTGTAGTATATAAAATTAATTAGAATAAGAATTTTCCTACATAGTAATAGGTGATAATTTGTATATTACGAAATCGTAATACATGTAATGAAAACTAAGTGCTTCTTCGTAGGTGTATCGTTCTGACATTTTATCTGGAGTGTCTCCTTTAAAACAGATAAACCAAATATTTCCCTCTCTGTTCTCTAATTGGTTCCAAGAAGTGTAGGCATCGGTATTAACAAAGGGGAGACTATAAAGTTTATATCCATAGATAAAATATTGAGTGTTAGGATGATAAACATTTAAAAATACGGTATGCGTCTGAGAAGCAATGATGCAATCACCCTCGGAAACATTCTCCTCCCAAAAGTTTTGATAGACAGATAAGCCTGCATCATACTCAAGGGAAAGCTCGGAACGGTATTGCAAGAAGAACCCGCTGAGGGTTAGGACAAATAGGAGAGCCTTTATGCTACGTGCAGAAACATGGCTCATTCCGATACTAAGCCATAGCGCAACTAAACCAAAGCCTGGAAA
The DNA here is from genome assembly GCA_031554725.1 of Lachnospiraceae bacterium. Lineage (GTDB taxonomy): Bacteria > Bacillota > Clostridia > Lachnospirales > Lachnospiraceae > JAVBUZ01. The sequence goes on along the minus strand of JAVBUZ010000018.1, from coordinate 10,281 downwards.
AATATAACGTCCTAAAAAGCATGGATTTAAGAAGATGGAAATAAGGGCGCCGGTTAATGCAGTAATAGCAGGAATACCTAGTGCAATGATTGGTACGTAGTTATGATTAGCACGCATCCATTTAATCGTAAAAAAGCTTAAAAGCAGTGCAGCTACAAGGCCTAAATATATAACCAAGGTGATAGGTGTTTCCAGTGCGGAAAACCATTCCTGTATATAACTTTTCAAAATGTCATAAATATCATTGGCACCTGTAGGCATAACTCCCGGATCATTTTTCATTCGCAGAAGCATTTGCCTGATTGTTACTAAAAGCCATGGAGAAAATACTAGTGCAACAGTAAAACCAGCTCGAAAGAAGTTTTTAATTTCTTCGGACCTTTTCTTATAGAGCAATATTCCTAGAAGAAATAGGTAGAGATAAAAGGTCATGATTAACGTAAATGTATGGCAGTATACGCTACAGATGCTAGCTAGACAAAAAGTCTGCCACTTTCTTTTGGTGGCATCGAGGTAAATGTCATAAGCACTTAAGCTTGTTAAGGTAAAGAAAAATAAGGCAGTAGCATACATGCGTACATTTCCAGCTTGTACTAGCATAATAGGCATGGTTACAGAAAAGAACATAAAGTAAACAGAGATTTTTTCGCCAAAAAGCTTTTTGACATAGAATTTTCCTAATAGCAAATATCCAATCATAAATAAAAGTGAAAGTAGCTTTAAACTTTGGAAATAAGCGAATTGTCCTCCTAGATAAAAAAAGAGCTTTAATATCATGTAATAAAAGGGAGAATGGTCGTCCACAGCAGTAATGCGAATAAGGTCAAACCATGAGCGGGAAACCATAGAAGCAGAATATGCCTCGTCATACCATAAATTATTGCTTAAACAAAGAGTTCCCCAAATAAGCAATCCAATAAAGGGGAGTATATTCCAAAATAAATGATAGTCTAATTTAATTTTCTTCATATCAATAAGCCTTTCTACAATCTTCTTTCGTTATCATATCAAACCTGACTTCAAACAGCAATATGTCATTAGAAATAAAACTGTTGTAAAAGAATATATTAATGCTAGAATATAAAAGGGTAGCAAAAATAGATGTTAATACTCAAAAGGATAAGATGATATAACATGAACAACAAAAGGGTATGTAAGAAATGCTTGACCAGAGACATGCTTGGTCAGGAGGAGTATTTCAAAAATTTACAAGAATATATAGAGAATTTGGATGAAGATATAAAAGCAGAAGACGGCTTGTATGAAAGCCGCCTTTCGATATGTGTATCCTGTGATAATTTGCTAGAGGGTATGTGTAGAAGCTGTGGGTGCTATGTAGAGCTACGTGCTGCAATAATAGGAAATACCTGCCCTAAGGGGAAGTGGTAAGCTCTAAAAGCTCTAAAGGAAAACCGCTTTCTTTTAACTTTTCGTCTATAATGTCATTTTCAAGAAGGATAAGCGAGTCTAGAGAGGCTGGCTTTTCTTTTATGAAATCAATGGCGTTTCCTTCAATGTGCTCCTTTAATAAAACGCGTTTGCAGGTGCAAGCAGGAAAATAGCGAAGATAATGAGCTTCATCAGGATGTAAGTGGCACCATTCAAAATACATTTCTTTCGTAAGAGGTTGACCATTTAATGTTTGTAGGTGGAGATACATATAACGGGTAATCTTATCAGTGGTATACTCGTGAATAATACCAGAAGGATAGGCGCCAGTAAAACCAAACTGCTGTGAGGTAACAAAGAGCTTTAAGATATATTGACCATAGTATTTTGGGGTGGTGTATTCATCTAGTGGCAAGCAGATAAGAAACTGCTCTGCCAGCTTTATGACATCGTAAGAGCTTTTTTGAGGTGCAGCTTCCATCTTCGAAAGAGTATTTTGCAAGGTTTCCAAGCAACCACGTATATCTAATATTTTTTCTTCGGCAAGAGCCTTCCCATCATAAAGAAGTTTTTGCAAATCTAAATGATCCTCTTTTGCATAATGGTGCAAGTCTTTTAGAGGAATGCCCAACTGCAAACATAGACTGATAGCATCTAATACAAAAAGTTGATTTTCGGTATAGTAGCGATAGTTTGTTTGCTTATTTACAAAGGCAGGCTTTAAAATGCCAATTTCATCATAATAACGTAAGGATTTGATACTGATATTTTTTTGCTTGGAAACTTTACCAATGGAAAGAAATTCGCTCATGAAACGCCTCCTCAACTCTGACATCATGTAATAGTTTTAGTATTACACGCTAAGATAAAAAATGCAAGAAAAATGCTGAATGTATTGGGGATACATTCAGCATTTTTACATAATAAAAGGATTTTGGGGGTTAACCCATATTTACAACAACATCATAGATGCTTTTGCCTTTTTTGTAAGGAACAATGCAACCTTCAACAGCTACACCATCAACGGTCATGGAAGCAATTCCTTTTTCCACGTTGTTGGGATTTACAACTTTAATATTGTAAGTTCCTTCGCGGAAGGTTCTTGTTAATGTAAAGTCACCGAAGCCTTTTGGTAAACATGGATTGATGCTTAGACCAGTATGTGTTGGATAAATACCCAAAATATACTGTGAAATATTAACAAAGGTCCAAGCAGCTGTTCCTGTTAACCAGCTATTCTTTGCTTCGCCATGGAACTTGGCATCGGAGCCAGCAATCATTTGTGAGTATACATATGGCTCGGTACGATGAATTTCACTGATTTCTTCAACATAGGCAGGACAGGTCTTTTGATAAATTTCAAAAGCACGGTCACCGCGTCCGATTACAGTTTCGGCAATAGAAACCCATGGGTTATTGTGGCAGAAGATACCAGCATTTTCTTTGTATCCAGGTGGATAGGAAGAAACTTCACCCAGCTCTAGGTGATATCTTGTATATGCAGGCTGTAAAATCATTACTCCATATTTTGTATCTAACTTTTCTTTTACAGAGTCTAAAGCTTTTTGAGCTAAGCCTTCTTCAACACCAACACCAGCTAATACGCAGAAGCCTTGAGGTTCGATAAAGATTTGTCCTTCTTCGCATTCCTTAGAACCAATTTTCTGGCTATAAGCATCGTATGCACGAATAAACCAATCACCATCCCAACCATCCTTAAGAATGGTTGCATTCATAGTTTTAACTTCAGCTCTTGCACGAGCAGCTTCATTGGCATCACCAAGAAGTTCAGCAAGCTGAGCATATTCTTCACCATATTTTACAAACATACCAGCAATAAACACAGATTCTGCAACAGGTCCTTCGCTTGGTCCAAAGGTCTGGAAGGATTCACCAGGCTGTTCGGAGAAGCAGTTTAAGTTTAGACAGTCATTCCAGTCAGCACGCCCAATAAGAGGTAACTGATGAGGTCCCTTGTGAGTAATAATGTAGTCTAAAGAACGTTTTAAGTGTTCCATTAGTGGTGCCGCAACAGTTTCGTCGTTATCGAAAGGTACCATTTCGTTTAAGATGGAAACATCACCAGTTTCACGAACATAAGCACTAGTACCGGCAATAAGCCATAGAGGATCATCATTAAAGCCGCTACCAATATCAGAATTTCCTTTTTTAGTAAGTGGCTGATATTGATGATATGCGCTACCATCTTCAAATTGTGTAGATGCAATGTCAATGATACGTTCTCTTGCACGATCAGGAATTAAATGTACAAAGCCTAATAAGTCTTGACATGAATCACGGAAGCCCATGCCACGTCCGATACCGGATTCGTAGTAAGAAGCAGAACGAGACATGTTAAAGGTAACCATACACTGATATTGATTCCAAATATTAACCATACGATTTACCTTGTCGTCTGCGGAATTTACGCTGTACTTGGAGAGAAGTTTTTCCCAGTATGTTTTTAGGTCTGCAAAAGCACGATTAACATCTTCAGAGGTTTTATAACGATTTAACATCTCAAAAGCAGGTTTCTTATTAATGATGCCATAAGATTCCCATTTATCTTCTTCTGGATTTTCAATATATCCTAATACGAAAACAAATTCTTTTGATTCGCCTGGAAGTAGCTTTACATTTAACTGGTGAGCGGCAATAGGAGACCAGCCACTTGCCATAGAATTGGTACAAGCACCGTTTTCAATAGCCTCAGGTAATTCGGGGCCGCGGTAAGAGCCCAAGAAAGCATCGCGACTTGTATCAAAACCATCAATTTCTGTGTTTACAGAGTAGATAGCATAATGATTACGACGTTCTCTATATTCTGTTTTGTGGAAGAGAGTAGAGCCTACGACTTCAATTTCACCAGTGCTTAGGTTACGCTGGAAGTTCTTCATATCATCATCAGCATTCCAAAGACACCATTCTACATATGAAAATAGAGTAAGCTCCTTTGGTGCAGCAGAAGTATTGGTAACAGTTAACTTGCTAACTTCACAAGTATCATTCATTGGTACAAAAGTAAGAATAGAAGCTTGCACTTCATTTTTCTTGCTAGTAAAACGGCTGTAGCCAATACCGTGACGACATTCGTACTCATCTAAAGAAGTCTTAGTTGGCTGCCAGCCAGGATTCCAAACAGTATCACCATCTTTTATGTAAATATATTTCCCGTTAATATCTGCAGGAACATTGTTGTAACGATATCTAGTAAGACGGAGTAATTTTGCATCCGTATAGAAAGTATAACCACCACAAGTGTTGGAAACGAGACTGAAGAAGTCATTGCAGCCCAAGTAGTTTATCCAAGGTAGTGGAGTTTTAGGGGTGTTGATGACATATTCGCGGTTGTCATCATCAAAGTAACCGAATTTCATAGTTATTCTCCTTTTTTTTATAGTTTTTTTGATGTTTTAAGTAAACGTTTAAGTAAAACGACGTAAAAGCTCCTAAATGGATTATACACATGCTAGATATAAAAATCAACAAAAACATTGAAAAAAGGGAATTTTTTGTAATGCACATAAAAATAAAACACAATATGTAAAAGATACATTTACGTAACCGTTTTAGTAAAAAGCGTTTTATTTTAGTATATAGTAGAACAAAAAAACTAAAAATTATGCAAAACAGTAAAAAACGAAGGATAAAAACTGTGTATATTTGCTAAAAGTATAAAAAATGCATAAAAAATCTATAGAAAGTATTGCAAAAATATAAAATGTGATGTATATTAAAAATACGAAAACGATTAAGTGACAAACGGTTTTCACAAAAAAAGCTATTAAAAACTAGGAAAAGCGAAAGAAGAGGAATGTTTATATGGTTTCGATGAAAGACATATCCAAAACTTGCGGAGTGAGTATTGCAACTGTTAGCAAGGCATTGAATAACCATACTGACATCGGCGAGGAAACAAAAGCTCTAATACGCGCCACAGCAAAAGAGATGGGGTATTTTCCAAACTCATCGGCAAGAGCTCTAAAAACCAATCGTACATATAATATTGGAGTTTTGTTTGTGGATGAGGCAAGAAGCGGGCTTACGCATGACTATTTTGCCAATGTGCTCGATAGCTTCAAAAGAACTGTTGAAGAAAGAGGCTACGATATTACTTTTATTAATGCAAGTAAAAGTGGAAAGACCAAGATGACATATCTTGAGCATTGCAAGTATCGAGGCTTTGACGGCGTAATCGTAGCATGTGTGAACTTTTATGATAAGGATGTAGAAGAACTAATACGAAGCGATATTCCGATAGTAACAGTTGACCACTTATTTAATAACAGAATTGCCGTTGTATCTGACAATGCAAAGGGAATGAAAGAACTCCTTACTTATGTATACAACCAAGGACACCGAAGAATTGCATATATTCATGGAGCGGATTCAGCAGTTACAAGATCTAGACTTTCTTCCTTTTATAAAACAGCGGAAGAATTTGGAATACATGTTCCGGATGAGTATGTGGGCGAGGCCGCTTATAGAGATACATTAAGGGCCGGAGAAATAACAGAAAAAATGCTAGATTTAGATGTTCCACCAAGTTGTATCTTATATCCAGATGATTTTTCCTGCTTTGGTGGGATGAATATAATAAAAGAACGTGGGCTTCGCATACCAGAAGATATTTCGGTAGCAGGCTTTGATGGAATTAGAGTTGGTAGACATATTGAACCACAGTTAACCACTCTGAAACAGGACACTAAGAAAATTGGCGTGCTGGCGGGGGAGAATTTAATAAATTTAATAGAAAAACCTAAAACTACATTAATAGAACAAGTGGTAGTAGAAGGAAAGGTTTTTGTTGGAAAAACCGTGGGGACATTTAATAAAGAAATGTAATAATTTTTACAAGAAGTTCTATCGGACGGATATACCTCATATAATGTTATTTGTATAGTTTGACAAAGCTTGTCTTTCTATATAGATATAAAGGGTAAAACCCAAAACACCTATTTATATTATTCCAAGGGAGGAAAAAGTAATGAAGAAAAAAATGTTAGCACTATTAGTTTCTACAGCAATGCTTGCAACAATGTTAGTTGGCTGTGGAGACAAGACGGAAACACCAGCATCTACAACAAAAGAAAGTAGCAAAGTAGAAACCTCTAAAGCAGAAACACCTGCAGCAGACAGCGGATACACAGGAACATTAGAAGTAATGCACTTCTCTACATCAGAAGAATCACAGGGTAACGGTGGTTCAGATGGTTTCCGTACTGTACTTGCACAGTGGAAAGCAGCTAATCCAAATATCACAGTAGAAGAAAATGTACTTGCTAACGCAGATTACAAAACACAGATTGCTACTTTAGCATCTGCAGATGATCTTCCAGACGTATTCTTACTACAAGGTATGAACACAATGTCATGGGCTGATCAGGGGCTTATTTTAGACTTAACAGACTATGTTAAAGCATCTCCATACTACGCTGATTACAATCAGGATTTCTTCACACCTTTCAAGAGTGGTGAAAAGATTTACGGTTTCCCAGCATTAACAGGTGGTACATGTACAGTAGTTATGTACGACAAATCTGTTTGGGGCGATACATTCCCTAAGACATGGGATGAAGTTGAAGCAAAAGCTGCTGATATGAGCGTTACACCTATTGCATTTGGTAACGGTGGTAAATGGCAGGCAAACTCTTGTTTCTTATCAGCTTTAGGCGATAGATACACAGGCGCAGACTGGTACCTATCTATGATCAACAAAGGTGGAGCGGCATTCACAGATGATACTTTTGTAGCGGCTTTAGCTGAAATGCAGAGATTATTTACAAAAACAAATATTTTCAATAAAGATTACAATGCAATTACAAACGAAGATGCTAGAGAATACTACATATCTGGTCAGGCAGCAGCATTCGTTGGCGGTAACTGGGACGTTTCTTATGTTCAGGCATCTTTAGAAGGAACAGATCTTTACGCAAACACAGGCTTCGCAGTTCTTCCACAGTCTGCAGACGCAGGATACCAGAGAGAAAGCCAGAATATCGGTTTAGGTTATGCGATTGCTATCAATGCTAAAGTTGCAGAAGATCCAGAAAAACTTGCAGCAGCAATTGACTTTGCTTACTATGTAACAGGTCCAGAATTCTCTAACTTCGTAGCAGCTAATTATGCTCTTGGTGGTTTAACAGCTCCTTCAATCACAGTTGATTGGAATAACTTTACATCATGGGATCAAGATTTCTACAACTGGTCATATGTTGATACTCAGGCATGTGAAATCTATGACTCTTACCTAGCTGGAGCAGTTTGGGATGTATTAAATACAGGTCTTCAGGATTTAATGAACGGTAACGGAACACCTGAAAAACTTGCAGCAGATGCTCAGACAGCATACGTAGAAAATTACTAAAATTTATAAATGAATTTGTAAAAAAATAAATTTCCGGTACCAGTCGGGGGAGCTCGGTTGGTACCGAAATTATTAAGAGGACTAAAATGAAATTATTAGGATAAGAGGAGGTAAACAAGATGCCTAATGCCATAAGACCTAAAAATAGAGTTATATTTGCTTATCTGATTATTCCAATGGCAATATTTATTTTTTCGGTATTTGTGCCCCTCATTACAGCATTGGTATACAGCTTTTTTGAGTGGAAAGGTGGACCGAACAAGACGTTCAACGGTTTGCAAAATTATATAAAATTATTTAACGATGAGACTTTTTGGCTATCCTTTGGACACAATATTTATTTGGTAATCGCGTGTATCATAGGACAGATTGGAATTGCATTTATTTTAGTTTTAATGATTAATTCGAAATTAGTAAAATTTAAAGGGATTCACAGAACCTTCGGGTTTTTTCCAAGTACAGTGGCAGCAGTATCCATCGGTTTTATTTGGAAAATGATTTATGACTATAACCGCGGTATTTTAAACTGGGTTTTAGATAAATTTGGACGAGAAGACTTGCAGAAAGTATGGCTCAATGAGACCAGCTTAGTTATGCTCTTGGTTGCTATTCCACTAGTATGGCAGTATATAGGATACTATATGGTAATTATTTTATCTGCAATATCTTCTGTAGATCAGGAAATTTTTGAAGTGGCAGAGCTTGATGGTGCAAATGCGTTTCAAAGAGCAATTTATATTGTACTTCCATTAATTAAAAATACCTTGTTAGTATGTATTACTATGTGTATTGCAGGTAATATGAAGGCATTTGATAATGTTTATGTTATGACAAAGGGTGGTCCAGGAACTAGCTCCATGGTTATGGCAATGTACGGATATAATGTTTCCTTTGGCCAGAACAATATGGGTTATGGTAGTACCATTTCGGTCGGCATTTTTGTCTTGAGCTTACTTGTAATCGGTGGCTCTCAGTATCTTATTGGCTTGCTTAGCAAGGACAAAGAAGTATAGGGGGGGCGAGAAAATGGCAAAAATGGAAATGACAAAAGTAGAAAAAAATGATGTAGGGACAAAGATAAAAAAAGGTATTTTAGGAACATTTATGAATGCTGTTTTGGTTATATTTTCCTTTACATGTATTTTTCCGTTAGTATGGATGTTCTATTCGTCTCTAAAAGAAAAAAGAGTTTTCAATGCGGATCTTCTTGGTTTACCTAAAAATCCAACCATTGACAACTATGTGCGAATATTGACGAACTCAGATTACCATCTGGGAAGTTCTATGTTTAATAGTTTTAGAACTACATTAATTTCTGTAGCACTAATTGTATTGTTTGGATTTATCGTAGGCTATATTTTAGCAAGAATTAAATTTAAAGGAAACAGAATCCTTTACGTTATGTTTTTAATGGGTATGCTTATACCAATTCATTCATTGCTAGTACCTATTTATGTAGTATTTAAAAATGCAGGATTAAATAATAAATGGTATACACTTATTATTCCTTATGTGGCGTTTGGCCTTCCGATTGCAGTATTTCTAGTGGAGGGCTTTGTAAAGAGTATACCAGGTGCGCTTGAAGAGGCGGCGGCAATTGATGGAAGCTCCTTTACACGTACACTGTTTCAGATTATTATGCCTATTTGTAGACCGATTTTAACAACAATCGCGATTATTCAGACCTTCTCTTGTTGGAATGAGTTTTCCTTTGCATTGGTTTTAATTAAGAATCCAGAGCTACAGACAGTGCCACTGGCAATGACACAGTTTACAGGTCAGTTTGCATCTGACTATCCCAAGATTATGGCGGCGATGTTACTTACCATGTCACCAATCGTAGTTTTATACTTTGGTTTTAGTAAACAAATTATAAAAGGTATGGTTGCCGGTGCGGTAAAGGGCTAAGTTTTCAAAATCTTTATAAAAAGTTAATAATACCTTTCTTCTCCTAATATTTACGAGCAAAAAGTGACATGTTATAATGTGAAGAACATTATATATGTCACTTTTTTGTATAATGAGGAAGGAGTACCAAGATATGTCAAAACAAGAATTTTTGGATGAGCTTAGAATTTCACTAACAGATCAAGTAGAGCAGGGAGTGATTCGTGATAATTTAAAATATTACGAAGAATATATAAATGGGCAGACAAGACAAGGGCGACTTGAAGAAGAGGTTTTAGCAGAGCTTGGAAGTCCAAGACTCATTGCGCGAACAATTATTGAAACGAATAAACCAGCCGAAGAAAATGAACAAGGTAGTTATCAACATAGCTATAGAGCAAATCAGGGTTCCGAAAGGAATTATGAAACAGAAGGTAGTGGTAGGCACCTAAGATGGCTGAATATGCCGGTGTGGTTGATTATAGCGGTTGCTGTACTTATTCTGCTTCCAGTATTATCATTAGTGGTTATGTTCATATCTTGGCTAGCACCATTAATAATAACTATTTGGCTGATTATGCTAATTATAAGAATATTTAGAGGATTAAAATAGGAAAACAATAAACAAACCATCAGGG
>JAVBUZ010000144.1:0-10064 GCA_031554725.1 Lachnospiraceae bacterium | reverse complement strand
ATACGTCAAATTTCTTAAAATTTCTAGATACATTATAGTAAAACTGTGGAGGAACTTATGCCCAATCTACGTGAACTGGAAAATGCAATGCCAGTTGCCCCTTTAAAAATCGTTGCATTACCTTCTTCTGAGAAAATCGGAAACAAGGTTAATGAATACCTTACTCATTTCAGAAAAGATATAAAAAATGACAAAGTAAAAAGTGATCCTGCGTTCCATGGTTACATTGAAGACAGCTATTTAGCAGCAGTTGAATGTCCTCGCTTTGGTAGCGGTGAAGGGAAAGCTGTTTTTCGTGAATCTGTTCGTGGAAAAGATCTCTTTATCATTACAGATGTATGCAATCATAGCCTTACCTATGAGGCAAATGGTTATACCAATCACATGTCACCAGATGACCATTATCAAGATTTAAAACGTGTTATTGCTGCTTGCCAAGGAAAAGCAAGACGTATTAACGTAATTATGCCATTTCTTTATGAAGGAAGACAGCACAAACGTAGTGGACGTGAATCTCTAGATTGTGCTTTTATGTTAGATGAATTATATTCTATGGGAGTTAGCAGCTTTGTTACCTTTGATGCTCATGATCCTAGGGTACAAAACTCTACTCCTTTAAATGGTTTTGATAACTTTACACCACCTTACCAGTTCTTGAAAGCTCTTTTAAATGCAGAGGACGATTTAGCGGTAGATAAAGATCATCTGCTTGTTATTAGCCCAGATGAAGGAGCTTTAGATCGTGCAATTTACTTTGCTTCTGTTTTAGGTGTTGATACAGGTATGTTTTATAAGCGTCGCGACTACTCTACCATTGTAAATGGAAAAAATCCGATTGTTGCCCATGAATTTTTAGGTGCGGATCTTCACGGCAAAGACATTATTATTATTGACGATATGATTTCCTCTGGCGAAAGTATGCTAGATACAGCAAAACAGTTAAAAGGAATGGGTGCCAAACGCGTATTTATCTGTTGTACCTTTGGTCTTTTCACCAATGGTTTAGCTGCTTTTGATAAAGCATATGAAGAAGGACATTTTGATAGGGTTATTACAACAAACCTAACCTATCTTCCTCCTAACATCTCTGATAAGCCTTATTTTGTAGAAGCTGATATGAGTAAATTTGTCGCTTCCATCATCGACTTTATGAACCATGATGTATCACTTTCAAACACTCTCGCTACTACAGAAAAAATACACAGCATCCTTGATGCCTACAATAACCACACCCGTTTTGATGACGAAGACTAAAATTGTGCCGACCGGCGTCGGCACGTTAAGAGAATCGTAAACGATTCTCCTTAAATGGTTTTTTTGGTTCGCGCGTTATGATACAATTAAAATTGTGCCCACCTCAAAAAATCATGACCACCCGTCAAACGGGTGGTCATGATTTTGTAGAAATCCTTCAGTAAGGTTTTTGTTTCTCCATCCCATGTACTTTTTGAATAAATGCATCTGCCTTCGTCTATAATAGAAACAAGCAAACCCCCTCTTGATTTCATATTAGTTGTCCTCTCTAAAAAGGATAACTACTTTAAACAAATCTCCATCTAGCTCAATTTTAAACTTACCATTTTGAATTTCTGTTAGGCTCTTGGCAATGGATAAACCAAGTCCACTTCCCTCTGTGGTTCTGGATTCTTCTCCTCTAATAAAGCGCTCAGTTAATTCCTCTGGTTTGATGTTTAACGGAAGAGCTGAAATATTCTTCACAGAAAGCATAATTTGCATGTCTTCAGTCTCAACTTTTTTAATCTCAATATATACCCTAGTGCCTTCCATAGCATACTTATAAATGTTATTAAATAAGTTTTCAATTACTCTAAAGGTATGTCTGGAATCCGCATAAATGATATGTGGAGGCTGTTCAAAGTTTTCAATTACCTGCAATTTCTTTGTGTCAAATTTCTCTGAAAACTCTCCCACTGCCTGCTTTAATAGCTCTGACAGGTCTATTTTTTCCATATTTAAAACTACATTACCAGAAGAAACCTTTGAGGCTTCAACTAAATCATCTGTAAGCTGTTTTAAACGTTGGGATTTGGACTCAAGCACTTCAATGTAGCCTTTTATTGGCTCTTCTTCAATATTTTCTCGCTTTAATAAATCCACATAGTTAATAATAGAGGTAAGTGGAGTTTTTATATCATGAGACACGTTTGTTATAAGCTCTGCTTTTAGACGTTCATCTCTCATACTAGTTTCTACTGCCACTTTTATGCCTTCGCCAATACTATTTACAGCCTCAGCCATTTCTTTATTTTCGCCACGCATACCCTCTGTATTTACCTTACTATTGGTGTCTCCTGTGCTAATTTTCTTAACACCCTCTAAAATCTTCTTTCTAGCTAAGATATTCATAAGAATCAAATAGCCAATAAAGCCATCTGCTCCCAGCAATAGCAAAGTTAGTATAAATGCTGTAAACATATATTCAGACATATAACTGTAGACTAGGCTATACACAATGCCATAACCAAATATAATATTCATCACAACAAAGGCTACATATAGTAAAATATTTCTTCCCATTATTGGACTGTGTCGATACACAGATACTGTCATTTTCTTTATGTCCTTGTAAAGTTTCCTAATCATGGCACAAATATAGTAGCAGAAGCTATTCTTTATTAGGTTATGTCCTTTTATTCTACGTATAAAGCTATTAAGAATAGATGAGAATAGAATACTACCTAAAGTTGCCAAACCAATTATAGTGGTATATAGTAGCCACTGATCTCCACTATACATAATCCAGCTCCTATAAGGTATCTCTATGGCTACCAAATAGCTGCCCATAATATACGCTACGCCAATTCCTACAGACATTACCAGTGCTACTTCCGTAATCATTCTGTCCCAAAGATTTAGGTGAATGTAGAAATTACCTTCCTCATCCTTCCTTCTTCCAGTCATAAAGCTATTAAATATCATAAGTATCAACCATATCACCGCTGCTATAGCTGCACCTGCAAAGGCTTCTAAGGATTTTGTTCTTCCATCATAAGCCCAATTTGCCTGTGCGTAATAATCATCTTCTGGGTAGGTGGTATCAATTCTAAGCCAAAACTTAACATGGCCAAAGCCTCCTACATTAAAATTTTCAATTTGATTATATATAACGCTTCCATGAACATTTGTATTATGATTCATGATGCCTGTTGTGGAGTCATAATAAATATATCTACCACCAGATGAGTAGCATTCCTCTAAGCTGTTCTGCGAAAACTCCGAGCTTGAGATACTTATCCCTATGCCATTATATGGATTGACTTCTACTTCATAACCAAAGCTTATATTTTTCATTTCCTTGAAATAGTCTCTAAGTTGCACATATTCCTTTACTTCTATTCCGATACGTTTAATGCTATCTTGTAGACTAGTAACTAGTAAAATATAGTCCTCCCAGCTGTTAGCCACATCCTCTATTGTCTTCTTACCAGATGATAAATACATATCGTTTAGCATTTCTATATATATCTCATAATAAGAGGTGAAGTTTATTTCATAATAAGAAATATTATAAAGGTCAAATAATGCAATTATTTCCTCAAAGGTTAATGTTTCATTTTCACTAAAATAATGAACAAATGCCTCTTTACTAGTAAATTTCGCATTATGGTAGGTCGTTCCTTCATCATACCAGCGTTGCAAATCCTTGGAGCTATATTCTACGCTTAGGTCACTATAAATTCCTCCTAAATCTCCATTCGCATACTCCATTACATTAACGGGAACTTCAAAATTCATTGCTCCTACTCGGCTTACTATTGACGTATCCATCTGTAGTCTTATATATGTTAGGGCGCTATTTACATCTCGCTCTAGCATCTTGTTAAAAATGTAACTTTCCTCAAATTCTGCTGGATCAACAAATGGATGAATAAAACAATATTCCACTCCATCATCACTATTAATTGGAACTACTGTTGCAATAATTGCTACCACTAAAAATACTGCTATTAGGACTGCTGTTATATGCTGTAGCATACAAAAAAACACTCTTATTCCACTTGGCAAAACCCATTTCTTTTTCATCCCTTGCTCCTTTCTTTTACAGCTTCTCAACTTTGTAGCCAACTCCCCATACTACTTTTAGGTATCGTGGCTCCTTGGGGTTAATTTCAATTTTCTCTCTAATATGACGAATATGTACGGCAACGGTATTGTCTGCGCCTATGGCATCCTCATTCCATATGTTCTGATAGATTTGGTCAATTGAAAACACTCTTCCTGCATTTTTAACTAGTAAAAGTAAAATATTGTACTCAATGGGTGTTAGCTTAACCAGTTCACCATCCACCGTTACTTCCTTGGTTTCATCATTGATTGCTAACCCTCCACAGATGTATGCGGAACCATCTACCGCTGGCATTACGCTTCCAAGCGTAGTATAACGCCTAATGTTTGATTTGACTCTTGCAAGTAGCTCTAAGGGATTAAAGGGTTTTGTTACGTAATCATCTGCACCAATATTTAGTCCTAGAATTTTGTCTGTATCCTCTGATTTTGCTGACAAAATAATAATTGGTATGGCACTATATTCTCTAATCTTCATAGTTGCTCTTATTCCATCTAGCTTAGGCATCATTATATCTATAATCAAAAGTTGAATATCCTCTTTTTTTAAAACCTCAATAGCCTGCTCGCCATCATATGCCTTAAAAATCTTATACCCATCTTGTCTTAAATAGATTTCTATTGCCTCTACAATTTGCTTATCATCATCACACACTAAAATATTCATTCACATTGCCCCCGTTTCTGAATTTATTAAAACATATATTTTTTAAGGCATAGTAAGGAAATTTATTAAGATTTTATTAATCTTTATACTAATTTAAGAAATGCACCTAAATTTCCTCTTTTACCAGCTGTTGCCCGATGTGAGAACAAAAGCTCACTATTACAGCAGGTACATACATCCGTCACTGCTATGTTTTCTTCTTTTACGCCTGCACTAAGTAACGTTATTTTAACTGCACACCACAAATCAAGCTGATATTTGTCCTTTTCCTTACCAGCCTTTATGATATTTTCTTGCTCTACCATCTTCGTAAATACTTTTTGAAACTCCTCTGCTACATCCTTACTTACCTCGTAGCAATCTTGACAAATAGATGGGCCAATTGCTACTACTAAATCCGAGGGCTTACATCCATAAGACTCCTGCATTTTTTCCACCATAGCAGCACTTATTTTACCTACAGTTCCCTTCCAACCGGAATGCGCTAAACCAATTACCTTTTTTATCGGGTCAACAAAATAAACGGGAACACAATCCGCATAAAAGGTGGCTAAGCAAATATCCCTTTCATCAGTTATGATTCCATCAATATCGGAATAGTCCTGCTTAAATAGAATACCTTTTCCCCTATCCGCTCTACTTATGATACGAATATTTGTGGTATGGGTTTGATCCGAGCAAACAATATCTTCTATATTACAATCAAGCACCTTGGCAACTCGTCTAAAGTTCTCCAATACAGCTTCCATGTCATCACCACGACTAAAGCTTAGGTTCATGCTAGAAAACATTCCCTTGCTCACACCACCCTCTCTCGTTGAAAATAGATGACTTACTACCTGCGTTTCTTCCAATATGGGAAAGGAAAAATATGACACTCCATCCTTTTCCTTTATAATAATAGGCGGTTTATCTAAACCGCCTACATTTTTTCGTATTATCATTTTTTTCATTGTCATTCCTCCATACTTAGAAAACATGCAAAAAAGCATTTTCTATCCATTCAATTTTTTCATCATTCATCGCTATTACATCATAGCGTACTGCTGTATCCGCTGAAATATTATGGGTATATCTATAATGGTCAGCTATCTTTCAAATTTTTATTTTTTTCCTAAAATATACTGCCTATAGTCCATTTCCTTTACTATCTGTTTTCCGGTACTTTACTTCTACAAAAACTAAATAGCCTTTATATTTACCTATGATATCTATTTCACCGCTTCTAATCTGGTAGTTATATTGTAAGATTTTCATTCCTTTTGCTTCTAAATATTTTCCCGCACGTTCTTCCTGCTTTTTTCCAACTATTCTGTTGTTCATGCTTCTTGCTATTTCATCTTTCCTTTTATTTTATCTAACGAATCAACAAACACTAAAATTTCAGCCACCACTTCATATAGCTCTGGTGGAATCATATCTCCAATTTCAAGCTTCGCCAAGGTATCAGCTAGCTTATCATCTCTATGTACAGGAACCTGTGCTTCCTTTGCCTTCTCAATAATTCTATCTGCGACAATACCTCTACCTGTGGCAACAATTTTGGGTGCCTCGTCAGACAAATCATATTCTAGCGCTATGGCTTGTTTTATTTTTCTATCTTTTTCTTCCATAACCCCTCCTGATTTTTACCTTAGGCACGAACATCAAAGGCATAATGTGACATCATCGATATATTCTTTTCGGACTCTATTATTTCTTGAATCATACTTTTATCTTTATCACTTTCTTCTTTCGAAAGCATTTCACAGTTCATAGAATAACCTTTTTTTTCAAGTCTTTCATTTAATATATGAATATGCTTTTCAATAAAATCTATCATTTCATCATTCTCTAAATAGAACTTGGTATTTACCTTTTGATTTTGCATCGCAACATATATATCCATCGAACCAAGATTATCCATATCTAAATGTAAAAGTGCCGTTACATTTCCATCCTTTTGAGCTAGATTCTTTTTATTGGTATATACATATAAATCTCCATGAGCATCCTTACCATTCATTTTTAAGGGTAGCTGTACATAGGTATACATCTGATTGACTTGATTCATAAAATCTATGTTCTGTTGCAAATTGGTTATGGATTTTAGGGGCGCACTCTCTGTACCTTTCGTAATACTAGTAAAGGCCTCCTTTATATCACTAAGCTGCTTGCTTACTTTTTGGTACAGTTCCTCTACTGTTTTTTTATCAACTGCTTCTGGCTTTAAAAACCACTCGCTGGAAATTTCATGTTTCAATATTTTACTGTATTCCTTACTGGAAAACAACTTGGCAATTTCCACATTTTTACTAATATCCACTCCTGAATACTGGTCTAGGCCTGCAAATGTCTGCAAAACTTCGCTAGTAGTTGCACTGCCGTTTTGAATATTTTCTAATAACAATTCTAATTTTGTGTTTGAAGAAGTACCTAAAATAGTTTTTAAGCTCTGAACTAAGTTCGTTTCTTCATCTGCATCTAGCACATTTGATAAGCTATGAATGCTTACTTCTTCAATAATATCCATTTCACTTTGACTAGGATTTAATAAATTTACGCCTTCATCAAGAACCTTCGCAGCTTCTCCTGAATCTGATTTAAGTAATTCTCCACTCATAGGCATTTCTTGACTTAGCGTATTCGAAATTTCTATATATAGCTTAATAGCATCCTCCATTTGTCCATTATCTATTAAGCTTTGAAACTCTATCGGTATTTCCTCAATTATTTGATTCATTCCTTGCACTATTTGATGCTGCTGAGCATTATAATTGGCAATTTGGCCTAAATTCTGTGCTGTCACCGGTAAATTCATCTGATGTAGCTGAAGGATATTTAGAACTGAAGTATTCGGATTTAAGGCAATGTCGCGAAAAACACTTTGCATAGTGTTTTTATCTATTGGCATACCTTGCTTCATCATATACTCAGTTACTTCTACCGATTTCGGATTAACAGGAATATTTGCCATCTCCAAAGCCTTCATAACATTGGCATCTGTTGCCATATTTTCAAACAAAGGGCTAAGTGCTAAAAAGCTACCATTATTTTTCACTTCAAAGGTCATGATTTTTCCTAAATCTACGGAAACTTCTCGTTCCAATCTAGCCGAAAGAACCATATCATCCGCTAGCTTAAGCTGAACTTCACTTCCACTTTTAGAAATAACCTCTCCTTGGATGGTTTGTCCTGGTGAAAATGCCTTTATTTGTCTATTTAATCTGGCAACGTTTCTATTTATTACACTATCTGAAGAAGAGGCAGTATCTGCCCCTCCTGTTTTCGTTTCTGGATTTTTCTTCAATTGGAAAACGTCAGATAGTCTCATATACATCCCCCATATTTCTACATAAAATTCTTTATAAATGAGCTTCTATGAATAGGTGTTGGACCATATTTCTTTAAAGCCTCTATATGTACTGCTGCACCATACCCTTTATTTCCAGAAAAGCCATATTCAGGAAATACCTTGTCATATTCTTGCATCAGCCTATCTCTTGTAACCTTTGCAATAATACTTGCTGCTGCAATAGAAATACTTTTTGCATCTCCTTTAATAATAGGAACCTGCTTTATCTCCACCTTGGGAATTGTAACAGCATCGTTGAGCAGTATATCCGGCTTAATATTTAAGGCGTCAATCGCTTCTCGCATAGCTTCATAGGTAGCTTGTAAAATATTGATTTCATCAATTCTTTCTGGACTAGAATAGCCTACTGCTACTGCAAGGGCTTTTTCCATAATCTCATCATATAACTCTTCTCTCTTTTTTTCGGAGAGTTTCTTCGAATCATTAATATATAAAATGTCACAATCTTTTGGAAGTATTACCGCACCTGCTACAACTGGTCCCGCAAGAGGTCCTCTTCCCACTTCATCAATACCACAAATATATTCAAATGACGCATACTGCCTTTCATATGTTTTCATATTCTCTGTTCGCGCTTTTTCCTTTTCTAAATCTGCAAGCCTTTTATTTGCTGACTTAAGTATTGACTGCACAGAGTTTCTTTCGTCATTCCTATATTCCATTATCAATTCAGGCAGCTGACTGATATTCGCTGCCTGAAAAATTTCCTTTATTTCATTTACCTTTTGTTCCATGATTTATTGTCCTCTATTGATGTTTTAATATTCCGATTCTAGAGAGTGGCCAAATCCTAACAAATGCCTTACCCATAATTTCATTTTTATGAATATTACCCACCATCTCGGTCCTACTATCTGAGCTATGATTGCGATTATCTCCAAGAACAAAATATTCATCTGGTCCTAATGTAATCGGTTGTATTGCCCTTCCTGGATCAAGCATGACTTCTTTTCCATAGCCCTCTCGTAAAACCTCACCATTGATATAAATAACACCTTCTATGTCAATTTGTACCGTTTCACCGGGCATACCAATAATTCTCTTTATATAGTTGTCTCCATTATATTTAAATGGAAATACAATAATGTCATATCTTTTTGGTTCACTAAACCGATAGGAAATCTTGTCTAAAATAAGCTTGTCCCCAACTTTGTCTGGATTCTCATCTGAGGTCCCTTGCAAATAAGGCTCCATAGAAGCTCCATTAACAATCGTTACCTGTCCAACAAACTTTACAATTAAGTAGGTCGATAACATAACTACAAGCAAGTATATACTTGTACTTAATATCTCTTTCATTACCTTATTCACACTTCTACCTCCAAAGTTATTCTGCCTAATTTTCCACTTCTAAAATCATCAATTACAAATGCTGCAGTTTTCCCATAATCTAGCTCTTCACCTTTGGCATAGCATTTTCTTGCCTTGGCAATTTCAGTTAGGGTATCTAACGCTTTTTCTTGCTCTTCTATAGCATATCTTTTTCCTAAAGCACCAGGGTATATTTTCTGTAGATATGCAATTAAATCTAAGGCTAATTCATCTATTATTATGATTTCATCATTCATGGAGCCAATGAACGCTAATTTCATTCCTACGCTTTGGTCCTCGAATTTAGGCCATAAGATACCTGGGGTATCTAATAATTCCAAATTCTTATTTAATTTAATCCATTGTTTCCCTTTTGTTACACCTGGCTTATTCCCAGTCTTGGCACAGGCCTTTCCCGCAAAGGAATTAATAAACGTAGACTTTCCAACATTGGGAATTCCAACCACCATGGCCCTAATTGGTCTATTTACAATTCCACGTTTTTTGTCTCTCTCTAGCTTTTCCTTACATGCCTCTTGAACAAGTGCTTGAATGGATTTTACACCTGCACCAGTTTTTGAATTAATTTCCAAAACATGAAGACCCTTTTCTTTAAAATACTCTGTCCATTTTTTATTATATTTT
>JAVBUZ010000076.1:0-16089 GCA_031554725.1 Lachnospiraceae bacterium | reverse complement strand
ATTGGTCTAATTCCTTGTGCAGAGGGAGGAAGCTCAATAGATGATTGGGCTGTAGATAAAACCCTTTTTAAACATGCAGTAAGTCAGGCAAAATTTGCACTTCAGGATAGTGAACTTATTGGAATTTTATGGCATCAGGGGGAAAGTGATAGCTCTGGGGAAAACTACCAGACATATTATGACAGATTACATATAATTGTGAAAGCGTTACGAAAAGAGCTGAAGGTACCAGAAATTCCATTTATTATGGGTGGATTGGGTGACTTCTTGGGGAAAACAGGATTTGGACTAAGCTGTACAGAATACGGATTGATTAATCAGGAACTACAAAGATTTGCCTTAGAACAGAAAAATAGTTATTTTGTGACAGCAGAAAATTTAACATCTAATCCAGACGGAATACACATAAACGCAATATCGCAAAGAAAATTTGGGATACGTTATTATGAAGCATTTTCCAAGAGAAATAATGTGTTAAATCCTATGGAAAATGAGATAGAATTGTTGGATAGCTGTATGAATAGATCCCATTCCAAAGGCGAAAAAATGTATTTGGAAATGATGGACTTCGTATTGGGTAAGATGTCTTATGAGAAAAACAGGGAAAAACTTGAAATAACAAATATGGTAATGGTTCAAAATCCAAACACGGGTGAGGTTGTGGTGCAGAATCGTATAAAAAACTGGTGTGGTATCTCTTTTCCAGGTGGGCATGCGGAGAATGGAGAGACTATTTATGACAGTGCAATTCGTGAGATAAAAGAAGAAACGGGCCTTGATATTTGGAATTTAAAGCCTTGTGGATTTATGTATTGGTTTAACAACCAAACTGAGGATAAGTATTTTACATATTTTTATAAAACAACAAATTATTCGGGTGAAATGTTAGGTGAAACAGGGGAAGGCAAGGTGTTTTGGACAAGCCTTGATGAGATTAAGAAAATGAAGCTTGCACCAAACTTTAAGGAGTATTTACCAATCTTTTTTAAAGACACATATACGGAAGCTTATTGCGCTTGGAATGATGATATGAAGCCTGATATGTCAAAGGACAATCCATGGGGTATTATTTATAGATAAAAAGAGGATTCTTCTATTAAGGAGCAAAAGAGTAAATGGAAAAAAAGAAATTCAAGCTATTATTGGCAATCATATATTGTATTATAAATATATTGGCAATTGCAGTAATACCGCTAAACCTGTTTGTATTATATTTTTCAGAATGGGTTTGCATGGTATTTGCCGGCTCCGTTTTATTGGGTATCATTTATTTGTGGAGAAGCCATAAGGGAAAATATACGAAGAAGACAATTGTGACGTGCATTAGCCTTGTGGTTATTTTAGTAACCTTATTTGGTAGTTTTTGTAACCCATATTGGAATAGTATTTCTTTACGAAGCAATGTTAATTACAATTCCAAGGACTACAATTACATATTAACGTATAAGCAGGCAAAGGCGGACCTTGATTATGCTATGCATTACTTGAAAAAGCTACATCCTGCACTTTATAATGTGGTGCCATCAGATATTAAAGCTAGGTATGAGATGGCAGTAGAAAACTTACAAGCGATGGAAGAAATTACTATCAATAGATTTGCTCAGGAGGTGGAAGGCATTTTTTCTTTGCTAAAGGATGCCCATACATCAGTTTCGACCAATTTTGGTGACGCAAGATATATGAAATACACCTATAAGCATAATGTGGCTGGAGATAGGGTAGTTATGATTAATGGGACTAGCCTTGAAGATTTGCTTGCGGCAAATGCAAGTAAAATGAGTTTTGAAACAGAGGATTGGGGACTAATAAGACTTAAAAATCACATAGTATCTATTGAGGGATTAGATTATCTTGATATAAGCGTAGATGAAGGTGTTATTTATACCTATGAAACAGAAACGGGCGAATTGATTGAGCAGCATGCCTCAAAAGAAGATTTCCTTACATATGATGAGTATTTGGTTTATAATGAAATAGATAACAGTAATGAGAGTGCTAGTAATTTTGTGTACTATGACATTGATGTAGAGCATAATGTGGCGGTGCTTACATTAACAAGCTGTATTCTTAATGAAGAGTATATGAGTTGCCTAAAGGATATGTTCACCGAAGTAAAAGAACAAGGCATAACAAATGTAGCAGTGGATTTACGTGGAAATAATGGTGGTCATTCTGGAGTAGCAAACGAGTTCTTTCGGTATATGAATATTGATTCCTACAAGGAATGGGCATCGAAGTGGAGATTAGGTTGTTTTTTTATTAATTTTGAGCAATCCATAATTGAAAATATAAAATGTGAAGACTTGCTATTTGAAGGGGATTTGTACTTAATCACCGCAGCAAATAGCTTTAGTTCGGCCATGGATTTCGCAGAATACGTTAAAGACAATGAAATGGGACTTATTATTGGAGAGGCTTCTGGCAATGACCCCAATAGCTATGGAGATATTTCTTCATTCAAGCTTCCGCAGTCCCAGCTTTATATGCAGATATCAACCAAGAAGTGGTATCGTATTGACTATAAGGAAGGCTTAATTGAGCCGGATATTCCATGTGCAAGTGATGAGGCAATGACTTTACTGTATAAAACAATAGATTAAGTTGAAAGGTATTATTGCGAAATGATAAAAGTTAACTTCTATGAATCGGTAAATGATGACTTATTAAAATTTGCTGTAATTATTTCAAAAGCGGGCGGTAAATGGGTATTTTGTAAGCATAAAGAAAGAGATACCTACGAAGTGCCTGGTGGCCATAGAGAATGTGGTGAGAATATTTTAGAGACGGCAAAAAGGGAGCTTTATGAAGAAACAGGAGCTTTGGAATTTGAGATTGAGCCTGTATGTGTATATTCTGTTGTCAGAGAAAATAG
The DNA here is from genome assembly GCA_031554725.1 of Lachnospiraceae bacterium. Taxonomy (GTDB): domain Bacteria; phylum Bacillota; class Clostridia; order Lachnospirales; family Lachnospiraceae; genus JAVBUZ01. The sequence goes on along the minus strand of JAVBUZ010000076.1, from coordinate 13,217 downwards.
CTCTGATGTAGACGAATCATATGGAATGCTTTATTTTGCTGATATAAGTAAATTCGAGAATGAACTACATAGTGAAATTGAAAAAATAATATTAGTGGAGGATTTAGTTGAAAACTGGACTTATCCAGAAATTCAACCGAAGCTAATGGAAGAAGCAAAAAGGAGGCTAAAAAATAGGGATGGGAAATGAGAAATTTACAATTGTGCAACAAAGACTGCGCGATAGAGGTTATATAGTAACTTGCTTTGAGACTGCTTTACAGGCGTCAGAATACATAGATGCCCAAATTGATGGACAAACGGTAGGGTTTGGCGGTTCTGTGACGCTAGAACAGATGGGTTTATATGAGATACTTAGTGCGCATAATACTGTATTTTGGCATCAGCGAATACCGGTTGGAAGAACAAGTAAAGAGGTAAGACTACAGGCAAATGGAGCCAATATCTATATTTCCTCTGTAAACGGATTGGCTGAAACGGGAGAGATTATAAATATTGATGGAAATTGTAATCGAGTTGCGTCTATTTTTTATGGTCATGAGAAGGTTTATTTTGTAGTTGGAAGAAATAAAATTGAGAGCGATTATGATAGAGCGTTGTATCGTGCTAGAAATATAGCAGCACCTTTGAACGCAAGAAGGATAGGTGTAAAGACTCCTTGTGCAGTCAAAGGTGACAAATGCTATGCTTGTAAAAGCTCAGAAAGAATTTGTAGAGGACTTTCTGTTTTATGGGATAAGCCAATGACAGGAGAATTTGAGGTGATACTAATTGATGAAGAACTTGGATATTGAGGTGCGTAAGCTAGTTCCAGATTTGGCAGAAGACTATGTACGTTTTTTTGACACTACGCTACACGATGATAATGTAGATGAACATAAATGTTACTGTGTCTGTTGGTGTAATGATGATTATGAGGGCAAAGATTTCTCAAAGGTAGAGGAAAGAAGAAAATATGCCTTCCAATATGTTAGAGATAATAACATTCAAGGCTATCTTGCTTATTATGGCGATGAAGTCGTTGGATGGTGCAACGCCAATACAAAAGCAGATTGTTTAAAATGTGCTAGTTGGCGAAGATTTATGGATTACGTACCTTTGGACGAAGGGGGTGCGGATATAAAGGTGAAATCTATATTTTGCTTTGTGATTGCACCAGAGATGAAAAGAAAAGGAATTGCTACTCAGTTATTGAAGCGAGTATGTGAGGATGCACTACAGGAAGGTTTTGATGTTGTAGAGGTATATCCATACAAAGAATCTAGTTATCAATCATCCGATTTTGGTGGACATTATGAAATGTATATAAAAAATGGATTTCAGGTGGTTTTTGAGGCCAAGCAAGGGCTTGTTATGAGGAAAAATATTAGACCTTTCTAGGTGAAAGGATAAAATGATTTATGGATAAAGCAGATTTTTCAAAAGTCACTGCCTGCGGTGAATGCTGTGAGGGGTGCGAAAAAAAGAAAGAAGGGCAATGCCAAGGATGTATAGAATCCGATGGTCATTGTAAAGAATGGATGAATTCGGGGCAATGTCCAATACATAAGTGTGCAAGGGAACATAAGGTTCAGTTCTGTGGACTGTGTGCAGAATTTCCATGTGAGGAATTACCAAAGAAAATTCACTGGAATCCTAATATTGTCGAGCATTTGACTGAGCTTGCAAAAGATTATGTTAAGGCATGGTAAATGCAACATGTAGTGGCTGGCGCCTAGAATAAGCCATGCCCAGCTCGAATCCGCTCCGCTACTTCTCGCTAGACGGCTGGCGCCGTATAATAAGCCACTAATAAACGCCCTCACGAGTAAACTCGCAGGGCGTTATTTTTGTCTTATTGCATGGCTTGCAGCTTAACTAAAGTATCTCTTTAACAGTCCTTCAAATGCCTTGCCATGTCTTGCTTCATCTCTAGCCATTTCATGAACGGTATCGTGGATTGCGTCTAGGTTAAGGTCTTTTGCACGTTTTGCAAGGTCAAACTTACCTGTAGTTGCGCCGTTTTCAGCGTCAACACGCATTTCTAGGTTTTTCTTTGTAGAATCAGTAACAACTTCGCCTAAAAGCTCAGCAAATTTTGCTGCGTGTTCTGCTTCTTCCCAAGCAGCTTTTTCCCAGTAAAGGCCGATTTCAGGATAACCTTCTCTATGTGCTACTCTAGCCATTGCTAAATACATACCAACTTCTGAGCATTCGCCTTCAAAGTTTGCGCGAAGGTCTTTTATAATATCTTCAGGTGTACCCTGAGCAACACCAACAACGTGTTCTGCTGCCCATACTTTTTCACCGGCTTGAACTGTAAATTTTTCAGGACCTACTCCACAAATTGGGCATTTTTCTGGTGCTGCATCTCCTTCGTGAACATAACCACATACGCTACATACAAATTTCATAATTTTGCTCTCCTTTTTCTTTGAAAAATAATTAATAGTTGCTAGGACTTTTGGGTGCAATTTCCGCAAGTGCCATAAAAATAAGTTATATGACCGTCAATATGACCATCAAATTTTTCTCCGGCAGTATCAAGAATGGAATCAATTGCTTCCATTTCTAAATCAATAACACTTCCACATTCCTTACATATGAAGTGATAATGATCAGAGGTGTCGGCATCAAAGTGGTCAATTCCGTCGCCAACTCTGATTCTAAGAATTTCTCCCATATCTGCTAATAAGGTCAAATTTCTGTAAACAGTACCAAGACTGATATTGGGATATTCTTTGCGAACATTCATATAAACAACATCGGCGGTAGGATGGTCTTTTCTAGTCATAAGAAAATTTTTGATTTCTTCTCTTTGACGACTATGCTTCAGGGCCATGAGGTTCTCCTTTTCAATATTAGTAATCGTTACTAATATTAGTATATCTCATTTTTGGAATAAGTCAATACATTTTTTGAAATTAATTTATATTTTTTTAATGGTAATATTTCGTTCATTTAATTTCTTTTTATAAGAAAGAGTGATAATATGGTACTAGGGTGAAAAAGTCATCATTTCATGCTTGCATGAGAAATGATGACCTTGGAACCCGTAAAACATGAGAAAGTAGCCCGAGTAGGGCGAAATTCGAATGTTTTAGGATTACGCGAGCATGAAATGCGAGGTAATCCGCAGTACCACTAGGGTGAAAAAGTCGTGACTTTATGCTTGCATGAAAAAGTAATTCGTTTACGAGAGGTAGAAAGAGATGAAGTTTAAAACAAGACTGTTGGTAACTTTTGCTACCATTATAGTTGTTCCTGTAGTTTTACTATCCATTGCCTTTATGGGAATCGGAGTGTATTTAATTAATTCACAACAAAACTACGGCTTAGAAGAGGTGGATTACACCCAGATGTCTGAGAATATCCAAAGTATCAATCTTCAAACGGAATTAGTTTATCAAGAATTACTTAGTCAGATACAAGAAGATGAAACGGTGATAGAGGATATATCTTATTTAGAAGGAATTGCTTCTAAGCATTTGGGAAAACGTTCCTACTTAATTGTACGCAAGGATAAAGAAATATATTATACGGGAAATAAAGTTGCAGCAGCAGAAATTTTCGACAAGCTTCCTAGCTTTGGCTTGGCAAATGCACAAGCTGGTGAGAGTTATTACTTTAGTGATATGCAAAAGTTTGTAAAGCAAGTAGATTTTGTTTTTGCAGATGGTAGTCAGGGTAGCATTTTCATTATTACAAAAATGATTAACTTGATTTCAAAACAGCTACTTATTGATATGTGTATTGCTGTAGTGCTTATTTTGGCATTTACAAGTATTTTGCTTACAAGATGGATTCATAGAGGGGTGTTTAGCCCAGTTAGGGAATTAAATCTTGCTATGTGTAAGATTAAAGAAGGAAACTTTGACTACATGCTTTCCTCCGGTAAGGACGGCGAAATTGGTGAGCTTTATCGAAACTATGAGGATATGAGGCTGCGTCTTAAGGAATCGACAGAAGAGCAGATGCTACAGGAAAAGCAAAATAGAGAGCTGATTAGTAATATATCCCATGATTTAAAGACTCCAATTACAGCGATTAAAGGTTATATGGAAGGCATTATGGATGGAGTCGCAGACACACCTGAGAAGATGGATAATTATATTAAGACCGTTTATAATAAAGCCAATGATATGGACAGGTTGATAAATGAGCTTACAATTTATTCAGGAATTGACAATAATCGTATTCCGTATAATTTCCACAGAATCAATGTGGCAGAATATTTTGGTGATTGTATTGAAGAGGTCGGCTTGGATTTAGAATCTAAAAATATCGAACTAAATTATTCTAATTTAGCTGATCATGACACCTTAGTTATTGCTGATCCAGAACAAATGAAGCGTGTTATTAATAACATTATTGGTAATAGTGCAAAATATATGGATAAGGAAAAAGGCGTTATTGATATTCGAATTTTAGACGAAACAGATTCCATTCATATAGAAATAGAAGATAACGGAAAAGGTATAGCCGCTAAAGACTTACCCAAAGTATTTGAACGATTTTATCGAACGGATGCTTCTAGAAACTCTTCACAAGGAGGAAGTGGAATTGGACTTTCTATTGTCAAAAAAATAATCGAAGATCATGGTGGTTACATTTGGGCAACAAGTAAGCAAGGTGAGGGAACCTGTATACACTTTGTGCTTAGAAAATATAAAGAATTGCAGAAAGAATAGGAGGATTTATAGATGAGTAAGATTTTAATTATTGAAGATGAAGAAGCGATTGCAGATTTAGAGAAGGATTATTTAGAATTAAGTGATTTTCAAGTACAGATTGAGAATGCTGGAGATGTTGGCTTAAAGGCAGCATTAGAAGGTGACTTTGATTTAGTGGTACTTGACCTTATGCTTCCTGGAATGGAAGGTTTTGAGGTTTGTAAAAAGATTAGAGAAGAAAAAAATATTCCTATTTTGATGGTTTCAGCTAAAAAGGATGATATTGATAAGATTAGAGGACTTGGTCTAGGTGCGGATGATTACCTAACAAAGCCTTTTAGTCCAAGTGAGTTAGTAGCAAGGGTAAAAGCACATCTTGCACGTTATGATAGACTTGTAGGTACTTCTCAAAAAGCGCAGAATGATATTGTGGAAATTAGAGGTATACGCATTGATAAAACAGCACGCCGTGTCTATGTAGAAGGTGAAGAAAGAACCTTTACCACCAAAGAATTCGACTTACTTACTTTCTTAGCGGAAAATCCTAATCATGTATTTACGAAAGATGATTTATTCCGTGAAATATGGGATATGGATTCTATTGGTGATATTGCGACAGTAACCGTTCATATTAAAAAGATTAGGGAAAAGATTGAAGTGGATACTGCAAAGCCTCAATACATCGAAACCATTTGGGGTGTAGGCTATAGGTTTAAGGTATAATGAAGATTGATATCCTATATGAAGATGAAGATGTAGTAGTAGTGAGAAAAGAAGCTGGTCTTGCGACGCAAGCAGGGAGAGCCTCACAGGCTGATGTGGTAAGTGAGCTTAAGAATCACATCGTGGCGCAAAAGAAAAAAAGTGGTATTAAGGTTACAAACCCATATTTGGGAGTGGTGCATCGCTTGGATCAACCAGTGGAAGGTGTGTTGGTATTTGGCAAAACACCTGCTGCCACAGCAAATCTAAATACACAGTTACAAAATAAGGGACTTAATAAACAGTATTATGCAGTAGTTTGTGGAAAACTTGACCAAGCAGCTGGTAAGCTTGTGGATTATTTAATAAAGGATAGCACAAATGTAGCCAAGGTAGTATCTGAAAGTGTTTCTGAGGCAAAACAGGCCATATTAACCTATAAGGTTCTACAAGAAGATAAAGATATTTCTTGTATGGATATTCGGATAGAAACAGGGCGGTTTCATCAAATTAGGGTGCAGATGGCACATGCAGGCTTTCCATTACTTGGAGATAGCAAGTACGGAACAGATGTATCACTCCATATAAGTGAGGAAAAAGAAATTAAAAATGTGGCACTTTGTGCATATAAAATTAGCTTTTCTCATCCTAGGACAGGAACGAATATGGAATATTCTGTTAGCCCTAAGAACAAGGCATTTGCGGATTTTAAGAATTATTTTTCATAAAATAATCATACTAACCTAAGAAGTATCTTTAACGTATAAGATTCATGGAGGGTGAGTATGATGGAAAAAATTAATAATAAAAAATATATAGTGCTGCTCCTAATTATAGGGGCAGTATATTTTTTTCTTCGTTATATAAGCCCGCTTGTTGCCCCAATTATTGTAGCAGTCCTCTTTTTAACCATGTTTTATCCAACTTTAGATGATATTCAAAAGATAACTCGGATAAAAAAGCAATTTCTTGCCACTATTTTTATTTTGCTATTGGGAATATTTATTATTACAGTAGCTTGGATATTATTGTCTCTTGCAGTGCAGCATACACCTTCTATAGGTGGAAGCTTGGAAGACTTTCAGCAGGAAATTACAAGTATCATTGAGGAGTGTGCTACGAGTATTGAAGCTACTTTTGGGTTTGAAGTATCTTTTATAGAAGAAGCAATTATAGAAAAAATAAATATTTTTGTGGATGATTTTCAAGGAGAGGTTTTGCCAGAAATAATAAATCAAACGTGGAGTTATGCTAAAAGTATTATTTCTGTTGGAGGCTTTATTGTAATAACGGTTATAGCCACAATTCTTTTGGCGAAGGACTATGATGAAATATTGGATAAGGTAGCAATTAAGGAAGAAAGTCGAGTAATATTGGTAATTGTAGTAAGAGTAATTCAGTATATTGCAACCTTCATTAAGGCACAGATGCTAATTATGCTGAGCATTGGAAGTCTAGCAGTAATAACGCTTTCGATTGCGGGAATACCCCAGGGAGTAATGTGGGGCTTATTAGCTGGGGTATTAGATGCTTTACCATTTATTGGAACGGGAATAGTTTTGGTGCCTTTAGCTATTTGGAATTTGATTCAGGGAATGTACGGAAAAGCTGTGGTATGCCTTGTTTTGTATGCTATGTGCGCTCTTATTAGAGAATGTATGGAACCGAGACTTATTGGTGCGAAGGTGGGAGTATACCCTGTTGGAATATTAGTTGCAGTTTATGCAGGGTTAAAACTGTTTGGATTAGGTGGAATCTTTTTAGGCCCAATCGGGCTTGTGATTGTACAGCAGATTTACAAGTCATATCTAGGCTATGATGAGGAAGAAACTAGAATATAGCTAGACACATAAAGTTTAACGCGATAAAATAAAGTATATGTTTTAAGCAAAAGAGGACACAAAGAAGAGGGGACTTAGCTTGAAAGAGAAAATATATGTATTTACAAAGCGCGTGACGTTGAACGTAATGTGGATTTACTTATTAGCAGTGGTATGTGCATTACCCTTTTATTATGAGCAAGGTTATGCTTATATTGGAACAGATAAGTCTACATTTTTTCGTAAAATAGCATTACCAATTATAGGAGTAGCAATTATTCTAATGCTTATTTGCATATGTATTCAGCTTTTTATGGAGCCGGTGAAAATAAGAAAAACCTCTCTGTGGAAATATTTGAAAACCAAGCTTTCTGTAACAGATTGGTTTATGCTGTTATATCTGCTTTCGCTAATATGCTCTTATGCATTTACAACTTACAAGGATACTGCATGGATGGGAAGAAGCGGATGGTATATGGGTCTAGTTCCACATGTGGCGCTTATCGCATCTTATTTTATTTTATCTCGTGTGTTTGAAGGTGAAAAGTATCTAGTGTGGCTGGTTCAGGCAGTGACCACGGTGGTTTTTCTTTTGGCAGTATTAAACCGATTTGAGATCCGACCATTGCAAATGGAATGTGCAAATGGCCAGTTTATTTCTACCATAGGGAATATGAACTGGTTTTGTGGATATTGGAGTATTGGGGTATGGATAAGCTTCTTACTTTTTTGGAGGCAGGAAGAAGGGAAAAGTAAGCTAGCATTTATTTTATTAAGTGTACTTGCGGCATTAGGTTTTTTGACAGGTATTGTACAAGGAAGTGATAGTGGGGTTTTTGCCCTAGGGATAGGAATGCTGGCACTTTTTTGCATCTCTACAGAGGATGGAAAAAAATTAGAGAAATTCTTTGCGCTCTTATTTATTTTTATACTGGGAGCATTGTGCCTACACCTTGTGGATAGCACTTATCCAGAAGCAAATACATATCCGACGCTAGTCTATCAGATACTTATAAGAAGTAGATGGGTATATCTCTTTTTAGTAATTTGCTTTGGTTTTTATCTGGCGATAGGACATCTTAACTATAAGGAAAGGTATTCTATCCCACTCTTTAGAAAGATAAAGAAGGGTATATTGGGAATTGTTATAACTTTCTTTATTCTATTTGTAAGTCTGATACTTATAAATACAAAATGGCCTGGAAAAATAGAAGTTTTAAGTAGTCATTCTGCTTTTACATTAGATAAATCTTGGGCAAGTGATCGTGGTGGTACCTGGAGTGCGGGCCTTGAAACTTGGAAAAGTCAGAGCTTTATACATAAAATAGTTGGTGTGGGACCTGATTGCATGTCAAATTACATATATGAAGGATCAAATGAAGAATTACGCTTGGCGGTTAGGGAACAATTTCCCAATTCTAGACTAGTAAATGCTCATAATGAATGGATTACGAATTTGGCAAATTTAGGTGTTTTAGGTTTTGTAAGTTTTGCAGGAATTATAATAAGTGCTATTTACCGCTTTTGGAGGGCGGGAAAAAAGCAGAGTGTCTTTTATATATTTGCATTTTGTCTCATTGGCTACACTGCAAATAATGTTTTTAGTTTTCAAACAATTATGAGTGTTACTCAGATGTTTGTTGTTTTGGGCGTTGGTGAGTGCTTAATGAGAAGGAGCAAGGTTTCTGAATATGAACCAAGAAATGTATGAAAAGTTAAAAGAAATAACACCAGAAGAGGCGGAGATTTTAAAGGGCAGAAATGAAATTGACTGGGAACTTTACCGCAATAATACCGTGGGTGTGGTGGATAGTAAGAAGATTCTAGATAGTGGGAAGCTAATCCAAGTGCGTAAGCATACCCGTTTTATACACTTTCCAAAGCATACACATAATTATGTGGAGCTGATATATATGTGCGCTGGTGAAACGACACATATCATCAATGGAGCTCAGGTGGTTCTTAAAAGTGGTGAGCTATTATGCTTAAGCCAAAATGCGATTCAGGAGATTTTGCCAGCAGGAGAAGAGGACATTGCGGTTAACTTTATCATTCTGCCAGAGTTTTTTGATCAAGCCTTACATATGATAGGAGCAGAAGAAAATCTTGTACGCGATTTCTTAATAGGCTGTCTTAGAGGTAATGATGATAGCATTGGGTACCTTCACTTTAGGGTGGCAGATATTTTACCTATTCAGAACCTAGTAGAGAATTTGATATGGACCATTTTAAATAATCAGCCCAATAAAAGACAAATAAACCAAACAACTATGGGCCTACTTTTTTTGCAGCTTATGAACCACACGGACAAGGTGGAGGTTGGAAAGGATAATCTAGACCAAGAGCTAATGATTCGGGTGCTACGCTTTGTGGAGGAACGATATAAGGACGGAGAGCTGTCAGAGCTGGCAGCAGAGTTAAAATATGATTTATACTGGCTAAGTAGAAAAATAAAGAAACTGACGGGTCAAAATTATACAGAACTAGTGCAAAGGAAGAGGCTAAATCAAGCGGCTTTTTTACTAACTAGTACTAAGCTTCCTGTTTCAAGTGTGGGAATGGCTGTTGGGTATGATAATCTGAGTTACTTCCATAGAATTTTTAAGGAAAAGTATAAAGTATCCCCCAAACAATTTAGGGAAAGAGAATGAATTTTTATGCAATGAGCTGAAGTCGTACAGAATATTATGTATTGTGACTAAGATGGTATAGTAGGTGCAATTGTGAGCTGCATAGCATTAAATATAGCTAGAAAACTTAACAAAATGAGTTATAAAGAACATAAGAGGAGGAAGGGAAATGGCATTAATGAAGTGTCCTGAATGTGGGAAAGAGGTATCAGATAAGTCGAAAGTATGTATTCATTGTGGATACAAAATCAAAAGAAAAGGTAGAAAAGAGAAAAAAGAGAAGCCACAAATATCAAAGAGGAAATTACTTATTGGATTATCTTTATTTATTGCAGTGGCAATTTTTCTTTGGCTTTTTATTGCAAGCGTTTTTTCAATCAAAAATGTATGCAAGATGATAGCAACGGGAAGCTTTGAATGTTTGATAAGGCATGAATGGCAAGAGGCAACATGTCAACATGGTATGTTATGCAGTGATTGTGGAAGCGAAAAGGGAGAAGTAGTAGACCATAACTGGTTGGACGCAACATGTGTCGAGGCAGAGAGGTGTGTGATGTGTGGATTAATACGAGGAGAGAAAATAGAGCATGATTGGATGAATGCAACCTGTATTGCAGCTCAAACCTGTAGTTTGTGCAAAAAAACAGAAGGTGAACCATTGAAACATAGCACGCAGCAGGGATATTGTAATAGTTGTAACGAGTATATATCGGAGCTACAAGAAAAATTTGATTTTTTAATGAAAAAGAATCAAGAAATAATAGATTTGCTTGAAGAAGAAGCTCGTTATGTGCAATATGCGTCAGTTGGAACTTCTAGCGCAGGTTCATACATTTATGAAGCTTTAAAAATAAATAGAACAATAGAAAACAAAATAAATTATATGGTGGCGACTTGTCAGAATTATCCCGAATTTAAGGAAACAAAGAAAGAGTTGAACAATGCTAAACGAGTTTTGCCAGTGTATAGTGGTGTTAATTGGGTAAAAAATTCTGAGGCATATTGGTATGTTGAAGTTATGTGTGATGATGGCATAAAGTTTAGCAACTATATGGTAAAAGTAATTACGGAATTACAGAAGTTGGAAAAATAATAAAAGGAGAATGGTATGAAAGTACACAAATGCTTTGTTTATAGTATGATATGTATTATCCTACTTTGCGCTTGTAGTAAAGCAAGTAATCCCCAAAACAATCAAAATGAGGGCGTATTCAAGGTTGTTTGGGAACGTATACAACCAGAGGTAGTTAAAGGACTAAAAAACCCCGAAAGTGCAGAGTTTGGAGAATACACGGAAGCAATAATAGAGCAAAAGGGAAATATAATAAACATTATAGGGCAAGTATATGCATCAAATTCGTATGGGACTCAAATTCCAAATACTTTTGAGATTAATGTAACCATGAATGGGATGGAAATAGAGAAGATTGGCAATGTGAATTTTTTCAACAATACATCGTTTGCAACAAAGAAAAAGGCAGCGGAACAAAAATTGCAACGAGAGGATAGGGGTGAAAAATTATTATCTGTCGATGAACTGGGCAAAGAAATGCAAAAGCAAGATTTGTATGTATATAAGACGAATATTACAAAAAAGGAAGAAATGTTAACTGCATCAGGTGATATGCTACATGCGATCCTATATAATAATTCAAAAAATGAAATACTAAGTGCAACAATTGCGTTTGTATGTTGGGATGAGAATGGATTGCCACTTAAAATACAGAGCCCTAGCAAAATGAGCGACGGAGATTATTTATTATTAGTTGAATACAACAATATAAATTTAGTTAGTGGGAAAACGTATGGGACTGATAAAGGATACTATATTGATGAATCATTAAATGTTTACACTGTAAAGGCGATTGTTGTCTCTTTTCAAACAGTAAATGGAGATGAATGGCAAAATCCGTATTTGGTAGATTTTATAGAGTTATATGAAAAAAAGAAATTAGAGTAAAACCCATATGCTACAGAGGAGAGATACAAATTTTAATCACAGTTTCGATATGGTATAACTAAATATTAGGACATTGACATAAGCCATAGATTGGTTACCGTAGTTTGATTGATGTGGGGAAAGAATAAATGTGAGGGCAAAATGTTGACAATATAGGATATATACTATATTCTGTTTGTAGAAAGAATTGAGGAGGAATGCGAATGCCGGTTATATCGCGGTTTTGTGGAATAATAATTAAGATGTATCTTAGACAAAAAGAACATAATCCGCCGCATATCCATGCAATTTACGGAGAATATATTGGTATGTTCTCACTAGAAGATGGTGAAATGTTCGAAGGTGATATACCATCAAAGGGACAAATAATGATTAAAGAATTTGTTGAACATTATAGAGATAGATTATATAGAATGTGGGAAACACAAGAATTTGAAGTGCTTCCTCCCCTTGAGTAAATCAGAAAGGATGGTGCAGTTATGACACATAGAATTCAAAAGATCAGACCATTGGAAAACTTTGAACTACTTGCAACATTCCAAAATGGTATTGAAAAGAGGTATGATGTAAAACAATTGTATAAAGCTTTTCCACAGCTTAGAGAGGTGGAAAAAGTATCTGAATTGTTTGAACAGGTTCAAGTTGATGCTGGAGGCTATGGTATTTCATGGAACGACAATCTTGACATAGATGCGGAAGAAATATGGGAAAATGGAATTAAAGTTGGAATAGATAGCAAAATGGAAGTTGTTTATTTGCTTGCAGCTGATTTGATTGAAACAAGAGAGCAAATGGGAATGACACAGATGCAATTAGCAGAAGAGACGGGGATATATCAAGCAGACATAAGTAAAATTGAAAGAGGACTTGCTAATCCTTCTTTGTCTACACTTCAGAGATTGGCTGACGGAATGAATGCAGAATTGAAGATAGAATTTATTAAGAAGAGTTTATAGTTATTTTTTATGGGTCAGTGCAAATCAGGACACTTTTAAATGCAAGAGGTGTCCTTTTTTATTGTCTCTTTTTTTGCTATGCTTTACCTAGGTAAAAAGTAACATTTTATAGAAAAGGGTGATTATATATGGGAGCATATTATTTGGCTGTGGATATTGGTGCATCAAGTGGTCGCCATATTCTTGCGCATATGGAAAATGGACAGATGAGGCTAGAGGAGATACATCGCTTCGCTAACGGAATGGAAAATAAAGGGGTCGAGCTTTGCTGGGATTTGCAGACGCTTTTTGCAGAAATTTTAGCAGGAATGAAAAAGTGCAAAGAAGCAGGGAAAATACCAGTTAGTATGGGGATTGATACCTGGGGAGTTGACTTCGTTCTTCTAGACAAAGAAGATAAGATAATTGGCAATACAGTGGGCTATAGAGACAGCCGTACAACTGGTATGGATGAAAGGGTTTATGAATATATACCAGAGGATGAGCTTTACGGACGA
>JAVBUZ010000234.1:0-8097 GCA_031554725.1 Lachnospiraceae bacterium | reverse complement strand
AAAATTCTGACGAATTATCTATGCTATCTATATATTCATCTTTTTTAATTGACTCTTCTGTATTTTGTGCCATTCTAGAAAAACCAATTATAGCATTCATTGGAGTTCTTATTTCATGACTCATCTGTGATAAAAAGTCTGACTTAAAACGATTGGCTCTCTCCGCCTCTTTTCGCGCCGTAACTGGTTCTGTTATATCTGCAAGAACCATCATAACACAAAAAATAGGGAGTTCATCATTTTCTACAATCATTTGATGTAAAGCCACACTATATACTCGCTCATCTTCTCTGTCCTTCGAAGCAGCAGTAATATTTATATTGTTCATTTCACTTATACCAGAAAAAGAGAAGATTTCCGACAGCTTTTTCTGCATTTTCTTTTCATCTGCCCAACTTAATATACGTAAGAGTATATTTTTATCTGTATGCCTAATTCCCGTAAATTCAAAGAATTCTTGCATTGCTTTATTACCATATAACATGTTTTTCTCTAGGTCAAAAAAGGCAACTCCTTCGGACATGGTATCAAAATGTCTACCGAATGCTGCCAATGCCATGTTAAAGCCTTGGATAATCTTTTTAAAATCGCCCTCATAGAAACTAGCATCAGAACGTTCGTTTAACCGTCCTTCTTGTACTGCTTGTAGCATTTTATTATTCATATTAAACAAATTGGCAATACTAAGGGCAACGCGATTAAAAGACCTGCTTACCTGAGCAAGCTCATCTTTTCCATTTTCATCAATTAGTACGTCGGTATTTCCTCTCTCTAAACGCTCTGCTGATGCTACAATCTTTCTAACGGGATTCACAATTGATTGTGTGATTTTAGCTGATAGTATTGCTAAGGTTACGGAAACCCCAATAAAAACAAAAGTCATAAAAATTACTGCATTTTGAAAAGCTCTATCTGACGTCTCCTTACTTTCACTAGCTTGTTTTTCATTAACTCCTATTAAATCGGTGATGGCTTCATTTAACAGACGCCCTTTAACACCCATGTCACCATATAAATTGGAAAACGCTTTATCATTCTCATTTACCTTAGCTAAATCTACAGTTTTTGTTACCTCTGAAATCCAATCCTCTATTATTTCTTCCAGGATCAAAACTGCTTCATACTCCATTCCACCCTTTTGGTCATGTTCCTCTAAAACATCCTTGTATCCTTGAACCTGATCCTTAATATTATCAAGATAAAATTCAACTTCTTTATTAAATTTTTCGATTATCGCTGCATCACTAGATATTACCATGTCACGAACAGCAGCTCTAGTCTGCCCATAGTCATCTCTAATCTGAGTTAAATATATCAAAGGCTTTGCCACAATATATTCATTAAAAGTCACCAGTCTATTAACATTTAGTATATTAACATACCCTATTATTCCGATTAAAAGGGCCATTAGTATGGCCATTGAATACGAAAAGATCAATTTTGTCTTTATTGTGACTGTCCTTTTACTTATCATTCTTTTATCCTCTGTTGTTCCCATATATATAAACTAATTTTACGTCTTAAAAACAAATATATTCCTACATTTAATTATAGTGATAACTCATGGCTTGTCAATGATTTAAACCTTGTGCTAAAATAGATTTGCTTAGTATTTTTTATAGAAAAGGAATCTGTACAATGAATATTTTTGAAAAAGAAATCTTTGCCATCGCCAGTGATTTTGATGGTACTATTATAAAAAAAGGAATGACTTCACCGCCTGATAAATTCTATGAGGTGGTAGAAAAAATAGTTGCAAAAGGAATTCCTTTTGTTGCTGCAAGTGGAAGGGAATACAGTAATCTAAAACGCATGCTTGCTCCTGTTGCTGATAAAATTAATTATATCGCCGCCAATGGCTGTTTAGTTGTTTATGGGGGACAGGTTATATACAAAAGTACCTTTGAAAAAAATGTGGCTATGGAGCTTATTCGAGATATGTTAGCGGTTGATGGCACCGATGTTTTGGCCTCTGGTGAAAGTCATTGTTATGTCCTCCCCAACGATCCTGTATTTGTAGATCGAATGGTAAATAAAATAAAAAATGATACTACTATTGTTTCTGACTTAACCA
Source organism: Lachnospiraceae bacterium (assembly GCA_031554725.1). Classification (GTDB taxonomy): domain Bacteria; phylum Bacillota; class Clostridia; order Lachnospirales; family Lachnospiraceae; genus JAVBUZ01. The sequence continues at coordinate 6,023 of JAVBUZ010000234.1, read as the reverse complement.
CTGTTGAAGATGATTATATAAAGATCTCTATCCACTGGAAAAATGAGCATATACCACTGGATATAAAGCAATGGTTTATTGACAAATACGAGAACCGTCTTCTAGTTGTAGATGGAGGAAATGGTTGGCTTGATTTTAACATGAAGGAGGCTGGCAAAGGACCAGCTCTTGAAATTCTAGCAAAGCATATGAATTTAGAGGCCAAGGACTTTATTGCCTTTGGCGACAATGAAAATGATATCAGTATGCTAAAGGCTGCCGGAATAAGCTACGCTGTCACTACTGCTAAGCCCCATGTAAAGGAATATGCCAATTTTGAATGCGAAAGCGTTGAGGATGTATTAGAAGAATTATTCCTAAATAATTAGGGGAATTTTAGTTTAGATATATGGGGGTATCATGAGACGTTCAAAAAAAATAGGTGTTTTTGTTTCACACATTTATGGAGACTATCAGCATAAGCTATGCACCGGGATTATAGAAACCGCGAAGGAATATGGATATTTCGTTGATTTTTTCACCTCCAATGATGGAGAAAATCTTGGTGATTATGGTCTAGGAGAAAAAAGTGTGTTATCCATACCTCGTACACAGGACTATTCTGGAATCATTTTTGCTTCTGGAACATATTTACTCCCCTCTCTTCGAGATGCGATTGCTTCATATCTAGAAGAGAATTTTTCATGTCCTATTATTGATGTAAACCAAGTCACCTCGCATTTTCCTTGCGTTTCCTTGGAAAACCATAGCCCCTTTGAAGATTTGATTACCCATCTTTTTGAAGTACATCATATTACAAAAATTGGCTACCTAGGCTCAAACTTAGAAGAAACATATAATGCTCTACGTTTATCCATATTTCAGGAGAGTATGAATAAGCATGGTTCCACCATCTCTAATGATTATATTTATTCTACCGATTTTTCAGAAGCAAGCATGAAGCAAGCGACGGATTTTTTTCTAAACCTATCCCCTCGCCCTGAAGCGATTGTTTGTTATAACGACTGTATTGCTATGGCTCTTATTAAGGAATTAGAGCAACAAGGGCTCCATGTCCCTGCTGATATAGCCGTTACGGGATGTGACATGCTTGATTTTGGTCAGCATATGAACATTCCCCTTACTACTATCACCTTTCCGATTGAAATGGTTGGAAAGCAGGCTATGGAACAATTAATTCATGCCCTTCACGGTAAAGATATCGCACCGCTTACAACCATACATGCCCAAGCACACTATGGTGCTTCCTGTGGATGCAAAAATAAAAGCATATCTAGCTCCTATGGATATAGTTATGCCCTAAATGATAAAATTAGCGCCCTTGAGAAAAATATAATTTCCAATATGCATATGTCTGCTAGCTTTCAAAGCTCTACTGATATTGATGAAGCGATGACGCAGACCATGCAATTTGCCAAGCTGCTTCCCAACTGCAAGGCATTATATATTTGCCTCTATGATAATTGGGACAACATTTCAGAAGATTTACAGCAGCTAAGCCTTTCTGATGACTATATTGCCGACTGGGATAGCATGATTTTAAAGCTGGCGTTAAAGGATGGAGTACAGCTTCCTGAATGTACCTTTACCAAACGAAGTATTCTCCCTGACTTCCTTTATGATTCTTCTACTACTGCGCATATTTATTCTCCTTTGTTTTTTGGTGAAAAGGAATTTGGCTATATTGCACTAGCTTATACGGATGACCAAATTTCATATGATTTTCCATTTATTTCTTGGTTAATGAACTTAAACGCCATGCTAAATAATATTTGTAATAATAAGAAATTAGATTTTTTAACCAATCGCTTAGAGGACGTTTATTCTCGTGATGAGCTTACGGGGCTATATAACAGACTAGGTTTTCGTCTTCATGCTACCCCTATTTTCGAAAGAGCACTGGCCGAAAATAATGCGTTCTATTTATCTATCTGGGATATTGATGGTCTGAAATTCATTAATGATAACTTTGGACATATGGAAGGTAACTTTGCTATTCAAGTAGTTGCCCATGCCCTTGAAAACTCCCTAGATGAGGGTAGCGTCTGTGGCCGTATAGAGGGAAATGAATTTCAGGTGGTTGCCCCCAGCTATTCTGAATCAGAAGCCATCGCCTTTGAGGAAAGGGTTCACAAGTATTTAGAAAACTACAATCGACTCCAAACAAAGGGCTATCAAATAAAAGCAAGCTGTGGCTTTTGTATCAAGAAGCTAACCTCCTTAGATACCTTACAAAATATGCAGGAAGAAGCTGATGAAGCGCTAAAGATAAAAAAAAGGAGAAAAGAGTCTTAACTCTTTTCTCCTTTTAATTGCATATTTTTACGATACTGCGTTGGTGAAACACCACAGACTGCTTTAAAGGTCTTCATAAAATGCTTTTCATTTTCATAGCCGATGGTCTGACTAATATCTATGATTTTCATATCTGAATCTTCTAGAAGTCTTTTTGCTTCTTTCATACGAATTTCCTTTAAATAGTTTACAAAGTTATTTCCCGTATATTGCTTAAATACATAAGAAAAGAGCGAATAATTCATGGATATATGATTGGAAACCACTGCCATATTTAAATCCTTATCGTAATTTTCTTGGATATAAGAAATAGCCTGCTGAATCTTTTGTTTGTTTTTATAATCATCAAAGTGGCTATTTAGTGTGGTGCAAAGCTGTTCTAGCCAGCCTATAATCTCATCCTTTAAATCCTCTAAGCAAGGGTAAGAATATATTTGTAAAAAAGAAAAAGTATTCATTTGCGCACTATCTATTACATTACGGTAAATAATGCCTATCTCTTTTAAGAAATCCTGCAACCTCTCTTCAAAATTTTCAGCTCTGTAGGCCCCAAGCTTTGCGTTATTAAAAATTTGCTCTAGCTGCCTTATGGCCTCTTCCCACCTATCGGTTCCTAGCATCTGTGCAAGCTGCTGCATGGTACTTTTATCTAGCTCAAAACTAGCTTCTCTCTTTTCTGCGCCCGCCCAATGAACTACCATTTTTCCTTGGAAGAAAGCTTCCTTCCTTGCTTCTAAGGCTTCTCTATATGCTGTTCGCAAAACTTCAAGTCCCACATGGGGCTGGCTAACGCCTACATAACGATTCACGAAATCATCCTTAAGCAAAACATCCAAAAAATCCACTTCTAAAATATAGATCTCCCTGTCCTCCATATCCCCCAAGTAAATATAATATTCATCCTCACGTATTTCACCGCCAGTTGCATCCATACAGCATACAACAAACTCATTTTTATAGAAGTATTCCCGATTCTGATCAATCAGCATTTCATTTTGTGCATCTGCTATATCATCCTGCATCATAATATATTTTAAATACTGATAGCTAACGTTTTTATTTTGATTTAGACTTTTCTCTTTTTCCACAATTTCCTTTTCAAGTCTAATCATAACCTCTCTCATTTTCTCTCTATCAATAGGCTTCAAAAGATATTCCTTAGCCCCAAGCCTTAGCATTTCTACGGCATAGGAAAAATCATCATAACCGCTGATAGCCACTACCATAGGTTTTTCTTCCAGCTCCTGCAGCGCTTTTACTAACTGAAGACCATCCATTTTGGGCATACGAATGTCTGTAAACATCACATCCACCTTTTGCATTTTCAAAATATCCAGTGCACTTATCCCATTATTACATTCTAAAATATTATCTATGAGCACCCCAGATCTTTGTATCATGGTTTTTATGCCTTGCCTTATCATCTTTTCGTCTTCTACAATCAATACTGTATGCATGTATTTGCTCCTTACGTCATAGGAATTCTTACTAAAATCTTTGTATAGCAGCCGAGCTTTGAAGAAATCTCAATACCATATTCTTCACCAAAATTCATTCGTATTCTGTCCTGTACATTCTTAAGACCAATTCCATTACCTGAACCGCCAGTGGTTTCTATTTCTCCCGCTAGCTTTTTATACAGCTTCTCGACATCTTCCTCACTCATCCCACGACCAGCATCAGTAATCTCAATGATACAGTCCTCACCTTCAACAATTCCCTTAATATAAATATTGGTGTCTTCTGCCATCTGCTCAATTCCATGGTAAATGGCATTTTCCACAATAGGCTGTAAGGACATTTTAGGAATTTGCTGATGACGAATTGCTTCTGGAATATTTTCTGACAAATAAATTTCATAGTCAAAACGTAGGTTAATAAGCACCAGATAATTTCGTATATATTCTAGTTCTTCTTCCACACTAACATTTCCCGAAGTCCATTTCATGCTATATCTCAACAAGTGTCCCAAGGTCGTAATGGCATCCGAGATTTCATACTTCTCATCAATTTCTGCCATCATCTTAATTGATTCAAGAACGTTATAAATAAAATGGGCATTTATCTGATTTTGTAGCGCTCTAATCTCTGTATTTTTGACTAAAAGCTCATGCTTGATGTTATCCTCCATTAATTGTTTAATACTGTCTAACATCTTGTTTATCTGGCTACCCAGTTCTCCCATTTCGTCCGTTCCACAGTTTTCAACAATTACATTTAAATCTCCCCTTTGAACCCTTCGGATGGATTTTAAAATGCTATAGAACTGTTTCAACAGTCCCTTTACTACTTCATTTATTCCCCATACCAGCCCAATCAGGATTACCAAGGTAAACAAAATAAACAGGTTACGTTGATTAATAATCTTTTGAACATCTTGAGTAATATCTTCGACAGTAATTAAATAACCACCAAGCTCTTTTACTGGCTGATACCCAGCAACTAGCTTCTTTCCTTCCATTTCACCATAGACTACTGACGCTTGCTCCATGGCGACACTATTGTCCTCCATCACAAGCTTTACAATCTGCTGAGCATTATCTACACTAATTTCACTAAAATACTGTTCCCCTTGGCTATCAATGAAACAGCTCCACTGATTCTCAGCACCTTCATAAAGAGCAGGAAACATGTCCTCCATCCGCATCGCAACTTCTAAAATTCCTAGACATCCATAAGAATAGTCTTCAATAAATGTCACAAGCGAAAGTATCTTTTTACTTTGATTCATCATAAATGAATCAAATATTGTATCTGTATAATCATATTTCCACCCGTTCGTAAGGGGCTCCGTGGACCAGCTAAGTTTTTCCATTCTTTCTTGCCTATATAAAATAGGCATCATTTCTTGTAGCCTTTTACTATCTACATAGACTCTAATCTGATAGAGATATGGATTATTATTGACCATTCTTTCTAAGGATGCAATATCCTCATTGTAAAATACAATTAGCTCCGCCGCTGAAAAGTAATCCCCCTTCTTTTCACGAAGTAGAAACTCCTTGAGACCCTGATCACTTAAAAAGAATTGGGTTGACATATTAATCGAATCCACATTTTTTATTATTTGGTCGTAGTCCTTGCCTTGCTTGTATTTCACAGCATTTTCACGCTCAAATATTACATTGTTTTCCATACTCTTAAATAACCAAGTTGATAATGCAATGATGGGAATAAGTACAATGACTACAATAATCAATGTGAACTTTATATTTAGTTTTAGCCCTTGAAATTTCTCAATTATTTTCTTCATCTATATCCCCAGTTTTTGCTTGGACTCCTTCATTTGTTTGGTGCATTCCTCCATAACCTCGCTAAAGCCTAAAGTCTCTCTTCTTTGAATGAAGTCATCAAAAATTACATCAAACTCCTCCTCTGTGGGTGCAAGAAGCAGCTTCGGCAGAATTTCACTCCAAAGCTTCTGAATCTTTAGATAAGCATTTCCTGCTTCTGTCTTATAATCAAAGTTAACCTCATATTGACCTAAATAGCAACTATAAGGATATGTCCATTCCTCTAGCTGGCCATTAGGCTCTGTAAGAGGCTGCTTCCATTCTAATTGCCTTACGTTATCTTGGAACATCCAGTAGGTAGAGTCTGCACCATATAGCCTATCATACTCACCTCGATTGGTATTTATCATTTCTTGAATTTCTGGCTTTACAACTGCCTTGCCATCTACCATATCATAGGTAACACCTTCAATACCCAAGAAAATTATTTTCTGT
>JAVBUZ010000214.1:0-4051 GCA_031554725.1 Lachnospiraceae bacterium | reverse complement strand
TGCTTCTTCTTCACCATTCATTACGCGAAGAACACCCTCTGCAAGTGCAAGAAGTTCATCTTCTCCTGGATAAACAGTAAATGGTGCAATAAATCCTGCATATTCTTTTAATCTATCAATTACATCCTGGTTATAAGCAATACCACCAGTAACAATAATCTGATCCACTTGGCCCTTAAGTACACATGCCATAGAACCCATGTCCTTTGCTACCTGATAAAGGAAGGCTTCTTTTACTTCTAATGCATAAGCATCTGTTTCTGCTTTCTTCTTTACTTCACGCATGTCGTTGGTGCCTAAGTATGCATTAAATCCACCTTTACCAACAATTTTGCTATATACTTCTTTTTCGGTATATTTGCCTGAGAAGCACATGCTGATAAGTGCGCCTGAAGGAACCGCTCCTGCTCTTTCTGGGGAGAACGCTCCATCACCATCTAAAGCGTTAAATACATCAACAATTCTACCATATTCGTGTGCGCCTACAGATACACCGCCACCCATATGAACTACAAGTAATCTAAGTGATTCATAAGGCTTGCCGATTTCTTTTGCATATCTTTTTGCAACAGCCTTTTGGTTCAGTGCATGAAATACACTGGTTCTTGGTAATTCAGGTACGCCTGAATATCTTGCAAGTGGCTGGAGTTCATCTACTACTACAGGGTCTACAATATAAGAAGGAAGACCAAGCTCATCACCAATTTCTCTTGCTAAGATACCACCTAAGTTAGATGCATGCTGTCCTTGTCTGCCAACCATTAAGTCTTCTAATAATTCATCTGTAACTGCATATGTACCGCCCGGAATAGGTTTAAGCATTCCACCACGTCCAATAATTACGCCAAGAGATTTCATATCAAAATTCTTTTCTGCCAAAATATCTGTGATGATTTTTTTACGAAAATCCTTTTGTTCTACAATTTTGCCATATCCTGCAAGCTCTTCTGAGGTATGTCTTAATGTTTCTTCAAATAATAGGGTGGTATCTTCAAAAACACCGATTTTTGTTGACGTGGAACCTGGATTGATAATTAAACTTTTGATTGCCATTTTCTGTTTCCTCCTATTTATGCTTTCTCATTTCCTCTGCCACTACCGCTGCAAGTGCCAAAGAGTTTACTTTTGTCTCAAAGGTATCAGAACGGCTTGTCAAAATGACAGGAACCTTGGTACCTGTTAATATACAACCATTTTTCATATCTGCTACACGTACAAGTGCCTTATAAACAAGGTTTCCTGCATGAATATCAGGGAAGAGAAGAATATCTGCATCACCCTGAATTTTTCTATCGGTTGCACCCTTGTGCTTTGCTGCTTCTGGGTCAATTGCTAAGTCTAAGGATAACGGGCCGTCTACGATACAGCCTGTTAGCTCGCCTTCAGCATTCATTCTTGTTAGCTCTGCTGCTTCCATCGTTACGGGCATCTTTGGATTAACCACTTCAACTGCTGCAAGAGGTGCAATCTTTGGACACTCGATGCCAATTGCATTGGCAACTGGAATGGTATTTTTAATGATACTTATTTTATCTTCAAGAGTTGGATATGTCATAAATGCAACATCAGTTAAAAGTAATAGCTGATCCACACCTGGAACATCAAATACACAAACATGTGATAATGCTCCACCAGTTCTTAACCCTACTTCTTTATCTAGTACGCTCTTTAAAAAGTTTTTGGAATCAATTAATCCCTTCATGTACATGTCTGCTTTGCCGTCATGCGCAAGCTTTACAGCCTTTAAGGTGGCTTCAATCACGTCTGGCTCATCAATGATTTCATAACCAGTCAAATCCATCTGTATAGACGCTGCAATTTTTCTAATTTCTGCTTCATCACCAACTAAGATTGCTTCTGCAATTCCTCTTTCTTTTGCTTCCTTTACTGCTTCAAGCACCGCTTCATCCTGCGCTACTGATACAGCAACCTTTTTCATTTCACATTCATTTACCTTAGCGATAATCTCATCAAAACCCTTTTTCATTTCTACGCCTTTCCATCCGCCCCCGCGGACATCCTTTGTTTCTTCAAAACACATCGTTAAAATAATAACACACTGTGTTACAAAATGCAAGACGTAGTCTATAGATTTCCTCTTATTTCTTGGTTTTTTCCATAATTTCTTTTAGGCTTTCGGTATATGGCGCCTTTGCAATACCATGCTCCGTAACAATACCCGCGATTAGCTCATGATCCGTCACGTCAAAGGCAGGATTATATACTTTTACGCCTTCTGGAGCCATTCTTTCTTTGTACCACATTTCTGTAATTTCTTCCGCTGGACGTTCCTCAATACAAATATCAGCGCCCGTCTTTGTATTCATGTCTATCGTTGAGGTGGGAGCACAAATATAAACTGGTACACCATACTGCTTTGCTACTGCTGCAACTACAGAAGTACCAATTTTATTGGCGGTATCTCCATTAGCTGCTACTCTGTCACAACCCACAAATACTGCCTGTACCCAGCCTTTCGACATAACAGAGGCTGACATGTTATCACAAATAAGGGTTACATCCACACCTGAGGAATGAAGCTCAAAAGCTGTTAAACGGGCCCCTTGTAAAAGTGGTCTTGTCTCATCTGCAAACACCTTAAAGCCATAACCCTTTTCCTGTCCTAAGTAAATAGGCGCCGTTGCGGTTCCGTATTTGCAGGTTGCAAGCTGCCCCGCATTGCAATGGGTAAGAATACCATCACCTGGCTTTACCAAGGTAAGACCATGCTCACCAATTCTTCTACAAACACTAATGTCTTCCTCTTTCATGGCAATTGCTTCTTCTCTCAGCGCCTCAACAACTGCACTAACCGGTAGACCCTCTTGTCCTTTTTTTACGCATAGTGCATCCATACGATTCAGCGCCCATGACAAGTTAACCGCAGTTGGTCTAGAAGAATCTAAATATTCCTTTTGCTTCTTAAATTCTTTGTAGAATGCTTCAAATTCTTTTTCTTTAATCTGCGTGGCAAGTACATAGATGCCAAAGGCTGCGGCAATACCAATTGCTGGCGCACCTCTTACCTGTAAAAGATAAATAGCATTCCAAATCTCTTCTGCGGTCTTTAGATTTATAAGCTCCGTTCTTCCCGGAAGCTTTGTCTGGTCAATAATAATCACCGCATTATTCTGTTCATCCAGTGCCACTGTTTCATATTCCATAATATTTTTCTTTGTTTCATTTATACTCATTTTTTCTTACTCCTTTTTTCCTATATATTTTCCCACCAATCCTTAGGGATATACTCCCGATCGATTAAGCAGTTTGGTTCCTTTTCTAAAATATAACTAGTTATCCTAAATATTTGCTGTGCATCACACAAAATGCAATTTGCATCTCCAAAGCTTACCTTTTTTGCCGCCCCTGTATCATAAAAGGCCTGCATCAGCTTATCAAAGTTATCTGATATATGAGGCGATTTTTCGTTGTAATGACGGTGCATAGGAACCTGTTTTATCTCTCCACTAGGCATTTTAACTTGCATAGCCACTGGTTCCTTGGTTAAACGCTGGGGCACATCAAGCACCTCCTCTACACTATGTATAAAGGTATTTCTTGCATGGGTCACACCAATTAATAGAATCTTCCCATTTACCACCCTTAGCCTGTCCCAACAACCGCCAGGAGGACAAGGGGTATGAGCCTCTTCTTCTCCTTTTACATACTCCTTTGCATCTTTGCCAAGGGCTGCTATGCTATGGGTCGGATGTAGCGAACGAACCACATTCTCACGTCTAAAAAACAAATTAGGAAGAATTCCTACGCAAGCTGGTTCTACCTTCGGGTCAAACAAAGAATACTCACTACTCATCTGTGCCCAGGTGTGGGTAGGTAGCATTAAAAGTCCTTCTGCAAAATATTCTGATAAGGTATCTAAAACCGTATCTGCTCCCCCTTCTACATCTCCGATGGATTTCATGGAGGAGTGAATCATGATGGAGTCGGTTGGGTTAAGGCCCATTTTAAGTAAATCATCTTTAAGTTGTTGTTTGCTGTATGTCATTTTTATACCTCACTGTATATGTATATAAAGCACTTGTGATATAAA
>JAVBUZ010000124.1:0-12966 GCA_031554725.1 Lachnospiraceae bacterium | reverse complement strand
ATAAAAGGAAACAATTGAAATCCCTCATCATATACCCAGTAATTAATAGCGCCTGCCATCTCTAGTCCTTTCTCATCGCCATGCCATTTAGGCCAATTAAGGCAAGAATCAGAAACACCCCAGCCATGCCATGTCTTTTCCACCGAAACCACATCATAGCAGCTATAACTATCGTAAATATAAAACATCCAATTATTCCATTCATAACTCCCTATCACCTGGGATTTATAGTTTAAACGTCCACTTCTATCTGCGGCACTTTGAGAACTCATTCTATATCCTGCGGCATAGTTAAGACTTAGCATAACAAAACTCCAAATAGAAATCGCAAGTATTGACCGCACAATTATATTTCTTTTCCTTATTTTCTTTGCTAGTATTGAATACTTTATTTCTGGCTCTTTGCTTATTTCTGTGGTCAAAATATCTTTATCCAATACACTATAGTAATCCATACATTCTTTACATTCTGCCAAGTGTTCTATCACCACTTTCTCGCTCTCCTCTGTTGCCGCCTTATCTATACAAAGTGGCATCAGATCCTTCACCATATCACATTTATATTTCATATCCATGTTCCTCCTTTAGCTTTGTTTGAATTTTCATTTTTGCTCTGGAAAAAAGGACTTTTACGGTGGTGTCCTTTAAGTCTATAAGGGCTCCGATTTCTTTAAATGGCAATTCACCAAACAAACGATACTCTACAATACTACGGCTTCTTTCGTCTAAATCTTCTATTGCCTTTTTAATGTGCTGGCTAACTATTTTTTCTTCTACAACTGCACTTACTTGCTTTGGCTCCTGACCCATGACAGCTTTTTGCTTTAGACTATTTTGCTTTACATGCTCTCTCAAATATCTGTAATAAGTGTTTTTTGCAATCTGACAAATCCATGTCTTTACTTCACATTCTCCACGAAATCGCCCAAAGGAGATAAATGCTTGATAAAAGGCTTCTTGTACCAGCTCCTCAGTAAGTCCATCATCATAACCTGATAGCTTTAGCAAAAAATAGTACACATCCTTTTGGTAGAGTGTATATAGTTCTTCAAATTCTTTCATTGCATTTCCTCCTTCCTTCTATTAGTAGCAGTTTGGGTGAAAAGGTAACAAGGATTGTATTAATAAAAAGAGCCACACAAGTAAATTAAATTTACAAATGTGACTCCCTAAATGTTCTTTCTCGTTGTTTATTATACATTAATCATGCAAATCACCACCATAGTATTCACGGCCATACCAATATCTTCCACCAAATGTTATTGTTTGTTCGCTACCATCTAAGAACTCAATAGTTGCTGATTTAGGTTGTAATACTGACACCGTATTATTGTATAGTACAGCTTCCCAGTATATATTATTTACACTTGAACCTGCCTTAAGAGGACCAGTATACCGCAAGCTCGCCCTCGATTTATCTCTTATTGTACATGTAGCTTTATAACCCATCCTATCATAGTACGCCATTGTAAATGTAATATATGCTATCTGCATATCCGATATGTTTTTAAAAGAAATATAGGTGTCAACTCCACCCACTGAATTAATATCCCATTTAACATTGCTTATCAAAATTCCTTGCTTGGGAATTGTAATAATAACATCACACGTGGCATCAACCATCCCTTTTATGCTCTGGCTGCTCACCACCTCTTTTTCCTTTTCCATGCAGTCTGCCCCCATATCAGGATAAGTATACACAACTTTTGCTCCAAATCCCTCATCTGCCAAAAGCTTTATTGCCTCTTTCTCAGATTTTCCAACAACGGTTGGGACAGTGACCCCTTCTCCCTTACTCACATAAATTTCTATCGTTTCTCCCTTATCTCCAAACTTTTCTGGATTACACTTCGAGACGGTTCCCTTTTCATTTATTGAATAGTAATATTTTGTTTTTACCTCTAATCCTAAATCCTCAAGAGCCTTCTTAGCTTCAACCTCTGTCATTCCTACTATTTCCTCTGGAACCCACGTATATAGCCCTTGACTCAAAACTATATTAACAACTTCTGTATCCTTTATCATTGATCCAGCATCAATTGATGTTGATAAGACTATACCTTTTTCTTTATCATCTGTATACTCATATGCATATTCACAAACTATATCACCTATTTCATCCTTTACATCATCAATGTTTTTATCGATAATATCTGGGAAGATATACGTTCTTCCTTCGCTAACTTTTAACGTTATAATATCACCTGAATGATAAAATGATTTTGCTTTTATACTCTGCTCATACACTAAGTCCTTATTGTAATTTTCTGTATAACTATACTCCGCCGCATATTCAATTTTGTGTTCATCTAAAATAGACATTGCCTCTGTGACGCTAAGTCCCGTTACCTCAGGTGTTGCATTACTCATATAATATAAAATAGACGTAATTGCTCCTAGCATAAGTAATATAATTCCACTAACACCGATGAAAAAGCTTTTCTTCTTTTTATGTATTACCTTATCGCCTTGCACATCATTTTCAACTTTTATTTTCTTACTACTTTTTTCTAAACCCTTGACATATTTTTTTATGTTATATGCACAATTAGGGCATAGTTTTGCCTCACTACTTATTTCCTTCTTACATTCTGGACAATTTATTAATGCCATTTCCCTTCCCCTTCCTACATATCCTCATTTTGGCAATCTACGGAATCTATTCATTAGAAAAACCTATACTTTTTATTGCATAATTTTATACACGTATAAGTTTACACGAACAAACATTAACATTCAACCCCTAAATATGCATACAAAAAATCTGACTTTTCGGATTCGTTTCCCCTAAATTATTTCTTTATCCACTCATTTGTAGCTTCCTCTTTGCGTAATACTAGCTTATATCCTTCTTTACCTCTGTCAAAATATATTTCTTTGCAAGAAGCGTCTACCTCAATTTCAAAATTATTCTTTGCACCAATCTTGCTGTTTAGTCCTCCAAATGCACCATAAAATGATGCATATATTTTATCGCCATCCTTTTTATAGGTAATATCTCTAATATATCCCATCGAACCAGCAAGCGAAGTTTGCACCGTTATGGTAGTCCCATCTTCGGATACAGCATAACTATGTATTGATACATCTACTCGCTTCCCAAATCCGCTGTAAACAAATAGAAATACCGCAATAGCAAAAATCAGTGTTACTGTAATCACTAATTTCTTTTTCATTTTTATACCCATCTGCGCGTTGCGACGCGCACTCAAATCAATAGTTGAACACGCATTTTTTGTTCAACCTTTAACCTCCATAATCATAATGTCTTTTTTCAGACTCTTTTCGGCATCTTATCTTAGGCAAAAATTTATATTGAACTAGATAAACACTTATGCTATATTGTAATTAGAAAAGGAACAACCGCCCACAAGGTGGTTTGACCGATTGATAAGAATAGAAATTCCACCCTGCAACTGGCCAAAGTATTAGGGTGGTTTTTCTATGTATAGCTACTTACAAAACGAAAAGACGAATGTAAGCAATGCCAGAAGGAATAGACCAAAGGTCATTATATCCTTTAAATCATAATGATTTCTCATAGACACCACCTCCATTTCATAAAAATAGAGGTCAACACACCCTGTAACACGAATGTTCCGTAGTCCGATTCTAGCATGTCGTGCAAGTCCATTCAATTAGTAATTTCTCACAATCATTTTTTGATTATCTAAATTTTTTCACTATCCGACCGCCTTTTCTCCCTGTATTTATGAGGCTTTCAACCAACGTGAAGCTTGTCAATAGCATATAAATAAATTATCTCTCCCTAATGTTATTTTTTTAGAGCCTTAAATGCACCTGTTGATTTATGAATAAAATATGGTGTTTCTTCTGATATGTGTTCTTTTAAATATTTCATCAACTCATTTTCACGTCCACATATTATTTCTTTTGCATTTCCTGGCCAAGACTCTATATAGTCATATACCGCTTGAGGGTTCGGAACTAACAAGTCATTCTCATGTTCTTCCATAATTACACTAGAGAATACTTGTTTCAGTTGTTCTTTTCCATTTTCCAATTCAAAATTCTCTGTCATCCATCTCGCCATATCGATTTTTTTATCAAACCCTTTAACAAGTGAAAATAACTCTCTTAAATGAGTTTTTCCCACAGTTGATGCATAAAACATTCCGCCTTGCTTTAATAATCGCTTACATGCCTTCAATAACTCCATCCTATTTCCATTCGATACATGATATAGCATATGGTTTGCAATAACTCGGTCGAAGTCATCTCCTTCAAAATCAAACTTCTCTGCATCATTTTGAGAAAATTCAAACTGTATATTTTTTTCTTTATAAAGCTGTGCATACTCTTCAATATTATTTTTTGCAGCTTGTAACATATTTTCCGAGCTATCTGTCAAAAAAATCTGGATGTTCTTTGGTAATTGATCGCGCATCTGGGTCCAAAGCATACCATTTCCACAACCTATTTCTAGGATTTTCATTCCATTTTTAAGTTGTAACCCATCTATAACCCATTGATACCAGTTTGTTTTTGACGTACTATAAACATGAATATTAATACGCTTTTGCAAATTTGTACTTTCCTTATACTGCTTAATTATTTCTTCTTTTTGTTGGGTCATATGCATAATCGCAAGCATCTTATCCCAGCGCTCAGCCTCACTTACCTTTTGCATTTCCTTTACAGCTTTCAAAATTTGGTCCAAATGTTCCGCCTGTGCTTGAAGAAGCTTTTCCTGTCTATTAAATGTATCCTCTAAATCTTCTGCAAATAGCATATTTTGTATTTCTTCCAATGAGAAATTTAAATACTTGAGCATCAATATTCGTTGTAACGTTTCTACAGATTTCACACCATATTGTTTATAACCTCCATTTGTATATTTTTCTGGCTCAAGTAATCCCCTCTTATGGTAATGGCGAATTGTTTTGTAAGACACTCCTGTTAGCTTGGCTAATTCTCCTGCTGTGTAAAACTCTTTTTCCATGTCACCAATCTCCTTTTTGTTTTCTATATAACATAGAATAAACCATGCCCCAGGGGCATGGTCAATATTTTTTATCACTTCACTCTTTTTGAACTCATCTTTCCCCCAAAAATAATTCCTTTTGACAAACACATTGCTCAAGCTTGACTTCTTGCAACATACCATTTTCTCTCATCTCTTTTACAAACATATAAAATAACTGACGAGGTATATATTTAATCTGAATGACCTTGTCATATAGCTCTTCCAATGTTTCTGCTGAATCCAATAAGTTTGATATAAGATATTCAAAATCATAAGAATATTTTTCTGTTAACTGTTTCGCACAAGAATATTCTAGTGTTTCTTTTTTAAAGTAACCTTTATCAGCCAGCCTATCATACACTTCTTTGTACTCTGCATAATACAAATCTCCAAAATATTCTTTATGTGCAGGTGCAGGGCAAAAGGCAATAATCTTTTCAAAATCATCCAGTTCATCAATTGAGCAGATTACTCCATATTTTTGATACTCAATTGGGGGTACTCCAAATTCTTTTTTAAAAGCTCTTGTATATGCTTCACTACTTCCATATCCTGATTCAATGGCGATATCAATTACCTTTTTTCTTTGAAGAACATTTTTTGTGCTGTTTTCCAAACGTCTTTTTCTAATATATTCTGCTGGCGTATAGCCAAGTATACTTTTGAACAGAAAAATATAGTGTGACATTGACACACAGACAAACGCTGCACTATCTTCAAGAATGGTCTCATTTTCCAAATGGTTATTAATATATTCAATTGCCCTCATCATCTTTTTCATAGCATTCATACCAATCACCTCTTATCTCTAATATATCAAATTGGCGTCAATCCTGCATGATAATAATTCTGGTTTATAATATTTCTCTCATTTTTTTGCTTTGGTTATTTCAAATCAACCGTTTTATAACAAAAATATGTTCCTGGCAAGATTTTATCATCATCAAAAGGTGCTGGACATGGACCAAATTTTCTCTCTAAGTCAGAAAATAGTTTCTTTTGTATTCCATCAAGCTCTAATGTTTTCTTAATTTTAATGCTCAAGCATCCAGATGGCTCTCCACCGATAGCATTATTAGGGTATACAACTAATTCCCCAAAATTCACTTCTATAGGACTTACCTCTTTGGCAAACTTATCAAAAAGGTTTTCCATTTCTTCAAGACTTGGCACTACGAATGGTTGCTTTAAAGATACATGAAATGGTAATCTTGTCATTTCAAATCCAACCTTCCCAATACGATTCGCTTCAAGAAGTATTTTTCTTCCATAATTTTCAACTTCATCATTTGCGAGCTCGTCTTACTTGCGAACACAAGAAATAACTCATAAATATAGTTTCAATATCCCCGTCATAATTCTTTACAAACCACACATTGAGTAGTATATTTATTATAAATAAGGAACAACCGCCCACAAGGGGTTGACCAATTATATGTGTAGCAAAGCCACCCTTAACCGACCAAAGTATATAGGGTGGTTTTTGCTATGTACAGCTACTTACAAAACGTAAAAACGAATGTAAGCAATGCTATAAGGAATAGACCAAAGGTCATTATATCCTTAAAATCAAAATGATTTTTCATAAGCATCACCTCAATTCTTTTCGAATGAGGTCAACACACCCTGTAACACGATTGTTCCATAATGGAAAATTTCAATTAGCGAACGCATACTATCTGCGGAACTTTCAGCTAACCTCGAATTTGCTTCGCAAATCCTCGGTCATCTGAAATTCCTATGGAAGTGCAGGTATAAAAAAAAGCACATCTGCAAGTGAACTTGCGATGTGCTTTCTTATATACCTGCATTCCGCAGATAATATTATCTCTTTGAAAACTGTGGAGCACGTCTCGCTGCTTTGAGACCGTATTTCTTACGTTCTTTTGCACGAGGATCACGTGTTAGGAATCCTGCTCTCTTAAGAACTGGTCTGAAATCTGCATCTGCCTGACATAATGCTCTAGCAATACCATGTCTGATTGCACCAGCTTGACCTGTTGTACCACCACCATGTACATTTACTAATACGTCGAATTTATCAACGCTTTCGATTGCTGCTAATGGTTGACGAACGATAACCTTTAATGTTTCTAGACCGAAGTATTCGTCCATATCTCTTTTATTGATAGTTACTTTACCAGTACCTGGCATTAAGTAAACTCTTGCGATTGATTTTTTTCTTCTACCTGTTCCGTAGTATCTTGCTGCTTTAGCCATTTTTATTTTCCTCCTTTCGAACTCTTAGAATGTCAGTACTTCAGGTTTCTGAGCTTGTTGTTCATGCTCAGGTCCTGCGTATACATGAAGTTTTGTATACATCTGTCTGCCTAAAGGTCCTTTTGGAAGCATACCTTTAACTGCAAGTTCGATAACCTGCTCAGGTTTTTTTGCTAATTTTTCTTTTAAAGTAGTTTCTTTCATACCACCTACGTAGTCTGAATGATGGTAATAAATCTTCTGATCCATTTTCTTACCTGTTACTTTAACTTTTGATGCATTAACTACGATTACGTAATCACCTGTATCAATGTGAGGTGTAAAAATAGCTTTATTTTTTCCTCTTAATACTTGTGCAACTTCAGAAGCTAAACGTCCTAAAGTCTTGTCTGTAGCATCTACTACATACCATTTTCTATCGATTGTAGCTGGGCTAGCCATAAATGTTTTCATGATGTTTCCTCCATACAAAGTGAAGTCCTACGGACTATTCTTCTTTGTTCCTATTATTCAAAGTCGCGGATGTCCGGCCACTTCTTTTTCATTTTTCGGAACGAGTAATTTGCGTCTTTTCAAACTGCTTCATCGGGGCTGCGATTTACGCTTTTGAAAGGTCGCCACAGTGATATATTATATATTACATAATACGACTCTGTCAACCCATTTTATGTAATTACTTTCTTTTTATTTCCACTACTATTTTTGCCTAAAATAAATCCTCAAAATCATATCTGACAAGCATAAGTCCCTGGGGCTGCGCTGTAGGACCTGCTGCATTTCTATCCGTTGCTTCTAGAATTTCTTTCATCTGCTCTGGCTTAATTTTTCCTTTTCCTACTTCCATTAAAGTCCCGGCAATAATTCTGACCATATTATATAAAAAGCCAGTGCCTTTTACCCGTATGATTAAATCATCCTTTTCTTCTATAATATCGATACTTAGAATTGTACGCACTGTTGTTTCAACTACCGCCGCTACACTGCAAAAGCTTTTGAAATCATGTTCACCTACTAAGTAGGTGGCTGCCTGCCTCATTTTGTCTACATCTAAGGAATAGTAGGTAAAATAAGAATATAGACGCTTGGTCGGAATCGGAAATTCACCTCTGGTGATACGATACTCATAAGTTTTTTGACTATTGCAGTGTCTCGGATGAAATTCTGCATCTACCTCACAGGCGCTCTGAATTCGAATGTCCTCTGGTAATCTTTGATTGAGCGCATAGGATATCTTCTCACCAGGAATCCGTGCATTTGTGTCAAATACAGCCACATTACATAGGGCATGTACACCTGAATCTGTTCTGCTTGCACCAATTACTTGTATTTCCTCTCCTAAAAGCTCGCTTAAGTGTTTATTTAGTTCCCCTTCGATAGTTTTTCTTCCTGGCTGAACCTGCCAGCCCGAGTAATTTGTCCCATCGTAGCCGACTACAAGTTTCACACGTTTCATACTTACCTCATGTATCTTCGCACTGCTTAAATGATACGTTCTAACGCAATACCTACAACTAGATATAAAAGCAAAACTAAATATGCGATTCTATCTCTTGACTTATATACAAGTGGTTTCATCTTTGTTCTTCCTTCTCCACCACGATAGCATCTAGCCTCCATCGCCATAGCTAGATCATTGGCACGACGAAATGCGGAGATAAAAAGAGGAACTAAAATCGGAACCATTGCTTTGGCCTTTTTAATAATGTTTCCACTTTCAAAATCAGCTCCACGAGCAATTTGCGCCTTCATAATCTTATCTGTTTCTTCTAATAAAATAGGAATAAAACGAAGTGCAATCGACATCATCATTGCCACCTCGTGTACTGGTAAATGAAATACCTTTAATGGCTTTAATAGCTTTTCCATTCCATCTGTTAAATTGTTTGGCGTGGTTGTGAGTGTCATTACCGAGGATCCAATAATCAAAAAGACTAAACGAATCGCTAAAAAGAAGGCTAATTTGACTCCTTCTTTTGTTATAGTCAATTTCCATATGGTTATTAATGGAATACCTGGCGTTAAAAACAAGTTAAAAACCACTGTTATCATAAGCAAAAACATAATTGCCTTCATACCCTTAACCATAAATTTAAACGGTACTTTTGATGCCTTTATTACTATAAATAAAAATAACGCCGCGCAAACATATCCTATTCCACTGTTGTTAAAGAAAAATAGCGAAATGATAAATCCAATTGTTCCTACTAGCTTTACTCTAGGATCCAGTTTATGAATCACGGATTCGGTTTGATAATATTGTCCTAATGTTATATCTCTAAGCATTATAAACCTCTGTGCCTATGCACTGCCTTTCGTGGGTTCCTGCCGCTATGGGTCAAGGTCCCTGTTATTTATTTAGTGCCTTCAAAATCTCGGCTGTAGCTTCACCTATAGTTGTTGAGTTTGCATCCACCTGTAAACCCTTATCCTGTAATTTATGCATGATGTAGGTTACCTGTGGCGCTGCTAGTCCTACCTGTTCTAGCTCCTTGTAATGCTTAAATACTTCTCTTGGTTCATCATCAAGCATAATCTGACCCTTATTCATAACAACGATTCTATCTACATATTCTGCAACATCTTCCATACTATGAGAAACAAGTATAATAGTAATTCCAGTTTCTTCCTTAAGCTTTACAATTTGATTTAGAATTTCTTCCCTACCCTTGGGATCCAAGCCTGCGGTTGGCTCATCAAGAATTAATACCTCTGGCTTCATTGCAAGCACCCCTGCTATAGCCACACGTCTTTTTTGCCCACCAGACAAGTCAAAAGGCGACTGATAAAAGCAATCGTCAGGAAGTCCTACCTTTCTAAGTGCATCATATGCCCTTAGCTCTATCTCCTTTTTATCAAGGCCTAAGTTTTTGGGTCCAAAGCACACATCGGAAAATACATCTATTTCAAATAGCTGGTGCTCTGGGTATTGGAAAACCAGACCCACCTTACTTCTTAATTCCTTCATATTATAATCTTTATCGTAAATGTCTTCACCATTATAATAGATACTTCCACTGGTAGCCTTCATAAGTCCGTTTAAATGTTGCACTAAAGTAGATTTTCCCGATCCTGTATGTCCTATAATACCTAAAAACTGACCATCAGGAATAACCAAATTTATATCCTTTAATGCATTTACAGACAAAGGAGTTCCACCGCTGTATATATAATTAACATGATCCATAATAATTGGCATATCGTTCTCCATTCTTACCTTTTACTTGCTAATTTTAAGAAGCTCATCTACAAATTCATCATGTGTCAAAATTCCTGCCTTCAGCGGAATTCCTTGTTTTTGTAACTCATAGGCTAACAAGGTTACTTGAGGCACATCTAGGCGCAAGCTTTTTAACATTTCCACTTGGGAGAAGATTTCTCTTGGAGTTCCTTCCATAGCTATCTTTCCCTTGTCCATAACAAAAACCTTATTTGCATGAATAATTTCTTCCATATAATGTGTAATAAGTATAACCGTCACACCCTCAACGTCATTTAAGGCGCGTACAGCGCGTACAACCTCTTTTCTACCATTAGGGTCTAACATAGCTGTTGGCTCGTCTAAAACAATGCATTTAGGATGCATCGCAAGCACTCCTGCTATGGATACTCTTTGTTTTTGTCCACCAGATAGCTTGTTCGGCGAATATTTACGGAAATCATACATTCCTACTGCCTTTAGACTCTCCTCTACTCGCTCCCATATTTCTTTACTTGGAACGCCCATGTTCTCTGGCCCAAAGCCGACATCCTCTTCTACTACCTGACCAATAATCTGGTTGTCTGGATTTTGGAAAACCATACCCGATGTCTGTCTAATATTCCACACTTCTTCTTCATCATTGGTATCTTTTCCATCTACCCAAATAGTTCCTTCTGTTGGATAAAGGATGGCATTCATATGCTTTGCAAGTGTTGACTTTCCCGAACCATTGTGACCAAGGATGGCAATAAAATCCCCTTGTTTAATATCTAGGTCTACCTCATCTACTGCACGAGTAATTCCCTCAACATTTCCTTCTTCATCTCTTCTTATATATTCAAATACTAATTTCGAAGTTTTTATAATACCCATTGTATGTTCTCTCATTATGCTTTCACTTTGCTTTGTTGCTACGTTCAATATTGTACAAGATTAGACTGGGAAAAACAACCTTTTCCCTGCCAAATCCTATTTGTGCTTTCTATAAATCTTATATATTTTATATAAACAAAACCCACTTCCGACTAGTGAGGCAGCGTAACTATACACCCAAAAAGATGTAGTTGTTAATGTTTTTGCAACATTGATATCATCCACATAATAAAGCGTCGCTACTTTTGTTCCCTCTGGTAGTCCCCCCACAGGTGAATAATATCTCCAGTCCCCTTTTTCGTTCTTAAATGCAACCACGTTTCGGAATTGATCATATTCCCCATCTATAGTGTTTCCTTTATAATATAACTTCAAGTCATCTACATGTAATACTATTGTTGTCAAAATAGTAATTAAAAAAACGACAGCCAAAACCTTCCATATTGTTGAATGGTATTTTTTTTCTTCTTCTGGATTATATACCACCGCTCTTCCATCAAAACCTTCCATGTCATCATAATGTCTTACTCTCATATTCTCCCCTCCGCTAATATAACTTACCTTTTAATGTACTATTTTTTCCTTTTAGTTTCAATAGATATTTTACAAATTTATAAATGAATGATATTCTTATTGTTAAGAATATCATAAGAGGTAAAAGATTATTATGAACAAAAAAGAATTATATAAGGCCCTTGCCGCCCTTGCTTTTATTATCATAGTTTTTTCAATCGCATCCAGACTTTTAACAAAAAACTCCATGACCCTAGCTGATTATGCTTTACAAAATCCTGAAAAAGCTTATCCTAGCAAGGAGATCGTTTCTACGGATGAAAGCAAAAACGATGACCTGGTCTTAGAAGCTTCCCCAACTCTCCCAAACGAAGAAGAGGTGGAAGAAATGATTTCACCCCTACGCGTTACTTATCAGAATGGCTTTTTTTATGAGCCTTTATCCGAAGAGCTTATCGCATATATTACTGGCACCTCCTACCCTGAAGCTTCTACCGAAGTCTCCTATGACGATTTGGTCTATGTGAATGTTTTACACAAAGACTTTGACGGAAAAACAGCCTCAGGCGAGCTTATTTGCAATAAAATAATAGCTGAGGATTTACTTGAAATATTCTACGATTTATATTTAGCAGATTACCAAATAGAAAAAATGGTTTTGATTGATGAATATGAAGGTGATGACATCTTATCTATGGAAGATAATAATACTTCTTGCTTCAATTATCGGACCATCGCTGGAAGCTCTACATTATCTCAGCACAGTCTAGGACTTGCTATTGATATCAATCCCTTGTACAACCCTTACATTACTTATAATAAAAACGGTAGCACCAATGTTTCACCTGTCAGTGGGGAAATATATGCAGACCGTTTAGCTGCCTTTCCCTACAAAATCGACGAAACTGATTTGTGCTACCGATTATTTGTGGAACATGGGTTTTCATGGGGTGGTAATTGGAATTCCTCTAAAGATTACCAACACTTCCAGAAAATCATTGTCAATTAGACTTTGAAAACAGACATGCTTTCTTCCATCTTATTTGCAATTGATTTTAGTTTCAATGCGTTATCAGACATATCTATAACGATATCTCTAACCTCGGTAATAGAAGCCGAGGTTTCTTCTGTGCTTGCTGCATTTTCCTGTGCTATTGCTGTTAAATTCTGCACC
>JAVBUZ010000026.1:0-7400 GCA_031554725.1 Lachnospiraceae bacterium | reverse complement strand
ATACTAATGTATAAAATAGATGTCAAGAAGAATAATATATTAAAACACGACATATACATGACGTGTTTGCTGTGATAAACTAGTTTTAAGAAACGTTATTATTAGAACTTGCATTGCTGTTTATGGAGGTTGATTGGATGAAAATAGATAGACTTATAGGTATTCTTTCTGTGCTGTTGCAGCAGGAGAAGGTAACGGCGCCTTATCTTGCGGATAAGTTTGAAGTATCTCGAAGAACTATAAATAGGGATGTGGAGGATTTATGTAAGGCAGGAATTCCCATCGTAACCGAGCAGGGAAAAAATGGCGGTATTTCCATTATGGAAGGCTATAAAATGGATAAAACCTTGTTTACATCCAGTGAGATGCAGTCGATTTTACTTGGACTAAGGAGTCTGGATAGCGTCTCTGGAAGTAATAGATATCAGCTTTTAATGGATAAGCTCTCGGGGGGGAGCAGTGATATCTTGACATCAACCAATCATATTATGATTAATTTATCATCTTGGTACAAAACAAAGCTATCCGCTCAAATTGAACTAATACAAAATGCAATAGAAGCAAAGAGGCCAATTAGCTTTCAATATTATGCACCGACAGGTGAGAGTGTACGAAAGATTGAGCCATATCTTCTTGTCTTTCAATGGTCCTCGTGGTATGTATGGGGATATTGTTTGCTTCGAGATGATTTTAGACTTTTCAAGCTAAATCGCATGGCCTATTTGGAAAGCATCAATGAAACGATTTCGGAAAGACAGCTTCCAGAGTTTAGCATGAAGGCACAGGATATGTATTGTCCAAATGGAATAACGGCAACGGCGGTATTTGATGATAGTATGAAATGGAGACTAATCGAGGAATATGGGATAAACAGCTATGAGACTTTAGAAGATGGCAAGCTAAAAATGCAGATAACATGGTCTGACAAGGAATCCTTTTTCAGTTGGATACTCGGATTCCGTGACCACGTAAAAATCATAGAGCCTGAAAGTTATCAAAAAGAGCTGAAAGAATTGCTACAAGTAATCATGGAAAAATATGATTAAAGCTTTGAAGCAAAATGACTCATTGCACCCTTTAATTCTTCCATAGCTTCTGGTTTTACAATTGCAAAGAACTGTGGCATTATTTCTTCTAAATATTTGCCATCAAAGGTTCCTTCGTTTTGCTTTGCAAAGCAATCTTCAAGAAGTGCTTTGGCAACATCTTTTTTGTCGTCCTTCGTGCGCTGCATAAAAAAGTTATAAAACATTTCTTGTCCTGGATTCATATATATACCTATACCTTTCAGAAGTATGTGATAGCAGTATAGTAGCATATATCATATGCAAAGACAATATACACCCCGAGTAGAAAAAGGGAGATTTTGAGATAAAAAAGTTATAACATGACATATAGATGTCTTGATTAATGTAGTAGAATAAAATTGCTGGTGATGATTACAAGGAGGTTTTGCAATGGGATGGACACAATACGAAGAAGTAAACCAAATACTTGAACTTTTACATAATGGACATCTTCAAATTTTTGATAAAAAGTTGAAAGGATTTTATTTGTATGGCTCGCTAGTTTGGGGCGATTTCGATATGTTCGTCAGTGATATTGACACATTGTGCGTACTTACAACTGAGATTAACTCAAACGAAATTGAAAGGCTTCATATTTTATACGATGAAATTATTAATAAATTTCCAAAGTGGAGAGAACGTATTGAAGTACAATACAATTCACTTGAAGGATTACAAAACTTTCGTAAAAAGACCTCGAAAATGGGGAATATTTCACCTGGCGAACCCTTACACATTATTGATGCGGGAATTGAATGGTTAGATGCATGGTATCTAGTACAAGAATATGGCATAACCCTTTATGGGGTTGATAAGGCAAAAGTCATACCCAATATAGATAAAAGCGAGTTTGTTCAAACAATATGTAACTATGCACGTGGTTTCAAGGATCAGGTTAAAGGAAGCGAAAATTGTAAGGCAAGTCAAGCTTATGCAATCCTTACAATGTGCCGTGCGCTCTATACAATGGAAACAGGAGAGCAGACGTCAAAACTTGCAGCAGCAAAATGGGCAATGAGTTTCTTGCCAGAGTATAGTGAACTTATTGAAAATGCAATTATATGGCGACAAGAGCGTCAATCACTAAGTGGACAACCCTTGGAATCATACACACTTACTAAGAGCTTTATTGATGATATAATTGAACGATATTTTACAAAACATTAGAATGGAGGATACAAAAATGCAATTAAAAAGTATTTATGAGGATTGGCGTAGCTATGAAAATGAGGATTTTCTATTAAGACCCGTAAAGAATGAAGATGCGGAAAGCTTATTAAAGGTTTATAGCGACAGGCAGGCGCAGAAGATATTCAATGTTGATAACTTCCCGAACCCTTGCTATTTTGACACCCTAGAGCAGATGCAAAATGAGATTAAGTTTTATTTGTTTTCCTATGATGTGAAGGCTTTTGTTAGATGGACAATTGTGTACAAGGCGACAGGAGAGGCTATCGGAACCATCGAGAATTTTCATCGGGAGTCAGAGGATAGTTCTAATCATACAGGACTTCTACGCATGGATATTCGAAGCGACTATGAAAAGGAAGAGATTCTGTACAAGCTTATTAAATTGATTCTGCAAAATGCCTATGAAGATTTTGAGTGTGAGACAATTATGACAAAGGCACCTTTGATTGCAGGGGAGCGTAGAGAAGCGTTAAAACGTGCTGGCTTTACAGAACTTGGGGTGACGCTAAAAGGACATAAGGGCGAAGAATTTGGAGATTATTTTGTGAGAAGGAGGGATTAATTATATGGCGGCATTTGACTATAAAAAAGAATATAAAGAGCTATACATGCCAGGAAATAAGCCTGTTGTTATCAATGTCCCAACCATGAAATTTATTATGGTAAAAGGGAAGGGGGACCCAAATACCTGTGAGGAATACAAGAATGCCTTAGAAATGCTTTATGGTCTTTCCTATAGCATCAAAATGAGCAAAATGAGCACCCATAAGCTAGAGGGTTATTTTGAATATGTAGTGCCACCACTAGAAGGTCTGTGGTGGATAGAAGGTGAGGCCTTTGATGGTCTTCATATACTTGATAAGAGTAAGTTTACTTGGGTATCTATGATAAGACAGCCAGAATTTGTTACGAAAGAAGTCTTTGAGTGGGCAAAGGGAGAGCTAGCCAAAAAGAAACCAGAGCTTGATTTATCTCCAGCATATTTTGAAGTTTGGGAAGAA
Organism: Lachnospiraceae bacterium; assembly: GCA_031554725.1. Taxonomy (GTDB): domain Bacteria; phylum Bacillota; class Clostridia; order Lachnospirales; family Lachnospiraceae; genus JAVBUZ01. Next base: position 4,141 of record JAVBUZ010000026.1, on the reverse strand, counting down.
GGCTTGTGTGCACAAATTATGCATTTTGGTCCTTACGATGAGGAAACAGCCACAATCCAGCGATTAAATGCTTTTGTAGAAGATCAGGGCTATGCACACGATATCTGTGAGGATAGATGGCACCATGAAATCTATCTTGGTGATCCTAGACGTACAGCTCCTGAAAAGTTAAAAACAGTTATAAGACATCCCATCAAAATAAAATAGGACATACGCAGGAGGAATATGAAGACAATACAAAATTTTACGGACTTCGTATCTGATTTGCATGAGGCGGGCTTTAGTATAGGAGGAGAAAACGACGAGGGGATATTTTCCCTTGGAGCATTTTATGGACAGGAAATCCGCTGGCATACAGAAGACATTGAAACAGACCCTTGGGAATGGCGCATGCGAGTTTTAAATGAACATCAGGATATTGCTTATGGAAAGTTTTTCTTTAAAAAGAGCGGGTTTATAACCAAAGAATGGTATCCTTATTTTTACGCCGTAAGACGTGGAAAGGCTCAGTTTTATGAAGCATATGAAGAAGGGAATATTTCGAATCAGGCCAAAAAAATATATGATGTAATAGATGAATATAAAGAGCTGCCACTTCATCTTATCAAGCAGTATGGTGGCTTTGGAAGTGATGAAAAAACGAGATTTGATGCAGCAATAACAGAGCTTCAAATGAAATTCTATATAACCATGTGTGGTCGCTCTAGAAAGAAATCAAAAAAAGGTGAAGAATATGGCTGGTCGTCTACCGTATTTTGCCTAACAGAGGATTTCTTTGAAAAAGATGTGATGCAAGCGGCTAAGAGACTGACGTATGAAGAGGCTTACAACAAGATAGAAGAGCAGGTACTTTTTCTAAATCCTAATGCAAATAAAAAGAAAATAAAGAAATTTATAACCGGTTAAAGACAATTATGAAAGTGGGGGCAAACCTATGCTAGAATTACCAGAAGCGTATCATATGGCAAAGCAACTAGACGAAACTTTAAAAGGAAAAACTATTTTTCGAACCACAGCAGATAAATCCCATCATGGATTTGCTTGGTTTTATGGTGACCCCAAGGAGTATGATGCTTTGCTTGAGGGAAAGACAATAACGGGAGCTACAGCTTATGGTGGGCGACCAGAAATTCATGCAGAGGATATGATTCTATCCTTTGGAGATGGGGTTAATATTCGCTACATGCCAGCGGGTGTAAAGAAACCAGAAAAACACCAGCTTTTGGTGGAATTTTCAGATGGTGATGCTATTGTCTGTACGGTGCAGATGTATGGTGGTCTGTGGGTGTTCCCAGAAGGTGCCAATCAGGACTTCTATTATAACGTAGCAAAAGAGAAGCCATCACCGCTTACGGAAAGCTTTGATAAAGCATATTTTATGTCTTTACTTACAGAGGAGGCACTTAAACTTTCTGCTAAGGCATTTCTTGCCACCCAGCAGCGCATTCCGGGCCTCGGAAATGGCGTTTTGCAAGATATTTTGTGGAAGGCGGAAATTCACCCTAAACGAAAAATGAATAGCCTATCAAAAGAGGAGATTGAGGTTATGTATCAAACAATAAAGCAGACGCTAAAGCAAATGGCTGATTTAGGTGGCCGCGATACGGAAAAGGATTTGTTTGGTAAACCAGGTGGCTATCTAACTGTTATGAGTAAGAAAAATGAAGAGGGCTTTTGCCCAGTTTGTGGCGGTTGGATTAAGCGTATGGCATATATGGGTGGCAATGTCTATGTCTGCGAGAAGTGTCAAAAATTAGAAATGTGAGGATTATAATGAACGAAAACAAAAAATGGCAGGCGGGATTTCTGACCGTAGCAGTTGGACAAACGGTGTCGCTAATAGGAAGCTCAGCAGTTCAATTTGCCTTAATTTGGTGGATGGCAAAAGAAACCTCATCCGCTATGATGCTATCGGTGGCTGGTTTAGTTGCATACCTTCCGCAGATATTTTTAGGCCCCTTTGCAGGTGTTTGGATTGATCGTATGAAAAGGAAATATGTGGTGATTGGGGCAGACTTATTTATTGGAATGATTGCCGCACTTTTTGCAATTTTCTTTCTTGTAGCGGCCCCACCGGTTTGGACAGTTTGTTTGGTGCTTGGGGTACGTGCTGTGGGAGGCGTATTTCATCAACCAGCAATTCAAGCAATTGTCCCCATGTTAGTACCCAAGGAAGAGTTAATGAAAGCAAACGGATGGAGCCAGTTTATGCAATCAGGAGCCTTTATGTTAGGTCCTGTTATTGGTGCTATGATGTTTGGGGCACTTCCGATGGAAGTGATTTTAATTACTGATTTAGTAGGAGCTGTGGTAGCGAGCATAACAGTGGCAATAACCAAGATACCAGAAGTAGGTAAGACAGGTGCAGAGTATCCTGACTTTGTAGCGGAATTTAAAGAGGGTATCGAAGTATATCGCAAAGACTCAAAACTGTTAAGTCTATTAGCGGCAGCCGGCCTTTGTATGATTTTTTTTATGCCCCTATCTTCTTTATATCCATTAATGAGTAGTGCTTATTTCGGGGTGAGTGCATTTCACGGAGGACTAGTGGAATTTATCTATGCCTTGGGGATGATGATATCAGCGCTTCTAATCGGTGTTATTAGTCAAAAAAGAGATAAAATACATGTGGCATGGATTGGATTAGCAGGACTAGCTGCAATAACCTTAGTTGCTGGAATATTACCAAGTGGTATGGTGTTCTTTTGGATATTTGCGGGTGTTTGCATGATAATGGGTGCTTGCGGTAATATTTACGGAATCCCGATTATGGCATATATGCAAGAAACCATAGCCCCAGATATGCAAGGAAGGGCATTTTCACTATTAGGAACGGTGATGTCATTAGCTATGCCAATTGGACTTATTATAGCAGGACCTTGTGCAGAAAAATTTGGGGTCAATACTTGGTTTTTGGTATCGGGAATTTGTATGATTGTAGTGGTTGGCCTGATTTTCTTATTTTTTTCTTCTGGAAACAAATTGAAATCTTCATAAAATTTATGAAAAATGCTTTCCTAGAATTGCGAGGAGGCTTTTAATATCAATAGGCTTCGCAATGTGACCATTCATTCCGGCGGCTAAAGAAGCTTCAACATCCTCGATATAGGCATTGGCAGTCATGGCGTAGATAGGAACTGTTTTTGCATCACTGCAGTCAAGAGCACGAATAGCTTTAGCGGCTTCAAGACCATTCATAACAGGCATTTGAATATCCATAAAAATGAAATCATAATAGCTAGGGGGGGCAGCGCTGAAAAGTTCTAAAGCAATTTTTCCATTGGAAGCCTCTTCAAATACAGCGTTTGTTTCGCTTAAGAGAGTAATTAAGATTTCACGATTAATGGCTATATCTTCAACTACTAAGATACGCTTGCCAGTAAAATCATAAGATGAAGCGGGTTCCTCGGCGGCAATAACTTCCTTAGACACATATTTAGGAAATGTCAGTGAAAAGGAGAAGGTAGAGCCTTCGCCAGGACTACTTTGAACCTTTATTTTTCCACCCATTTTTTCTACAAAGGTTTGACTAATGGGAAGTCCTAGACCTGTACCGTTAAAACGTCCTTCAATCTGTGAGGTTCCTTGCTGGAATGGCTGGAAAAGAGAGTCTATCTGACTCATATCAATTCCAAGTCCAGTATCTTTGATAATAAAGGATACGGTAAGACTTTCTAGAGTTTCCTTATCTAAACGGATAATAAAAAATACAGTACCTTCTTCTGGGGTAAATTTAACGGCATTTCCTAATAAATTAATAAGAACCTGTCTTAATCTTAGGCTATCACCTAAAACAACAGTATTATCTAGACTACTGAAATCAGTATAAAGCTGTACGCCACTTTCGTCTGCGCGCTGATAAATAATATTTTTAACCTCTTTCATAGTGGAAAGAAGGTCAAAAGGCTCTGAGGTAAGAGCAAGGCTGCCTGATTCGATCTTAGACATGTCAAGAACATCATTTAATAAAGAAAGTAAATGATTAGAGGCAGATAATATTTCATTTATAGAATGTTCCATTTCTGGGAACTTGCTAGAAGCAGTCCTTTGAGCAATTTGTGCCATACCGATAATGGCATTTAAAGGGGTACGAATCTCATGGCTCATATTAGAAAGAAATAGGCTCTTGGCACTATTTGCT
>JAVBUZ010000231.1:0-5975 GCA_031554725.1 Lachnospiraceae bacterium | reverse complement strand
ATTCAGGAGACAGAACGAAAAAAGGATGAGCTGGTTATGTATTTAGCTCACGATATAAGAACCCCCCTTACCTCGGTAATTGGTTATATCAAGCTTATGGAAGAAATGCCCAACCTAACTGATGAGCAAAGAGCTAAATTTTTACAGGTTGCCTTAGAAAAGGCAGAGCGACTAGAGGTTTTGGTAAATGAGTTTTTCGATATAACAAGATATGGAAAGCAAGCCCTACAAGTTACAGAGGGTAGAATAGACCTATATTATATGCTTGCCCAAATGGTAGAGGAGGTATTTCCTGCCATAGAGGAGCAAGGAAAGCATATTAAGCTAGACGTTTCAGAGGACTGCGGAATATATGGAGATGCAGATAAGCTGGCTCGTGTATTTCAAAATATTTTAAAGAATGCGATTGCCTATAGTAAAGCTGGCAGTAGCATTACAGTACGGGCGAGAGAAAATGATACAACAACTGTCATTTGGTTTTCGAATCATGGACGTGAAATAGAAAAGGAGAGGCTGGCACATCTATTTGATAAATTTTACCGAATGGATGAGGCACGACAGACAAATAGTGGTGGCGCAGGACTTGGTCTTGCGATTGCCAAGGAGCTTGTGGAAATGCATGGGGGAACGATTGGAGCAGACTGCGAGGGAGATAAAATTACGTTTACAGTAATGCTACCCAAAAGAGAAAATTGAAACGAAAATATTAGGATTATCTTTAGATAATCTTAATGAATTCGTAAGCGGAACTTAGTAAAAAACCTAATTTTTTGTGATAACGTATGAGTGTCACAAGAAATTAGGTTTTTTTATGGAAAAGGAGTTTCGTTAAGATGAAAAAAATAGCAATTTTATTCGGTGGTTGTTCTAGTGAATATCAGGTTTCCTTACAATCCGCATACGGAGTTATTAAGAATATAGATAGGAGCAAATATGAGCCAATTCTAATTGGAATAAATAAACAGGGTCAGTGGTATTTGTTTGAGGGAAATGAAGCTACGATACCAGAGGATACTTGGGAAAAAGAAAATATTTTTCCCGTAGCAGTGTCTACAGATAAGGCCTTACATGGAATTTATATATGGCGAGAAGGCTTTGAAAAGAAAGTAGAAACCTTATCCCTTGATGCAGCATTTCCTATTCTCCACGGTGTAAATGGCGAGGATGGAACCGTACAGGGAGCACTTGCGTTAGCTAATATAAAAATAGTAGGCTGCGGCGTACTTTCTTCCGCACTGTGTATGGATAAAAATGCAGCTCATCTTATGGTAAAGGAGGCAGGAGTTAATGTTCCTAAGGCTTGCATGCTTTCTGCCCATTCCTATAAAAAGAACCCTGAGCAAATAAAGAAAGATGCGGCTACACTTGGCTATCCAGTTTTTGTGAAGCCACTACGTGCAGGTTCCTCCTATGGAATCACCAAGGTGGTGGGAGAGGCTGAACTTAAGGAAGCAGTAGAGCTTGCTTTTACCTACGATACGCTAGTGGTGATGGAAGAAATGATAGAGGGCTGCGAGGTGGGCTGTGCAGTTATGGGAAAGGAAGAGCTAATGATAGGCACAGTTGATGAAATCGAGCTATCCCAAGGATTTTTTGATTACACAGAAAAGTACACGTTAAAGACGTCTCAAATCCATGTGCCAGCAAGAATAAGTAATGAAAAAGCAGAAGAGATAAAAGCAATTGCAGCAAAGATTTATAAAAGCCTTGGCTGCGAGTGCTTTGCAAGGGTGGACATGTTCTTAACACCAGAGGGCGGCGTTTGCTTTAATGAGGTGAACACTATACCAGGCTTTACAGAGCATAGCCGCTTCCCTGGAATGATGAAGGCAGCAGGAATGTCTATGAAGGAAGTGGTAAATGGCTTAATTGAGATGGTGGTAGAGGAAAACTGTGGTGACCATTTATGAATAAAGAATATCCTTATGTAGATTATTTTCGCCTTGTAGCAGCATTTTTAATTGTAGCTATTCACATGGGGCCTTTTGCAGCAATTAGTGAGAGTATGGACTATTATATTGTTTACTGTTTGGGAAGAATTGCAGTGCCCTTTTTTATAGCTGTGACAGGATATTTTTCTTTTTACAAGGAAGATACCCCAAAAATGCTGAAAACCATTTGGAAGCTACTGATATTATATATTGTAGCAACCATTATCTATTTACCGATTAATTTTTACGCTGGAAATCTTCCGAGTAGCTTCGGAGAAGCTCTAAGATGGTTCTTCTTTGATGGAACCTTTTATCATCTTTGGTATCTGCCGGGAGTGATAATAGGAGGCTTACTAGTAATAGGGCTGCAAAAGGTATTTAGTGATAGGCTAGTGCTAGTCATAAGCAGTGTGCTATATGTATTTGGCCTGCTTGGAGATAGCTACTACGGACTTACAGCGCAAATTCCTGCATTAAAGGCATGCTACGACGGCATCTTCCTAATTAGTACCTATACAAGAAATGGAATCTTTTTGACACCAATCTTTCTGATCCTTGGTATTTTTTTGCACAAGTATGCAAAAGGCATGGATTCGAGGAAAAGTATGATAGGAATGATTATATGCCTAGTGCTTTTGCTTATAGAAGGTGGATTAACTCGTCACCTAGCATGGCAAAGACACAATAGTATGTATGTCATGCTACCCTTCGTAATGTTCTTCTTAATGGCACTACTATTTAGCAGAGAAGCTTCTAAAACGGGCAATAGGTTTAAACGGATAAGAGACATTTCTCTTTGGATATATTTGCTTCATCCCTTATGCCTTGTAATTGTTCGTGGTGGTGCAGGTGCAATAGGAATAAAGGAGTGGCTAGTAGAAAATCCCTTTATATGTTATCTGACCGTATGTGTCAGTAGCCTTGTCCTTGGGATAATTATGGTATGGGGTTCTAGCATTATAAGAGGGAGAAAAGATGGGACAAGCAGAGAATAGGCTAAGCATAAAAAATAGAGCCTGGGTAGAAATAAACGAAAACCATTTGAGACACAATGCTAGGGAATTTCAGAATGTTTTATCGAAAGAAAGCAAGATTATGGCAGTTGTAAAGGCAGATGCATATGGACATAGGGCAATTCAAACGGCCAAATGCCTTGAAGAAATAGGTATAACAAATTTATGTGTCGCCTCCGTGCAGGAAGCAATAAAGCTGCGGGAGGGTGCAGTAATGGGCGACATACTTATTCTTGGCTATACACCCCTTGGTAGAATAGATGAAGTAATCGCAAATAATCTGATACAGGCCGTAGTTGACTATGATTATGCCATACAATTAAACGATTTAGGAAAAGACGTACGGGTACACCAGGCAATAGATACAGGCATGCATAGGCTAGGAGAATGGCATAAGAATACTGAAAAGATTCTTGAAATATTTGAAATGACTCATTTAAAAGTGGAGGGTGTTTTTTCCCATTTATGTGTGGCGGATAGTACAAGACCAGAAGATATAGAATTTACGTTAGGTCAAATCCATAAATTTGATCAATTAGTTTCGTATCTACAAGAGAAGGGGAAACACTTTTGCACCCATTTGCAAAGTAGCTATGGGATTTTGAATTATCCAGAGTGCAGGTACGATTTTGCAAGAGTTGGAATTTCATTATATGGAGCCTTAAGTGCAAATAATGATAAGACAAAAGTAAATATTTTCTTAAAGCCCGTTCTTTCTTTAAAATCAAGAATTGAATGCATTAAAAGCTTAAGAGTGGGTGAGGGTGCAGGCTATGGCCTAGATTTTATTGCGGAAAGAGAAAGTAAAATTGCTATAGTTGCCATAGGTTACGCTGATGGGATACCAAGAAACATATCAAAGGAAGCCTTTGTTCTATGTCATGGAAAGAAAGCCCCTATCGTAGGTAGAATTTGCATGGATCAAATGTTAATTGATGTAACGGATATTCCAGAAGCCGCTTCTCATGATGAGATAACCCTTATAGGAGAAGATAAATTACAGAAGATTACGACGGAGATGTTTGCAGAATGGTCGGGTACTATTACCAACGAAATTCTTAGTAGATTAGGAAGACGATTAGAAACGGAATATATATAAAAGGTTACATTAAAGGGATACTGTGATACACTTTAATGAGGTGATTTGTTACTGCAAAAAAATAATTTAAAAAATAATTATTTTTTTGCAGTATTTTTAATGGCTATGGGATATTAATAGTGTACATATCAAAAATACGTTGAAAGATAGTGGACAATGACTGAGGAGAAAAGGCAAGTAGATAAATATGACCTACAGGAAAAAATCCATAAGTACAAGGACATGTTATATAAAATTGCATTTGTTCAACTAAAAAATGAATCGGATGCAGAGGATGTCATTCAAGAAGTGTTTTGTCAATATTTTAAAAGTGGGAAAGAATTCGAAACGAAAGAATATGAGAAGGCATGGTTTATTAAAGTTACGCTAAATGCATGCAGAAAGGTGTGGCGCAGTGCATGGTACAGACATCGTGCAGAAATGCCTGAGCTGGAAGTGGCCAGTGAAAGCGAAGGCAGACTTGAAAACGCTTATGTAAAAAGGGAACAGCAGGAAGAGATATTGAAAGCAGTTTTATCTCTTCCTGCAAAATACAGAGATGTAATTCACCTTTTTTATTATGAAGAACTATCTATAAATGAAATTTGTGATGCAACGGGAAGAAATCAATCGACGGTGACATCGCAGCTTACAAGGGGAAGGCAGATGCTCGGAAAGAAGTTAAAGGAGGAATACAACTTTGAATAACTTTAGTAGGGGATATCAGGAAGCTATGAGTAGTATTGTGATTCCTGAAATTACCGTTGAAACAGTGCTTAATGAAGCAAGACACCGACAGAGCATGCACATCAAGCTCTACAGGCAAATCATGGTAGTAGCAACAGCTCTTTGCATATGCTTCATCGGCGCAGCAGGAACGGCGACAGCAGTGAATTATACAAAAAGCTTTATTGGGGTAAATAAGTTTGGCTTTACAACTTCGACAAGTAAAGAAAGTAATGGCTTGGCAGATTTATTGAATATTGATCTTTCAGACTACGGCATAAGTAGTAAAGAGGATGTGGAAGTATTAGATATGACAATCATGGCAAGTGAGACATTCCATAGCCTTGACGCGGTATATGTAGCTTATCCAGATATTATTTTGGCGATGCCGAACTTTTCTTGCGTTACAGAGGCCATAACAGAGGAAACATATGTAATTTTTAATAAAAGTAAGATTGATGCTTCCGTTATTTGTGGAGAAAAGTATTTTGAGATTGTTCAAACAGATTTTGGCAATTCCACCTCACATTATTCAAGTATTATGTATTCAAGTGAAGTTTGCAATGAAAGAAATTATACCACAAAACAAGGATTTACCTATAAACTAGTTGATTCTGTTTATGAGGAAGAACAGCCATTTAGAATTCATGCAGTTATTTCTATTAATAATTATGAAATAGTAGTAGAATTTATGGATTATAGCGAAGAAGAAGCCTATCAAATATTAGAGAGTATGGATATGAACATCTATATTCGGTAAACATATAAGAGGATGTGATTATTAAGTATGAAGGAAACAATTTTAATATATAACAATAACACGGGGATTGAGGGCATAATGAGACCTCTCTTCAAGGGTGAAGGGTATCAAGTTGATGTAGCAGAGAGCTATAAAAAGGTAGAACTATTATTAGAACAAAAGCGAGTACATGTTTTAATAACTGACATAGAGCTAGAAAATGGCGATGGGATAGAAGTAATTGCTAGAATTCGAAAAGCAAGTAGTATTCCGATTATTGTTTTGTCTAGGAGAGCTGATGAGAGGGATAAAATAAGCGCTCTATATGCAGGCGCGGATGATTATGTAACGTTTCCATGTAGTCCGCTAGAGTTATTAGCGAGAGTGAAATCTCAGATTAGGCGTTACACTCAACTATCCAATCTACAGACAGATACAGAATATAGTTATTGTGTAAAAGATTTAGTAATAGATGATATGAGTAAAAA
>JAVBUZ010000094.1:0-25419 GCA_031554725.1 Lachnospiraceae bacterium | reverse complement strand
ATAAAAGTATTTTAAAAATGCATCCACTATGGCACCTACTTTCCCCTTTATAAATCAGTTGTTTTTCTTACTATTCCGATTTCATGCTGTCTGCAACTGCACTATTTTCGTTCTCTTTTTGGGAGTTCGCTGCTAATTCTTCTTGCTCCTTGCGAATCTGCAATCTCATTTTTTCAGTCTGATAAGCAAACAATGCCTTGAAGAACGTTATCAGATTATAAATGAAAAATAGTAGCACTGGAATTACAATAACTATCATAAACCCTGTGCTGGTTTGCAAAAAGTCTATAACCGTACCTAATTTAGGAATATGTGTTGTGTATTTACCAACAATCTCTGCTTGGTGCACGCCTAGACCATCTTCGATACTGTTATTATCACCTTTTGTCGTGAAATACAAATATGTTCCATGATTACTAATTTCTATAATGCGGTGAGTATTTAGGGTACGTTCTCCGTTGATAACTGTCCAAAATGTAATAACGTCTCCAACCTCTAAGGTCGCTGGATCCTTAACCACCTTATCTATTACCAAGTCTCCTTTCATAAAGAATGGTGCCATAGAATCCGACTGGATGGAAAAAGGACGAATTCCTAAAAAGCTAGGAACCCCATTTCCTGCTTTTGCCGTAAATGCAGTGAAGCTAAAAAATATACCTAGTAAAATTGCAACAATCAGTATCACATTAACTATAACTTCGCCAACCGACACTTTCTTTTTGCCTTTAACTTCACTTTCCTGTTGTTCTACACTCTTTTTCATGTCTTGTACCCTCTCATTTTTAGATTATGGATTTTTATCATTTGAATCTAATATAATGCTTTCTCCTGCTAGTTCTAAGTTTATCGCTAGACTTCCTATTGCAATGTCATTCCAGCAATCTACATCCTGTCCCTCAATCCAGATAAATAATCGCACCTTCTGAGGTTGATTTTTCTCTAGTCTTAAGATCACAGTCTCTCCCGCTACCGCCTCATTTGCCTTGGTCATCGGATACATACCATTCTCCTGCTCGGCTTCCAAGAGTAACCGATTGTTGGCTACAAAGCGTCCCATGGTCTCTACGTAATTTGACCACTTACTTAAATCCTTCTTTTCGCCATATGCCTTGTTAAGTGCATTCATATCCCAAAAGCTTTGTTTTTGAATCATAAGCTTACTATTATCTATATCAGCTATTTTTCCTTTTCCATCCGATCCTTTCGCTATCGGTCGGGTTGGAATATAGTAATTTTCCATGTAATTTGAATTATCTGCATTCTTATTGTATCCTACCACATATTGCTCCATCGTTGAAGGCTTATTGCTATCACTTCTTTGATCTGCATTTGGCTCATATATATAAAACTCTCTTCTAATGGAGCTATCTGGATTTGTAAGAAAGCCGACTCGAAGAGCCGCCTGTGCTCCTATGTCCATCACAGCAAGTCCTTCTCCCACTATTTGGTACTTGCTTAAGACATATGTTCCATATAGTCCTTGCTTTATTTCCCAATCGTCTAGCTGTCCTAGCGAGGGAACTGAAAGTCGCACATTACATGCCTCTTCCTCTGTCTTTAACCAAAATTCTGTATATATGTAATATCCCTTTTCTCTAGCTGCTTGAAGTGCCGCCTCCGATAGAAGTACCCCTTTTGAATTTACTTTTAATACATTTGCATGGGCTAACGTATCATCAAGAATAAATTCTGACGGATCTTTCAAGGAACCATCTAGATTATAGGTGGGTAGAAACCAATTGACACCGTCAATGGTAGAAACCGGTTTTAATTCTACAAAGTTTTTTAAGTTTTCACCTATATCTAATAATTGATGAAACTCTCCCGTTTGGGTTTTCCCCACTAGCAATGTTTGATTCGTATTTAGGCTTAATTGAAAACCTTTTATTTCTGGATTTGTCGAGATTGTCATCCAAGCAAAGGATGCTCCTACCAGCATGATTATGGCAAGCATTAATAAAATTGCTGTCGCAAACAATTTTTGTTGTTTTGCTTCCATGTCACACCTCCACCATTATATATCCTTTTAACGAGGAACAATTTGCTCTTCCAAGCCTTGCTCTAATGCTGTAAACTGCACATTAATCAGTAGCTTTGCCGCCGAAATATTTTGATTGCAATCCGCATCCTGTCCCTCAAGCCAAATGTACATAGTTACTTTTCTCTCGTGCCCTGACTTCAGCGAAAAGAGTCCTTTGGCATTGCTGTGTATCTCACCTACTGAATAAATTACATGATCTCTTAGTATGAGGTCTTTTTCCTGCCAAGATGAAGGATCTTGAGTAATTAAATGTTCTCCATCAATTAAGCCCTCTTCCCCATCTATGTTCTTAGTTATCTCACCAGTGGCATTAGGCTCAAATATTACAAAATTAGCTTCACTACCATCTGTTTCCTCATAAGAGCGAAAAGCGATACGAACAGCGTTTTGTGCGCCGCTCCCACCGTCCTCATGGCGTATAGATTGTGCATTCCATATTGGCTTCCCAACTACATATGTTCCACTTCCAGGCAATCCTTCTTCCACGTCTTTCGGTGCACTTAGTTGTACAATACAATTATTTGCGCCTGTACGAATCCAAAAATCAAAAGCCAGCAGATATCCCGCTGCCACACCCTCCTCCGCCTCGGAGGATGTGGTAAGCGACATACCCGACTGTGTCTTTGAAACCTTAATCGACTTCATAAAATCAATTCTTCCATCAAATCCATACTGCGGTGCATAAAATGCATCCTGCTCCGCTAAATAGGTTACCGGTCGTAAAATCACGCCTTCTGCAAATAAATCTGCCATATTTAGAACTGTCGTCCATTCACCCGCAGCTCCATCCACATCAGGTGCAATCTCTAATGCATTATCCGTTACCACATTTAAAGCCAAATCTGTTACTTTAAGTATACTGGCAATGCTCATCCAGGCATATGTCGCTGATGTCAATAATATAAACGACAAGCATGTAATCCACAGTGCAACCCGAAGCTTACTCCTGTTTGACTTCATTACCACTTCCTCCATTCACTAAGACGGTTTTTTAAACAATCTAATTGCTAATTTTGTCCATTGAGTTAGCAACCCCAGTCATTCCAAATTGGACATTTAACGCACCACTTGCTATATCTGTACCAAGAGAAGCGGCGGCGTTTGTAACTGTTGCACCATCTAAGTAAATATACATTCTAACTAGAGTATCTGTATTTGCTGTTAAGGTACATACATTTCCAGTAAAGGTTGCCGTATTCCCCGTAGCGGTAGTGGTCATCACTGCATCTACATTTACTGCATCTAGGGCAGTTACTGCTGGATTTACAGCAAATGCTAGTTTAATATTTGATGCTAATGTATTTGCCGCAGTTGTATTGGTTGCTGTTGCGGTAAAGGTTGATCCTCCACCTGTAACTCCATTGCTGCTTCGCTTAGTAGCTTCTACTAGTGTTACAGTTCCGCCAACGTTAGAGCGCATGTAGAAGTCTACATAATAACCATAAACCAAACCAGCTCCATCTTCCAAGTTACCAAAACCTACCGTTTGTGCGGTGGTTTTTAAATCGGCTAATGTATCTACTCTACCGTCGTTTCCATATTTTGGATACTGAAATTTATTTGTAGACACTGCTGCTGGACGTAAGGTTTTATCTATACTACTATAATTTGTTCCAAGATCTGATGACCCTGGGTTATTTGTATCGCCTGTGCCTAATTGAATTAAGTTGCCATAGGTATAAGCCTGACCTGTATCGCCAGACGCTGCTGCTAACGGTACCACATTCCCTTTTGCTAAGGCAATTTCTAAGTTCTCGTTAACTACTACTTGAGTCGTCAATGTTTTGATTTCTGGGTTGGTAGAAATGGTAAACCATGCAAAGGATGCTGTACTCAGCATCAAGGTTGAAATTAGTAGCATTACTATCGCTGTCATAAGTTTTGTTCTTGTTTTTAACATATTGTACTCCTCTCTGAAACAGGCCCTTTCCTATTTCGGGTTTCTCTATACCATCTTCACATAGCACCTCCAGGCGGATGTACGCGTTTTTGTGAAGTCATGGCCATTGTTAGTTGCTTCTTTCAAGTATTAGTTTTCGCTAACTTTACTTGAAATAAAATCGTGGTACTCAGTACGAAATACACCATCAAAAATATTTTTCGTATCTTCATTTGATATTAATTCAAATGCCATTGATAACTTGGCATAACCACCAAAAATGTCGTTCGTGCATTCAGGATCATAGCCCTCAACCCAAATCACTACTGTATACTTATGAGCCTCTCCTACCTCAACATCTTCCACAAGCCCTTGCATAACAGTCTTTTTATCTACAAAGGAAATCGTCTTTAAACCATATCTTCCATCTTCTTCATAATACTGTTCATCATAGGAATAGGCTTCATCGCCAAACGGTGGAGACCAAAAACCATATAGCTCTTCGGCATTACCATCCTTAGACTCCATCGCATATATAGCTTGTCTTCCATCCTCAAAGAGCATAACCCAAATGGCCTCTCCGACACCCTTCGTAAAGGAATCTAGATTTAAGTAGTAAGCGTAGGATGCTGTTTCCTGGCCTATATTCTTAATATAAAAGGTATAGGCTATGTAGCTATTTTCATTATGCGGGCCATCAATATTATCTACATTACGAGAAATATCTTCCAAAGTAATGTTATTGACATTTTGAATTTCCTGACTAAAAAGTCTAGCTTCTTCTCTTTGGAAATCCTGAGTCTCTGAAAGGATAAATCCCGCTTTCAGCATGGATGCCGTCAAGTTAATTGTAAATGCTCCTGCCTCTTCGCTAATTGCTGAAACAAGAAATAGCAAAGACAAGGTTGCGGCGGCGGCGATAAAAATACTTTTAAGTCCTAATGAACTAAGAAATCGTTTCCAGTTTAATAGCCAAAAGTTCAACCATCTTGCTTTCTTTCCTTCGTCTAATACTAGCCCTAGCTCTCTTGCTATATTTTCAAAATCTATACGACTAGTAATTCCCTTTTCCTTTAGGTCACTTCGCAGCTTTTTTCGTTCTGCTTTAATCCATTTTCGTTCTGCCCTTGTACCGGCTTCCGGACGCAAAGCTTTCTGTGCCTCTTCCACTGGATCTTTCGGCGTTTTTAATAGTTTTGGCACAAAACACTTGCCCCCTTTCCTATCCCCGCTACTATATCTCCTGTGATATCAATCCGTTTTCCACCAATACATCTTCTTGCTGGTAGTCACCACCTAGCACCCCCGTAATTCCCGATATCTTGTTTCTTCCCAAAAGCGCTATGTGACTTTTCTTTTCTATACCGTCTGCCAGAATGCTAATTCCCTGATTGGAAACCGCTGTTAAATATACAGTGGTCTCCGCCTTGTCCAGTGTCTTTCCCACATCCCCTCGCAAGCGCAAAATCGTGCATTGATTTTCTTTTAAATCTTCAATGCTTATTTCGCCTATCGCAAATTCCGAAAACATGAGCTGACAGCCTAGTTGCGAAATCTTCTTTAGATTTTCCTGCATCGTCTTGGTCTGCTTTTCCCATGCCTCCAAAGTAACTACAAGGCAAATTCTTTTAGGAGCCGTATTCGTTTGCTTTAATATCTGCTCTAGCTGTTTATCAATTCCTCGTTTGTTATACCAACCAATCATCGGTGTAAACGCAATATAGCTTACTGGAATATTACATGCATCTAAGCGTCTTAGGCTATCACACGTCTCAGTGATAAAGTATAAAATCAAATCATTCTGTAGATTTTCTCTTTTTACAATATGTTCTATGCTTGAGTAAGGTAGCCACTCCTTTTCACCCTTAAAACGCATCTGCGCCTCAGCCGCAAACATCCGATTGTTTTTCGGTGAAATAATAGGGCGATACCAAAGGGCGAATGGTCTAGATGCTCTACGGCGAACAAAACATTCCGTGGTAGGTATTGCTCTAGATTGATTTATGTACTTCATGAAAATTTTTTTAAATTTTGCCTTTGATTCCAGCACCAATGATACTAGCACTGGGTCAAAATCCGTTCCGCTCATTTCTTTTATCTGCTCAAGTGCATATTCAAAAGGCTTTTCTAGATGCTTTCCACTAGCAAGCATGTCTATGGTCGATGCTAATGATATAATTCGTCCAATAATCGGAATATCATCTTTATTATAGCCATGCGGGAAGCCCTCTCCATCCCACCTCTCATGATGTGTTTCAATCGCTTCCATGATTACATGTAGTGAATCTATATCTTCTCTAAAGTCCTCTTCCAAAAGCTCCTCAGCTAACCTTGCTCCATCCGTGGTGTGCTTACGATAAAGAGCAACTTCTTCTGCCGTAAAGTCAGGTCGCATATGATAGTAAAGTTCTGGCACTAGTGCTTTTCCTATACAAATATACTTTCCTGCCATCTTCACATATTTCGCATTTTGGTTAATTAGACGATCACGCACTTTATTATTTCCCGAGTAAACATCACGAGCACATGCTTGTAAAAATAGTTCTTCTGCATATTCCCCCACACGAATACAATGTTCTTGTTCCCCCTGTGGCAATGAAGAAAGAGCGTCTTCAATGCTAGTGTACTTTCGTTTCACATCTGTTTTATCCATCTTCATCCCCCCTATCTATTTTGTTTAGGACGTTGAATCATTTTTGATCTTTCTTGCGAAAATATATTACAATTCTCGCAATCAATTTTAGCAAAGCACTACTTTGCTTTTTAGTAGTTGTCTCTTTATCTGTATTATCGACATTTATCTTGTCTTTGTTTATATATCTAATCACTGCCCATACAATAAGCAATATCGCTATTACAAAAATCACCAGTAAGGTTACAAATATAGTTGTTGTCATAAAGTACCATTTCAGTAGATAGTCAAAAACTAGTCCGCACAGCATCAGGTACGCATATGGAATAATTAAAAGTAATACTATCTTAGCTAAGAGTGCACCTATATTTTTACTTTGTATAAAAAAACGTACTATAGACCAGTTTTCTATACTTTTTTTCATTAAATCTCGTCCTCCATGTTTAGATTCATCGTGACAACAACGCCGTTGCCAAAAATATTATTATTTAAAATCTCAAATTCTGGATACAAACTAAGTTCATTATTCATAAACTGGAATTGTAATCGAATATCCATATAATCAACGGTAATCATTATCATGATTCCTGTTTCGCTATCTTCATTTGGAAACTCTTCTACCACAACATATCTATTAAATCCACGTTTAATGTGATTAATACAAGTCTCTAGCTTTTTGCAGTTTTTAAATTTATCAAATATTTTTTCTGCTTGGAAGTACTGTTCTGCAAATCTAGGGACCACTAAAATCTTTTCTCTTCCCGACGAAACAAATGAAAAAAATTTTTGTTCTCCCATTCTAGTTACTTTTTCTAGAGTGTAGGTTGCTCCGTATCTTCTTATGGTTGTTTCATATGGTTCAATCGTTCTATCATATATATAAATCATCTGTCGCAACCTCCTTCACTCGGATTAGCGCTTTGAAACTTTTTGTTATATTTGTAATTTCATATACTTTTTCACTTTAAGGTATAATTATTATACATCTTTAAAGTCTTTTAATCAATCACAATTTCTCCAATTTTCTACATTTTAGTGACTTTTTACATTGTTTTCACAAAAAACCGACTTTAAGGTCTTAATTTTTCAACCAAAAAAGAAAAAAGGTGTGCATCACCCCCAAAATGGGCAATACACACCTTAAATAGTTCTTCTATTTTCTTAAAGCAATACTATTTTGTTTCTTTTTTCTTTTTAGAAACTACTACACCTGCTACAACTGCAGCTACAACCACTACTGCTACAACTACAATAACGATGATCATTGTGTTGTTTGAAGAAGCTGGAGCATCTACTGTGTTAGCTGCTGGTGCTGTTTCTGCTGGTGCCTGCGCTGCTGCATCTTTCGCAAATCCGCTTACAGTAAATGTAATTTCAATGCTATCTGTTGGTGCTGCATAGAAAGGTAATGCTTCTACATCACTATTCCAGATATTAGCAAATAATGCTTTTTGATATTCTTTAGATTCCTTATCAAGGAATGCTTTGTCTTGTTCTGTAATTACTTTTCCGTCCATTTTTAATTTAAGGTTAGTAATTGTTACTTCATCATTTACTGGTAAATCTGTTGATAAGAAGATTAAGTTAAATAATCCTTCATCTCCAAGTTGTGCTGAGAAATCATAGCCTGTTAAAGATACTGTATATGTACCATTTCCATTGATTTCAACGTCTGTAAATGTACCACCCTGTGCGATCCATTCTCCATCAACGAAACCAAGTTCATTGAAGTAATTTGTTGCTGCACCATATGTTGCATCATCAAATGCGTTACGGAAAATCCATGTAGGAGTCTGTACGCAAAGGTAAGCATGGTATGTTCCATTTGCATCAAATTCATTTACAGGACCTTCTTCTACTGGAGCTTCACCAGTATAAACATAAATGCTAGGTGTTATTTCATATGTTAATGTTTTAAATCCTTTTGGAGATTCCGCAAGGTATTTATCGCCCCATTCATTGTATCCACCACCAACACGCATACACTGTGTTTCGTTGTAGTCGCCTGTTCCTTCAGCCCAAGTTGCTTTACCAGCAGATAGGTCTGTTGTAACCTCTACTCCATCTAACAATACTTTTACTTCAAAAGATGTCTGAGGAGAGATTTTTGATGTATCAGGTACAACATAGCAAGGTGCTGTAAACCATGTGTAAAGAATTTCTTCTGGGAATGTAACAGAAAGAGTTGTTGTTTCTCCATTCTTGAATTCGCCAGTAACTGCTACAGGATCACCTGCGTTTGATGCTGCTCCATCACCATAGTATTGAGCATCCCAAGCATTTTCGCCAGAAATGTCACCACCGAATGCGATGAATGCTGGGTAAGATTCTGTACTTAAAACTTCTTCTCCCATATCGCTTCCACCACCAAGTGTAATTTCGCTAACTGTGATTGTATATTCGATTGTAGTAAATCCTACTGGTGATTCTCCGATGTACTTATCTGCCCATTCGTTGTATCCACCTTTTAAACGAAGACTTTCTTCGCCTGAGTAGGTTCCAGTTCCTTCATACCACCATTCTTTTTCACCAAGTGAAAGATCAAGTGTATCTGTAACATCTTTTCCATCTATAGCAACTTTATCAATTGTGTAAGCTACATTGCTCACACCGCTAGCTACCATAGTTGGAGCCATCCACCATGTATGTGTTACTGCTGTTGGCATTGTCAAACCAATAGTTACTGTATCACCAGCTTTAACCATCGCTGTTGTTGCCTCAATGCCTGATGTGTTGTCAGCTTCGTTTGCCCAGCATAAATCCCATGCACCGTCGGTAGATTCTCCGCCGTATCCAAGGAACATCAGGTACTCACCTTCATCTGCAGCTGCTGCTAATGTTAATGTAGAAAACATCATTGCAAATGCAAGTAGGGTGGCTAATACTTTTTTCATTCTCTTTTTCATTAATAAACCCTCCTAGATTTTTTTTTAACACTTAATCGTTTTCGTAAAATACGAAAGTTAAATGTCATAAATACCTACGAGCTTAGTTTAAAACAATTATTAGCATAAAAAAACCTATCCTTTTTTACATTTTATACGCACATTTTTTTACATTTAAAATTATACATGAATTACATTATGTTCAATTGGTAGATTTAAGGTCACTTCTGTACCTCTACCTGGAGCACTCATAATTGTCATTCCATACTTAGAACCATAGCATAAACGGATTCTTCGGTGAATATTGGACAGTCCAATACTACTACTAGTATCAATTTTTTCCATATCAATTTTAGCCCGCAAGGCATCCAATTCCTCCGCATTCATTCCACATCCATTGTCCTGTACTGTAATTTTTAGATATTCATCCTCTTTTCTTATAATAACATCGATTTTACCATTGCTTTCTGTTTCTTCCAGACCGTGCAAAATAGCATTTTCTATAACCGGCTGCACCATTAGTGGTAATATCAAGTATTCTCCTAAGTCCATCCCTTCCCCAACATCTATTACATAATTTACACGATCACCAAATCGTATTTTTTGGATATTCAAATAGGTCTCAATATAATCTAATTCTTTTTTTAAAGTTGTTGATGAAACTCCTGTGTTTTCTAATACATACCTCATGGATTTTCCTAAGAGCTTAATGCTATTTGCTACCTCTTTATTTCCTGACGTCAGTGCCTGCATGCGAATACTTTCCAAGGTGTTATATAAAAAGTGAGGATTAATCTGGCTAGCCAACATCTTCATTTCCATGACCTGCTGTTCATTTAGAAGCTGTTGCTCATTCAGCTTCGATTGATACATTTTAGCATCTTTTTCTTTAATTCTTTGCACCATAATTTGCAAATCTTCAAATGCTTCTGATAACTCGTCATTTCCACGGAATGCCGGAATAATATCATAGACCTCATTACTAGCTTTATTCATTTCTTCTCGAAGCACAATTACACGGCTCGTAAAATAACCCGTGAAGTAATGTATCAGTAACGCTGGTAGTGCAATCGCCACCAGCAAAATAAGCAAGCAAGTTGTAATAATACTTTTAATATCCGCATAAGCATTCTCGTTCATGGTAGTAATATAGATCATACTCGTGGATTGATAAAGGTGGAGCGTAGACACATTGGTAAATAGCTTGGTTGCCCCCTTCCACACTGGCCCAAGATAATAGTAATAATCATCCTTATAGTCAATATAGACTGTTGGCGCTTTGCCATAGCCGTCACGTGATGAGCTATAAAAAACTTGCTCTGTATCTGTAGAAACTTCTATTTTATATTCATTACTCCTAATTCGCGTCTGCAAATAGTTATCACTTAATTGCATTACCAATACCGCATTATAATCACTACCTATTACCGGAACCTTTCTCACTAAGCATAGGTTCCAATATGAATTTCCATACTTATCTATTCTCTCAAGGGCTGTCCAAAAAACGCTGGACTGGGTAATTGCTTTCTTATACCAATTAGCGGTTCGAATTTCATTGTTCACCTCTGTAAAATGCATATAGTCCTTCGCAAAGGGATTATCTGTATATATAGTAATGTCTTCTATTTCTGCATGTTTTGCCAAGTAATTATTAATGGTTGCATAAGCATCTGATGGATTTGTTTGACTTTGTGATTTTTCTTCGCTAGCATTGAGCACCTCTTGTAGTGCATCCTCAAAGGATATTTCCTCTGACATATTATACGTCTGCGTTGTAATTTCAAACAAAATTGTTTTTACTCGAAGATTGTCCGACTCAAGCAAGTCCCGATAATAATTTGTTAATAGCCGATGGGTATTTCCCACTAAAAAAGAACCGATTACTACAATAGGGAAAAATATAGCAATAATATAAATAGAATATAACTGCTGCCTTATTTTTGCCCTACTGATTAGTTCCAGTAATCGGTTCTTCTTTTTCATCTTAGCCGCTCCTCGTGTCTACGTAATTATTTTCATTAAGTAGTTCGTTTTGTATTGTAATAACGCAAATAACGTTCCTTCGGTCAGACGCTTGCGCTTAGAGATAAACACCAACATTTATCAAAACTGCCCCTCCGGAATCGTATTTGCGTTATTACCTCTACACAATGATTTCCTTAATGTAAATGTAATAATGAAAATGCTATTCCAGAAGGACAGTGTTACCCTACATTCAAGGCGAATACTTTTATAGTTGCTGTTTGTTACTACTTAATTTGTGTTCAAAAGAGCAATCCCCTATTATTGAATCCTTTTGGCAGATATAATAACTAAAATGCCATTCCAGAAAAGCAGTGTAGAAAAACGTTGGTACTTAAATCTGGTAGTGTCAGATTTTATGTACCATTACGTTTTTCTCCAAGCGAGAGCGTCTGCTTGAAGGAATGCCATTTTTAGTTATTATACGCACAAAGCATCAATACAATTGCATTGGTCGTTTACACAAATTATACAGTAACAATCACACGTGCGCTAGTAGGTTTTAGAATTGTATCATTTCCGTCTGTTTCAACAAGTGCTCCTTCCGCTGACACAACTGTCACATTCACCAATCTAACAGTGTATGTTTTTGTTGCTTCCACATCCAAGGTAATTGTACTTCCCGACTTAAGAGCCTTGATTTTTAAGTCTTCCGTCTGCTTCGCACCATAAACTATTTTTTCGACACTTATGTCATTTTGCAACTCATAGATACGAAGTTCTACACCATCTGCATAGTCATAGTCTGGCTTGTCATCATGAGCACCAACTGCTATTATAGAGCCTTCTTTTACCATTAGAGGTATGCTTAAGTAACCATGTTTTTCCTGAACCCATTTTGCACCTTCTAGCTTTTCGCCAGTAAAGAAGTTGGTCCATGTTCCTGCTGGTAAATAGTAGTCTGCTATACTTTCTTCATTAAAAATAGGAGCTACTAAAAGACTATCACCTAACATGTACTGTTTATCTACGTAACCGCAAGTTCTATCATCGGTGTATTCCATAACCATACTACGCATTGTTGGAATACCAGTACGGTTTGTGTAAATTGCTGTTTCAAATAGATAAGGCATAAGCTTTGCTTTTAGTTTTGTAAAGAACCTTACTACGCCTACCGCTTCATCATCATATGCCCAAGGCACACGGTATGATGTACTACCATGTAAACGGCTATGAGAAGATAATAAGCCAAACGCTACCCAGCGTTTATAAACATCAGGTGTAGAGGTGCTTTCAAATCCGCCGATATCATGAGCCCAGAAGCCAAAGCCAGACATTAATAGGGATAAACCGCCACGAAGGCTTTCTTCCATGGATTCATAATCAGACCAGCAGTCACCACCCCAATGTACAGGGAATTTCTGTCCGCCTGCTGTTGCGGAACGTGCAAACAACACTGCTTCACCTTTTCCACGTTTTTCTTCTAATACTTCATATACTACCTTATTGTAAAGGTAGGTATAATAATTGTGCATTTTCTTAGGGTCAGAGCCATCAAAATAGCAAACGCCTTCTGTTGGGATCCTTTCACCAAAGTCTGTTTTAAAGCAGTCTACACCCATATCCATAAGCTCTGCTAGCTTGCCTTGATACCATTTGCAGGCTGCTGGATTGGTAAAGTCAACAAGTGCCATACCTGGTTGCCACATATCCCACTGCCATACATCA
Organism: Lachnospiraceae bacterium; assembly: GCA_031554725.1. Lineage (GTDB taxonomy): Bacteria > Bacillota > Clostridia > Lachnospirales > Lachnospiraceae > JAVBUZ01. Next base: position 12,292 of record JAVBUZ010000094.1, on the reverse strand, counting down.
CCATTATCTCTTTTTACAAAATAGCCTTTTTCTACGCCTTCTGCAAAGGTAGCTGCTTCCTGTCCGATATAGGAGTTAATCCACACGCAGATATTTAAGCCTTTGGCTTTAATTCTCTGTAGCATTCCCTTTGGATCTGGAAATACTCTGCTATCCCATGTGAAGTCTGTCCAGTGAAATTCTTTCATCCAGAAGCAGTCAAAGTGGAAGGTACGAAGAGGAATTCCTCTATCCAACATCCCATCTACAAAGCTCATTACGGTTTCTTCATCATAGTTTGTGGTGAATGATGTAGATAGCCATAGTCCAAAGGTCCAAGGAGCTGGTAAAGATGGTTTTCCTGTTAAGTCTGTATATCTTGTTAAAACCTCTTTCATGGTTGGTCCATTAAATAGGTAGTAGTCTAAATAACCACCCTCTACAGAAAATTCTGCTTTTGTCACCTGCTCTGTTGCCATTTCAAAAGACACTTTTTCAGGGTGATTTACAAATACACCATAGCCCTTGTTTGAAATATAGAAAGGAATGTTTTTGTATGACTGATAGGTACTTGTACCACCATCTTCATTCCAAATATCTATAGACTGCCCATTTTTAACAAAAGAAGTAAAGCGCTCACCTGTGCCATATAATAATTCGCCTACACCTAAGGTTAACTGCTGACGCATATAGGTGTTTTCCATATCACCCTTATCATAGCAATCACCCTTCCAATCAGTTTTCATGCATGCTAAATCCTTTGCTCCTGATTTTGTAATGACCTGGCCATTTCTCTTGTATGTCATAGACCACTGTTTTTTACCTATTTCTAGAGTTAAAGAGCCGCTCTTTATCACAAGCATTTCTTCATCCTCTGTTACCTCAAGTGGTAGCTCCTGATTCTGCTCTAGTTCAAATTCAGGACTCTTCTTTGCAACACCCATGTGATGATAGGTTCTAACACGAAATACTTCTGGTGCAGGTGAAGTAACCACCATCGTTAGATTGATACCACCTAGAGTATCTCCTCTTCTTACTATATGTATTGTTGGCAAGCATAGAGTAACCTTTGTCTCTTCTACTTTTGAAAAATAAACTTCTTGTGGTGAAAAGCAAGCGCAACCCTCTTTTTGCAGCCAGCATCCGTTTCCAAAAATCATTTCTATATCCTCCTTTATTTCATGCATAATTTGTTCATTATAATCTAAAACACCTATGCTTGTAGTATAAAAAAAAAGCAGTAGAATAGCTACTGCTTTTTTTCTATCTCAATTACCCATTGTTTTGGATATTCGTGGTTTATAATGCTTCTATCCAAGCTTTTGCAAGTCCAATCCAGGACTGGCACTCCTGCTGTATATGGCCACCATCCGCAGAAGCAGTTAGTTTACTTGCTAGCGCAAGACCATGACCACCCCTAGGGTACATATGAAACTCTGTTGGAATTTCATATTCACGAAGTGCCGATACTAACAGCAAGGAATTTTCAACTGGTACTGAACCATCTTCAAAGGTATGCCAGACAAATGCCTTCGGAGTATGTTTATTTACCTGTGTTTCTAAAGACATATTTTCTAATAGCTCTGTTTTTTCGCCTAGTAGGTTTTCAAAGGAGCCTCTATGAGCAAATTTGCCAGAAGTAATTACTGGATAGCACAAAATCATACCATTGGGACGAATTTCTTCTTTATCCTTTGCACCAATAGCATCTAAGAGGTCTGCGCCCGTCCAGAACATTCCCAGGCTAGCCGCCAAATGTCCACCTGCCGAGCAGCCTTGAATGATAATCTTTTCAGGGTCAATATGCCACTCTTTCGTATGCTCTCTTATAAGCTTCATAGCCATAGCAACTTCTCTTAGCGCCGTCGGATAAACCGCTGGTGCACAGGAGTATCGAAGAACCGCCGCATGACATCCCATTGCCATAAACTGTAGTGCCATACTTTCCGCCTCTCTATCAGAGGTTCTTCCATAGCCACCGCCTGGACAGATTAAAACCATGGGTCTTTCCTTATAAAATAAATCTTCTGAATATTCCTGAATGTAAGTTACTAATTTCGTTTCCGGCAAAGAGCCCTCTACTTGAATGCTATATTCATGATAAAACATGAGTTTCTCCTTCTTTATGCATGGTTTATTTTAGTATGCACGTCCCCAGTAAACCATCTTTTTAGCAGGCTTTCCACAGCAGATACAAGTATCCGAAATCTTTTCCTGTTCAAAAGGCATACAACGGCTTGTTACACTAAGCTTTTCTTTGATGCTATCCTCACATGCCTGATCTTCACACCACATTGCTTTGGTAAAACCTGCCTTTTGAGCATAAATTGATTCTAGCTCTTCCATGGTTTTCGCTGTATAGGTGTGCTCATCGCGGTGTGCTCTTGCACGCTCTAGCATATCTGTGTGGATGGTTTCTAATAGCTCAGCAACCTTTGCCTCAACTTCGTCTAATGAAACCTCAATCTTTTCTCTGGTATCACGACGACAAAGTACGCACTTGCCTTCTTCGATATCCTTTGGTCCAATTTCCAGACGAAGTGGGAAGCCTCTCATTTCTGCTTCTGAGAATTTCCATCCTGGGCTCTTGTCGGTATCATCCACCTTAACACGGAAGCTTGATTTCAGCTTATCTCTTAGTTCATAAGCCTTTTCTAATACCCCTTCCTTTTTCTGCTGGATAGGAATAATCATAAGCTGAGTTGGCGCTACCTTTGGAGGTAATACCAGACCCGAGTCATCACCATGAACCATGATAATACCTCCAATCAATCTAGTTGACATACCCCATGATGTTTGATGTGCATATTTTAAAGTATTATCTTTATCTGTAAATTGTATTCCGAAAGCCTTCGCAAAACCATCACCAAAGTTGTGGCTAGTACCTGACTGTAATGCTTTTCCATCATGCATTAACGCCTCAATAGTATATGTTGCTACCGCACCAGCAAACTTCTCTTTTTCTGTTTTTTGCCCCTTTACAACTGGAATCGCTAACACCTCTTCACAGAACTGCGCATAAAGGTTTAACATCTGTACTGTTCTAGCTTCTGCATCTTCTGCACTAGCATGTACCGTATGACCTTCCTGCCATAAGAATTCTCTTGAACGAAGGAAAGGTCTTGTTTCTTTTTCCCAACGAACTACAGAACACCACTGATTATATACCTTTGGTAAATCCCTATAAGACTGTACATCGTTTTTATAAAAATCACAGAATAAGGTTTCAGAGGTAGGTCTAACACAAAGTCTTTCCTGAAGTGGTTCAAGTCCGCCATGTGTTACCCATGCTACTTCTGGAGCAAAGCCTTCTACATGATCCTTTTCTTTTTCAAGTAAGCTTTCTGGTATAAACATTGGTAAGTATACATTTTCTACACCCGTTTCTTTAAATCTTTCATCTAACTGTCTTTGTAATAACTCCCAGATTGCGTAGCCTGCTGGCTTAATTACCATACAGCCTTTTACGCTGGTATAATCGATGAGTTCTGCTTTTTTAACTACATCGGTATACCACTGTGCAAAATCTACCTCCATGGAGGTAATCGCTTCTACTAACTTTTTGTCTGCCATTTCTTTTCTCCTTTTTTGTCATGTGGCTTGATTTGGCGAATGAAGCACTTTTCATTTGGAGAAGTAATACTTCTCCAAATAGAAAAAGCCCCATCCACTTGAAATCAGTTACAATTCCAAGGGACCGAGGACTCGGCGGTACCACCCTTATTAACATCCTGCATGTTAGCAAAATGTTCTACTTTTCTTACCGTTAACGCCGGCGCTACGCTGTACTTTCATACAGGACTCCAAGGTAGGTTCAGGTTGATTTCTATAAAAGCCTTTCACCATTTAGCTTTCTCTCTGTGATATATTCTAACCTTACTAGTCCTCTTCTACGTCAAATATATGTATCTGTGATTGTAGGTCAAAAATCCTACTCTGTCAAGATGTTTTTCCGCTTATAGCCTTTGCTTTGCAAGCTGTAGACAGCCCAAAATGCCCTGATTGTCATTCAAACTACAGGGAACGATAAAGCTATTTAAATCTTCCAATTCCTTAGTTTTTACATAGTCAGCCATCTGCTCTTTAAACTTCTCTCTTATCAGTGGGAAAAGCTGTGTCTGGTGCATCACCCCACCACCAAGCACAATTCTTCTAGGTGAATACATCAGCGTGTAATTAACTAGCGCCTGCGAAAGGTAAAAGGCTTCTAGTCCCCATACCTCAGCTCTATCCGCCAAATTACTAGCCTTATCCCCCCAACGTTCTTCAATTGCGGGTCCTGCTGCCAGCCCTTCTAAACAGGTTCCATGAAAAGGGCATTTCCCCTTATATGAATCATTCTCATGCTTTTGCATTAAAAGGTGCCCTGCCTCAGGATGCATCATTCCATGAAGGAGGCTTCCGTTTATATAGACACCGACACCAATTCCTGTACCCACCGTCACATAGAGGCTGCAATCTAAATCCTTTGTAATACCAAAAGTAGCTTCTCCTAGTGCAGAGGCATTAACATCTGTGTCAAAGCCTACTGGGATTTTTAGTGCCTTTTTAAACTCACCAACGATATTAAAATTTTGCCAAGCAAGCTTTGGGGTAGATGTAATAAAACCATAGGTCTTTGATTTTTCATCAGGGTCTATTGGTCCAAAGCAGCCAATTCCCAAGGCTTCTACTTCTTTGCTCTGAAAAAAAGCTATCATCTCAGGCATAGTTTCCGCGGGTGTCTTTGTTTCAATAGATACCTTCTCAAAAATATTGCCATTTTCATCGCCGATAGCACAGACCATTTTGGTTCCGCCTGCCTCTAATGCCCCAAGTCTCATTCCTCTTTTACCTCCAAAGCTTACTCATTTTCTTTTGCAAAAAGGCCAAAGGTTCCATCTCCATGATAAGCCTCTTCTTCCCACTTTACATAAATCATGCAAATATATGCCTCATCTGTAGGTATTTGAAAAGAAAAGCTACCCTTATTACCCTTTATTACCTCTGCCTTAATTCCACTATCGTAAGGCTCTATGCTATTTGCAAGCTCCGCCTTCCAATAGGTAACCTCCACTGTTTTAGGTTCATAAGAAAATTGTAGTGAAAAGTCTCCACTCACATTTTCTAGTACAGTACCAAACTTGTCATACTCCCACTCTAGTGGATGAGATCCACAAGCATCATAGCCCTTCCATTTATCACCGAAAACCCGATTGCTCCAGCTACCAATACTGTTTTCTTGGGTTAGAGTTATTTCTCCGTTAGATATGGTTAGGGATGGTACTTTTTCTGGCGTTTCCATTTTATCCTTTTGTAATCCACAGCCCATGACTCCCACTACCATCATTACACTTAATAATCCCGCTATAAATTTCTTTCCTATTTTTTTCATAAACGCTACCTCCTCACTTTTATATAATAGATACGGATTAGCATTTATTTTTATTGAGATATTCTTTAAATTCATGCAGGCTTGACATCTTTAAATATAAAAGCTTTTCAAGCTGCTCATCTGGCTGGGTCTGATCCGGCACCATAACCACCTTACAGCCCGCTGCATATGCCGAGCGAACCCCATTCGGAGCATCCTCCACAGCAATGCAATTTTCAGGTTTTTGTCCTAGTTGTTCACAAGCATATGTATAAACATCTGGGGAAGGCTTTCCTTCCTTTACCATAGTTGCACTTATTATTTTATCAAATAGCTCCAAAATGCCAAGCTGCTTTAAATATTTATTTGTTCGCTCCATGTCCGTCGCCGTAGCAATTGCTGTCTGATATCCTTGCTCTCGCAGATATAGAAGCAGCTCCTTTGCCCCAGGCTTTAGCTCTATTCCTACCTTCTCCAAATGCTCTTCCATCAATTTTTTTCTACATTCACGAACCTTTATGTAATCTAACTGCTCTCCAAACATTTCTCGAAGACGTTTTGGCGCAAAAGGTCTGCCTAAGCTACGCATGGAAAGGGCCTGCTCATCTGTCATATGATAGCCAAACTCTGCCAGTGCCTTAGGCCAAAATATCCGATAATATTTTTCTGTATCAATTAAGGTTCCGTCCATGTCAAAAATAAAAGTATTTATCACCGATTATCTCTCCCATTTGCCATTTTTTCTATTGATAAGTATAGCATATTTTGACATTTAAAATGAAAGCTTTTCCACATTTATCTTATTTTCATCCCTAAAAAGCAAATAGCCTTTACCATTGTAATATTCATAGCCTATAATCTCCTCACAATTTCCCGAATTCTTTTCTATTTCAACCTTGCTCCCTATAGGATATTTCCATATCATTTCTACAAAGCTTAGCAACATAAACTCACGCCTTCCTCTCTCAGTCCGTTTCTTTTATTTTTACCTAGGAAGAGGAATTTTATACGCTTTGAATTATTTTAACTGCAATCCGAATTGCTATTGACCACAGCAACAATCATCATATATGATAATATGCATAACAATACCATAAGAGGAAACTAATATGATACCGCTCAAAATAGTTAAGAGAACCACAAAAGTTAATTTATTATGCATAGTTAGTATCGTTCTTTTATTAATTGCAATTTTGCCTTTATTTTTAATCGGTTTTTATTCTCAGCCCTGCGCAGACGATTTTACATATGGCTTTTATACCTATCAAGCCTTACAAAATGGGGAATCTTGGCCCAGCATACTGAAATGGACTATTTATCAGGTTCACTCTAGCTATGATACATGGCAAGGAACTTTTTCTTCTATATTTTTTATGGCACTTACTCCTGCTGTTTTTGGAGCAAAATATTATTTTTTCACAACCATTATCATGCTTGGCATCCTACTTTTTTCACACTACATGTTATTGCACAAGCTTCTTGTGAATATTTTCAAAGTGGATTTCTCCTCATTTCTATTTATTTTTAGTTGTTTTTCCTTTCTACTAATAGAATCTCTCCATTCTCCCGTAAATGCCATCTATTGGTACAATGGAGCAGTACATTATACCTTTATGCACGGTTGTATGATACTTCTTTTAACAGCAGCAATCAGTATTTATACAACAAAAAAATGGCAAGTACGTTTGGTTCTATGCATATGTACCTCACTTTTATCTATAATATGTGGCGGTTCCAACTATGTAACTGCACTTTTAGGCATTGTATGCATAACCGGTTTATTTATATTAGGTATACACAAAAGGCTAAGTTTTTGGTGGCAAAGCGCCCCACTTGCTCTTTATGTTTTATCCTTTTTTGTAAATATTACTGCCCCTGGCAACTCTATGCGTCAGCAAAGCTTTACAAAACAAACACCACTTACTGCTATAATAAGTTCCTTTAAATCAGCGTTTGACTTGGCACTTTCATGGACAAACTTACCGACACTTATCATGATTATTATATTAATTCCAGTTATTTGGAATATGGCTTCTAAGATAAGTTTTTCTTTTTCAAAACCCTTACTTGTCCTCTTAGCCTCCATCTGCTTATATGCCTGTATGTTTACTCCTAATTATTATGCTACAAGCAATTTAGGTCCAGACCGTGTACTGAATATAACCAAAATGTGGTTTCAGCTCATGATTTTAATTGATGAAATTTATATCATTGGCTGGCTTAGGAACCGTGTGCTAATAAGCAAAAGAGAGATACCACATTACTCCTTATTCTATCTTGCAATTTTAGGCTTACTATTAGTGAGCTTAAAGATATTGCCCAATGTACTACACGATTACTCTTCCTATGCTGCATATGTTTCCCTCCGAACAGGAGAAGCACAGCAATTTTATGCCGAAAATATGGAGCGGTTGGATAAATTGACTGGTGATGAAAGTGTAATTATTCTTGATGAACTAGCCGTAAAACCATATTTATTATACTTTGATGATATTACACCAGACCGCTATAATTGGAAGAATCAAGCAATGGCAAGATGGTACAATAAAGACTACGTTATATTACAACAGCAAGAATAAAAAACAGACTCTCCGATTAGCTTCATCTAAAAGGAGAGTCTTTTTTTGAGTTCTTATTTACTATAATAAAACTTCATATAATTTAGTAATATCCTCTACACTTGTATCCTTTGGGTTTCCAGGTCTACATGCATCATCATATGCTGACTGTGCCAAGAAAGGAACATCTTCTTTTTTCACGATTTCCTTTAGGCTATCTGGAATACCAACATCAGCTGATAATTTTTTTACTGCATCTATGGCTGCTTTTCTGTACTCTTCCACTGACATAGTCTCTGTGCCTTCTACACCCATTGCCTTTGCAATGTATTTGTACTTATCTCCTGTTGCTTCCGCATTATATTCCATAACAGTTGGAAGAATAATGGCATTTGCAATACCATGAGGTGTATCATATAAAGCGCCAAGAGGATGGGCCATAGAATGAACAATTCCAAGTCCTACGTTTGAAAAGCCCATACCTGCTACATACTGTCCAAGAGCCATTCCTTCTCTACCTTCTGGTGTGTTATCTACTGCACCTCTTAAAGAGCGAGAAATGATTTCAATTGCTTTTAAATGGAACATATCAGAAAGCTCCCAAGCGCCTGCTGTAATGTAGCCTTCAATTGCATGCGTAAGTGCATCCATTCCGGTAGCAGCGGTTAAGCCCTTTGGCATGGTTGACATCATGTCTGGATCTACCACTGCTACTACTGGGATATCATGTGGGTCTACGCAAACCATTTTTCTATTTTTTTCAACATCTGTAATAACATAATTTATGGTCACTTCTGCCGCCGTACCTGCCGTCGTTGGAACAGCAATAATAGGTACACATTTATTTTTAGTATCAGCTACCCCTTCAAGGCTTCTTACATCAGCAAATTCAGGATTGTTTATAATAATACCAATCGCCTTTGCTGTATCCATAGAAGAACCACCGCCGATAGCAACAATGTAATCTGCTCCCGATTTTTTGTAAGCTTCTACACCACTTTGTACGTTTTCAATGGTTGGATTAGGCTTAATATTAGAATACATCTCATATGCTAACCCCTGTCCTTCTAACACATCAAGCACCTTCTTTGTTACCCCAAATTTAATTAAATCTGGGTCCGAACATACAAAGGCCTTCTGAAAGCCTCTCCCCTTTGCCTCATCAGCGATAGATGCGATTGCACCCTTTCCATGATAAGATGTTTCATTCAAGATAAATCTGTTTGCCATTTTGTAACCTCCTTATATATTAATTTTTAGTTTTTACTATTTTTCATAAAGAAATTCTTCTGAGATATTTACATTAAAGTCCTTGGCTAAATCACGGAAGTTCTGTGGTGTAATGGTCTGTAGCTTGTCAGGACGCATTGATAACATTTTCACCAAAATTTCCGCTGCTTTTTCTACGGTATGCATAAGTCCAAAGGTTAAATCAAAATCTTCTCCTGAGCAAAATAGTCCGTGATGTGCCCAAATAGCAACATCATATTTTTTCATTAACTCACTTGTTGCCACTGCAATGTCCCTTCCTCCTGGAACCATCCAATCAACAACACCTACACCATCCGGGAAAACAACTGGGCACTCGGTAGCCATTTCCCATAGCTCTCGTGTAAAAACCTTATCCTCTAAAGGAAGAACAAAGGTTAGTGCTATAATATTAGCTGGATGTGCATGATAGATTACTCTGTGCTTTCCGCCAGTAGCCTTCATTTTCACCTCATGGTTCATTAAATGAGATGGTAACTCGCTGGTTGGTCTTCCACCATTTACTAATCCCCAGCAGATGCGGTATTTTGTACCAGTGCTATCTATTTCAACAATTGCAACGCTATCTTCGGGATCAATAATTACATTTCTAAAATACTTTCCGCTACCTGTTGATATGAAATATTCGCCTGCAAGGCTTGGCACTGCTGTTCCAATTTCCTTCCATTCGCCGTCTTTTTTTAGCAAATCAGCAACCTCTGCTACTTCCTGCGCTTTCATACGGTAAGTAAGGTTTCCACCGTTTCTTTCGTGCCAATTTTGTTCCCATCCATCGTTACACATACGAATGTAACCCTGCATAAATTTAGTATCCTGTACTTTCATGTTTATATCCTTGCTCCTTTTCAAATTTCAAAATTTTATCTATTTATTTTAGTTTCTTTTGCTTAATATTTCTTGCTCATATTTCTTCACTTCATTTAACCATTCTTCCATAACTGGAACATTGTTTATATGGCAGAAGTAGTTCCAAACATCACCCATTGGGTAAGTTTTATATTCCTCTTGAAGTGCAAAAACCTCTGTAAATCTGCGCTCGTCCTGTAATTTTGCAAGTTTATCATTTGGCGTCAAAAGGGCAGAAAGCAATGCTTTTTGCATATTTCTCATACCAATTACCCAAGCTGCAATTCTGTTAATGCTTGCGTCAAAGAAATCAAGTGCTAGTAATACTTTATCTGGTCCATTCATGATAATCTCTTTGGCAATTTCTTTGGTTTCATCATCTAAGCGAACTACATGATCACTATCCCAGCGAACTGCCCTTGTTACATGAAGAGCTACCTTGTCAGCAAATAAAAGCATGGAAGAAATTTTGTCAGAAACCACCTCTGTTGGATGATAATGTCCATTATCTAATAAACATAGAATATCATTTTTTGCTGCATAGTTCATGTAAAATTCGTGTGAACCCACGGTACAGCTTTCCATACCAATACCAAATACTTTAGATTCAACTGCTACATAAACCTTACTCTTATCATAAGGAATATTAATAATTTGATCTAGAGAATCCTTAAGTCTAGCTCGTGGTGCTGTTCTATCTGCTGGAATATCTTTAAAGCCGTCTGGAATCCAAATGTTCATTGTTGTAGGAATTCCTAACTCTGTGGCAAAGTATTCACTAATTTTGATGCATGCCTGTCCGTGTCTAATCCAAAACGCTCTTATTTCTTCATCTTCACTAGAAAGTGTAGCATTTTCTGCTTTTGGATGTGAAAAATAAGTAGGGTTAAAGTCAATTCCAAGACCTCTTTTTTTTGCAAACTCTACCCATTTTGCAAAATGCTTTGGTTCAAGAGCATCTCTGTCTGCCACTTCTCCATCAAAAATAGCATATGAAGCATGCAGATTAATTTTATGTGTTCCCGGAATTAGGCTAAGAGCCTTATCCATATCTGCCATAAGCTCTTCTGGATTTCTTGCTTTTCCAGGATAATTTCCTGTTGCCTGAATACCTCCAGATAATTCTCCTACACCCTCAAAGCCACCTACATCATCTCCCTGCCAGCAATGCATAGCAATGGGAATGCTTTTTAACTCTGCCATTACTGCGTCTGTATCCACACCAATTTTTGCATACATCTCTTTTGCTGATTCATATCTTTCCTTTAACATATCTCTCTCCTATTTCCGTGCCCTTAGCACTAGCATTTATAAGTTTCTACCGAAAACGATTTAAATACGCAGCTCCTAGCTTCTGACAAGCTTGTCATTTCTCCACTTGCAAGCATTTGCACCATTAGATTTCCTATGGCTGTGGCTTCTGTAGGCCCCGCATAAACAGTACGTTTTGTGTACTTAGCCGTAAGCTCATTAAGATAGCCTGCGTTGGCACCGCCTCCTACCACATTAATAGAGGCATATTTTTTCCCTGTTATTTCTTCTATTTCCTCTATGGTGTCCCCATAGCACTTTGCCAAACTGTTATAAACCACAGCCGCAATTTCTCCATAACCTTCGGGTACCTGCTGGTTTGTCTTTTCACAGTATTCCTTGATTGCTTGTATCATGTTCTTGGGTGCAAGAAACGCTCCGTCGTTACAATCTACCAAAGATGAAATTGTTTGCTGTGATGCTTCCTTACAAATTTCTGCAAAGGATAAATCTAGATTTTCTTCTTCCTTAAGCTCCTTTTTTACCGACTGTATCATCCAAAGCCCCATAATGTTCTTTAGGTATCTAAAGCGATAGTCATAACCGCCCTCATTTGTAAAGTTGTGTGCCCGACTTGCCATGGAACAGTCTGCGCTTTCCCTTTCTACCCCCATTAGCGACCAGGTTCCCGAGCTAATGTAAACCGTGTCAGGGTCGTTAGTTGGTACTGCTAAAACTGCGGAGCCTGTATCATGAGTTGCTGGAAGAATTACCTTACAATTAAAACCAACCTCATCTTGTATTTTAGAAGTAAGCTCACCAAGAATAGTTCCTGGCTTATAAATTTCTTTAAATATTTTCTTAGGATAACCTAGTCTCTCAAGTAGCTCATAATCCCAGTCCTTCGTTTCAGGATTAAGTAGCTGGGCGGTGGAGCTAATGGTATACTCATTTGCTTTTACACCGCAAAGCAGATAATGAAAATAATCTGGTACAAACAGTAAATCCTCTGCTGCTTCAAGCTGCTCTGGATGCT
>JAVBUZ010000176.1:0-12692 GCA_031554725.1 Lachnospiraceae bacterium | reverse complement strand
TTCCTGATATAATTTTAAAATATGATTTTTACATTGAATGTTGTTGTCAGGATTGGTATCTTCTAATGTTGCATGAATAAAAGGTTTTTTCTCTTTCATAAACTTAATAACGGATGTGTAATCCATCATTCCAAGACCTGCACCAACAGATTTCAATTTATCATCTTCTACAATATAATCCTTTAAGTGTACCATTGCAACATCATTTCCCAAAATTTCAATTGCTTCGTCTACAACTGCAACTTGCTCCTTGTAATTACAAATATCTAATAGATTTACTGGATCTAAAATAATCTGTAGGTTCGGAGATGCTATTTCATCTAATACCTGTCTTGCTCTCTTTGGACCATTTACGATATGCTTCCACACAGGCTCAATTGCTACAACAACGCCCATTTGTTCTGCATATTTTACAACTGGTCTAAGTCCATCAATAAACATCTTTAGTGCTTCTTCCCCATGGCTTTCTGGCACATAGGTATAAGTCTCGTTTGGTGCACCTGTTTCTGTTCCCACTACGCCACAACCTAGCCATGAAGCAAAACGAATGTGTGCCATATAACGATGTGTAATATCCTTTAGCTGCTGTGGATTTGGGTTTGCTAAGTTTAAATAACAGCCAAGTACCGCAATATCCACTTCATTCTTTGCAAAAATATTTTTTAAATACATTGCAAGCCCTGGGGTTAACGCTGCATCATTGGTTGGAAACTCTGTAATCACCTTTCCAAGTGCCAAATGCCCACACTTAAAACCTAAATCATGCACATCCTTAATTCTGTCCTCTATCGTTAATTTTTTCGTGTCATGTAATCTAATCCCTAACTGCATACCATTCTCTCCTTGTTCTTTATGTTTTCATTCTTTGTTTTTTATGTTTGCTACTTGTAAATATAATCTCATTTAATAATTAAAGCAATATACTCTGCGATAATTCCTATTTGCCGTGAAAATGAGACTCTGCCTTCGTGGAGCACATTTGCGAACACGAAGGTACGCCTGTGGCTCATTGGAATGCTTGGCAAAACGGAATTAGAGCGGAACATATCGCTTTAATTTTTCATATGATATTAAATTTGCTCTAACTCATCTACACCGATTAATTCCATAGCTTCGCCGACCTGTCCTTCGATTACAACGTTTTCCATATAAAGCTTTGCTACGTTACGTGCGAAGAGGCCACGTTTGCTACTTTTTTCTACGCCGTTTGACATAGCTGGTACGTCGAATTTTGGATTGTCTGCATAGCTGATAGAAATGTTTTTCATCACAATTTCTTCAATCTTCTTTTCTGGTAGTCCGTCGAAGAAGGCTGCTGCCACGTGACAGTTGGTACAGGTCATATTTTCAAATACCATCTTTTTGATTTCTGGTGTGCGGTCATCTACTGGGTATAGCTCCCTTGACTGCACATACTCGGTCTTTCCATCTGGGTCACAGAAATAGAAGGAGTTAACCACAAGTGGAGTCATTACATGGTCTAGGGTAAGGTTACGAAATACAATATTACTTAGTATGGCGTCCTTTCCACGACCTCTTCTGGTCTTAATACGAAGTCCTCTATCGGTATGACGGAAATAGCAATCTTCTACGGTCATGTTAACAACGCCACCAGCCATTTCGCTTCCTAGTGTTACTGCGCCGTGACCATTTTCCATAAGGCACTGTCTTACAAGAATGTTTGCAGAAGGTCTCTTATGCTTTTTGCCCATATAGATTTTTCCTGCTTTCACTGCGATACAGTCATCTCCAAGAGAGAATCTTACGCCTAAGATGTCAATATTCTGGCATGACTCTGGGTCAAGACCATCTGTATTTGGAGAATCACTTGGGTTTTCAATGGTGATACCAATAAATTTAAGATTATCGCTAAAGTATGGGTGTAGGGTCCAGGATGGGGAATTACAGAATTTTACCCCCTGCAACGTTACATTTTTACATCCACTAATAAAAAATAATCTTGGTCTAAATGCAATATTCATAACCTTCGGATTATTCCACCAGTTTTCTTTTGAAGCATTTCCGTTGATTGTACCTTCACCATAAATAATTACATTTTCTACATCTACACCACAGATAATTCCAGTGAACATTGGAAGAGGATTTCCCTCCCATGTGCCTAGATTGTACTCATCCTTTTCATCATAGCTTTGAATCATTGGTGGAAAAATAGGGAAATGTGCACGGTCTGTATCCGCCTTTAGTTCTGCTCCCTTAGCAAGCTCCATACGAATGTTACTCTTTAAAAAGAGGCTTGTGATTTTGTAGGTTCCTGCTGGAAAAAGGATACGACTATCTTTGGGACATGCCATAATTGCGGCCTGAATAAAGTGAGTATCATCCTGCACGCCATCCCCTTTTGCGCCGAACTTAGTAACATCCAAGGTTACAAATTCGTAATCTGTTTTAAAGGAAACACTTCCTAATGTTTCTTGACCCTTCAAAACTTCAATAACATAGTTTTCTTCTGGTTTTAATCCAAAGATAGAGGTTATGGTCTGGCTTGTTTTTGCGTATTCTTTTCCATTTACTCTTACTTCATATTCATTATTAGTAAAGTATCTTCCGCCATCTTCTATTTCAATTACAGCGCTTCGGGCTGTGCTCATAATATGTTTTATATTCATTGTTTTAGCAGGTCCTTTCTTTGGTTTTTATTTTAACATCGCCTCTACAAGAGCTTCGTATTTTTCTTTTAAAAGTACATCTATATTACATGCCTTATCCATGGCTTCGCCTAGGATTTTTGCTGTTTCTTCCTTCTCAATTCCAGCTTTTAGCTTCTGGGCATCTAATGCAAATTCTGTAATTGCCTTCTTCGCGCACGCTCTAAACATATCTACAAGCTCTCTATAGTTCTCATAGATTTCTGGGCTGATTTTTTCAATAGTGTCTATAAGCATGTGCAAATAAGGTGCCACATTTTCCATTACAAACTGGTCATTAACCTTCTTATTTAATACTCGCATCTGATTCATAATATCTGGATATCCAGCCTTACTATTTACCTTTGTTTCATATTCTGCATATAAAGGATATATCAAACCTCCCGCTAGATATATATTAGAATCAATACTAGTGGTATCGAAGATGCCTTCCAAATTGCGAGGCAACGCTTTAATCTGTGCTACCACTGTTTCTTTTTCTTCCTGCTGGCCGTTTAAAGCCTTCAATAACATCTCTTTCATCTTTTACCTCATTTAATACCTTTCTTTTAAATAGAACAAAGGGCGGACAATATTTGCCCGCCCATATAGGTTTTATTACAGAGTAACACCCTGTTTGAAAATAGCCATATCATGGAAGCCTGCTACTTCGCTACATACTTTTGTGCCTGATGCGACTGCAACTACGTAGTCAAATAATTCCTGAGCTGTTTCAGCCATTGCCTTATCCTCTACTAAAACACCTGCATTAAAGTCAATCCAGTTTGATTTCTTATTTGCAAGGTTAGAGTTTGTTGAAATCTTCATGGTTGGTACTGGTGAAGCAAATGGCGTTCCACGTCCTGTTGTAAATAGAACGATTTGAGCGCCTGATGCTGCAAGTGCTGTTGCTGCAACAAGGTCATTTCCTGGTGCGCTTAGAAGATTTAAGCCGGGAGTCTTTACGGTTTCACCATAAGCTAAAACGCCTTTTACATAAGCACTACCAGACTTCTGGGTACAACCTAAAGATTTATCCTCTAGTGTTGAAATACCACCTTTTTTATTACCTGGTGAAGGGTTTTCATAAATGGTCTGATTATGTCTGGTAAAGTAATTCTTAAAATCATTAATCAAATCAACTGTTTTGTCGAAAAGAACTTCATCCTTACAACGGTTCATAAGAATGGTTTCTGCTCCAAACATTTCTGGTACTTCTGTAAGAATAGTGGTACCCTTTTTAGAAATAAGGATATCCGAAAATCTTCCTACCAGGGGATTGGCTGTGATTCCTGAGAATCCATCACTTCCACCACATTTCATACCAATAACAAGCTTGCTTACGCTGATCGGCTCTCTTTCAAACTGTGATGCATAGTCGATTAAGCCTTTGCAAATTTCTACAGATTCCGCAATTTCATCTTCACATTCCTGTGCTACTAGGAATTTCACTCTATCTGCATCATACTCGCCAATATATTTCTTTAATTCATCAATGTTACTATTTTCGCAGCCAAGACCTAGCACTAAAACACCACCTGCATTTGGATGATTTACCAAATCAGCCAAGATGGTACGTGTATGCTCTTGATCATCACCCATCTGAGAACAACCATAAGGATGTGGGAAAGCAATTACCTCGTCAACACTACCTTTTACAAAAGCATTGGCCTGTTTTGCAATGGAGGTTGCTACGTTATTTACACAGCCTACGGTTGGAACAATCCAGATTTCATTACGAACGCCAGCTTTTCCATCTTTTCTTGCAAAGCCCATAAAGGTAACATCTTCTGTTTCCTTTTCTTCTACTGTGGTTGGCTCATAGGTATATTCTAACAGGTCGCCCAAAGCTGTTTTTAAATTGTGTGTATGAATCCATGCACCTTTATTTACAACTTCTTTGGTATATCCAATACGGAAACCATATTTAATAACCTCTGCGCCTTCTGCTAAATCGCAAAGAGCTATTTTGTGACCAGCAGGGATTTCTTCCACTGCTGTTACTGTTTCGCCGTTAGGTATCTGAATGCTTTCACCTTTGACAATTGTCAAAATAGCTACTGCTACATTGTCGTTATCATTAATTCTTAAGAAATTTTGCATAATGCTGCCCTCATACCATTTGCTTTAATATCATCTAAGTAAGCTACGATTGCATCTACAAGTCCTGCTACTTCTGTTAAATCCTGTCCGTGGAAATCTACATTGCTTAGGTAAGCAGTCGCAAACTCACGAGTTTCTTTCTGGCTATTTGCTGCGAAGAATTCAAGTACAGCCATATCATCTAAAATTTCATATTCTTTTCCGTCTCTATTTCCGATTAAGGCTTTTCCACGGATTTCTGTACCTGTGTAGAATGCCATTAATGCTGCAATTGAGAATGTTAAGTGTGCAGGAAGGTTTCCTGTTTTTTCAACATATCCTAAGAAACTTGGTAAACATCTTGCTCTCCATTTAGATACTGAGTTAAGAGAAATAGCTAGTAGTGCATGTTTAACGTATGGATTGTTGAAACGAGTAATAACTGCCTGTGCAAACTCTTCTAATTCTTCTTTTGGTAAAGTAAGTGTAGGAATAACTTCATCGAAAATAGTTTTCATCATGAAGTTCTTAACATCTGCATCTTCCATAGATTCTAATACAATATCATTTCCTGCAAGGAAAGAAGCTAAAACAAAAGATGTATGTGCTCCATTTAAAATACGAACTTTTCTTTGTTTGTATGGCTTCTGATTATCTGTAAAGATAACTGGAAGTCCTGCCTGTGGAAGAGGGAATTCTTTGCTGATGTCTTTATCACTTTCAATAACCCAAAGTGCAAATGGTTCACCAGTTACAAGAATCTGATCTTCATATCCAAGGTCTTCCCAAATAGACTGAACTTCGTCTCTTGGGTAGCCTGTAATAATTCTATCTACTAAGGTAGAGGTAAATACACATGCTTCATTTACCCAATTTTTAAATTCATCTGAAAGTCCCCAAAGCTCGATTAACTGCATTACGCATTTTTTAAGCATAATTCCATTGTCATCAATAAGCTCAACTGGAAGCATAACTAAACCTTTGCTCATATCGCCATTAAATGCTTCAAATCTTGTATATAAGAATTTTGTTAGTTTTCCTGGGAATGTTTTTGGTGGATCCATTTCAAATTTATCTGTTGCATCATAAACGATACCAGCTTCTGTTGTGTTAGAAACCACAAAACGTAGGGTATCAATTTTTGCTAGGTTATTGTATTTTTCGTATTCATTGTAAGTATCAACTACGTCTGTTACGCTAGTTACTACTCTATTTAATACTTTTGCCTCTCCATCAACGATACCGCGAAGAGATACTGTATATTGGCAATCCTGATCATGGAACATATCCAAAGAACCAAACTCAATTGGTTTGATTAATACGATATCACCGCCAAAATCTCCTTTTTCATTTGCAATATCAATCATATAATCCACAAATCCGCGAAGGAAGTTTCCTTCACCAAACTGTACTACTTTAATTGGTCTTTCTTTTTTTCCACTAAGATTTTTGTTTAATCTTTCCATTCTCATTCTCCTAATCTTTACATGTGTAATTTACCGAATCATCGGACAATCAGTGTGTGATTCTATTATAATACAATTACTTACCTCTGCCCAGCAAAATGTAAACACTTTTTCTTTATTTATCATCTTTTGTGTCTACTATAGGTATAACGCTTACAGCAAATGTAAGTGCTTTCATAAATTATTTTAACTCCATTATGTTACTAAGTCAAGACGTAAAAACGAATAATTTTATTGCAACAATTTTGTATTTATGCCCTTTTGTGCATATTGTCAAAAAAATAGCAATCAAGTTATTCAAAATTTATATTGAATTTCTTTTCTTATCAAGTTATAATCCAAATATGGGTTTTATGAAACTGCTTACATTGTGATTTTCATAACAATGGCGTTTCTTGCAGTACATACTAATATGTTAAGGGGTTTTAGCAATGACAAATATGACAATTTACGACATATCAGAAAAAGCTGGTGTTTCTATTGCCACAGTTTCTAGGGTGCTAAACGGCAGTACAAATGTTAGCGAAAAGACAAAAAAGAAGGTACTTGATGTTATTAATCAGTACGAATATACACCGAATGCCTTTGCAAGAGGCCTAGGTCTTAATTCTATGAATACTATCGGTATCATGTGTGCCGATGCATCTGATTTGTATCTCGCAAAAGCAATCTATTACATAGAGCAAAACTTAAGAGCAAACAATTATGACAACATCCTTTGCTGTACCGGCTATGACCTTGCCACAAAGGAAAAGGGCATGAATCTTCTTATTACTAAGAAGGTAGATAGTGTTATTTTGATTGGTTCCAATTTTATATATGAAAATGAAGCCGATAACAAATACATAATAGATGCTGCATCACAGGTTCCCGTCATGCTTTTAAATGCTGCTTTCGACGCACCAAATGTTTATAGTATCGTTTCCGATGATTTTACCTCTATGTATGAGGCAACACAGCAGATGATTCGTTCCGGTGCAAAGGATATTCTATATTTTTACAATTCAACTTCCTACAGCGGAAAACGTAAGCTTGCTGGATACCGTGCTGCAATGGAAGATAATGGCCTCCTTAAAAGTGGTAATCAATTGCTATTTTATTCTGGCCCTCACGAAGATCTACATGCCATGGCAGACCATCTTACAAAGGTAAAAAACAAAGGCCTTTCTTTCAACGGCATTATCGCTGCTGATGATAATTTAGCTATCGGGGCTATGAAATATGCATCTCAAAATAAGCTTAGAGTTCCTGAGGATTTATCTGTTATTGGATATAACAACTCTTTACTTGCTACTTGTGCAGAGCCAGAGCTAACATCTATTGACAACAAATTAGATACTCTATGCCAGCACCTAATTACCACCCTAATGGGACTTCTAGGTGGTAACGAAATGCCCAAAAAGACAATTTTTTCAGGCGAGTTAATTCACAGGGCTACCACCCTGATTAAAAAATAAGAAAAATGGAGGAACATACCATGAAACAATTTATGGACAAAGATTTTTTATTAGAAACCGAAACCGCAAAAGCTCTGTTTCACAATTTTGCTGAAACAACTCCAGTTTTAGACTATCACTGCCACATCAACCCAAAGGAAATTGCCGAAGATCGTAAATTCGAAAACATTACTCAGGTTTGGCTTGGTGGCGATCATTACAAATGGCGTTTTATGCGTTCATCAGGTGTAGATGAAAGATTTATTACTGGCGACGCTCCTGATAAAGACAAATTCTTCAAATGGGCTGAATGTGTTGGTAAAGCAGTTGGTAACCCACTCTTTCACTGGAGCCATCTAGAATTACAAAGATACTTTGGTTACAACGGCGTATTAAATAAAAATACCGCCGAAGAGGTTTGGAACCTTTGTAACGCAAAGCTTGCAGATGCTTCTATGAGCGTTCGCAATTTAATCAAACAATCTAATGTTACTTTGATTTGTACAACGGATGATCCAATCGATACCTTAGAATGGCACAAGAAAATTGCTGAAGATACTACCTTTGATGTAAAGGTTCTTCCAGCTTGGCGTCCAGACAAGGCTATGAACATCGAAAAACCAGATTTCCTTGATTATCTTGATAAGCTTGCTGTAGCTGCTGATATGACAGAAATTTCAAGCTTTGCTGCTTTAAAGGATGCTTTAAGAAATCGTATGGATTTCTTCGCTTCTATGGGATGTAACGTATCTGACCACGCGCTTGAATATGTTATGTATGTTCCTGCAACTGAAGATGAAATCGAAAGCATTTTCCTAAAAAGATTAAACAAAATGGAAATTACTAGAACCGAAGAGTTAATGTTCAAAACAGCCTTTATGCTTTTTGTTGGTAAAGAATATGACAGACTTGATTGGGCTATGCAGCTTCATTACGGCTGCAAACGTGACAACAACACCTTAATGTATGAAAAATTAGGTCCTGATACTGGCTTTGACTGTATCAACAATTATGCACCAAGTGCTGAAATGGCTAATTTCTTAAATGCATTAATTACTGAAAATACATTACCTAGAACTGTTATCTACTCTCTAAATCCAAATGATAATCAAGCTATCGGAACTATTCTTGGATGCTTCCAGGATTCTACCGCTGTCGCTAAGATTCAGCAGGGTAGCGCTTGGTGGTTTAATGACCACAAGACCGGTATGCAGGATCAGATGATTTCCTTAGCTAACCTCGGAAATCTATCTGGCTTCGTAGGTATGTTAACAGATTCCAGAAGCTTCCTTTCTTACACCAGACATGAATATTTCCGTCGTATCCTTTGTAACCTACTTGGTAACTGGGTAGAAAACGGTGAATTCCCAGCTGATATGAGCATCCTTGAAGAAATCGTTACTGACATTTCCTACAACAATGCAAAACGTTACTTTAAGCTTCCCCTATAGTACATGCAAAAACCCCCGCCAATCATGACGAGGGTTTTCCTATTTGAGGAAGGGGGATTAAAAACGAATTAGGGTTTTTCAACTCTATATGAGTATAATACCTCAAGTTTCTAATATTTTCTAACGATTTTATAAGCTTTTTTGAAAATAATACTGTTTTTTTGTGTTGTTTTTGCTATACTGAAGGTACTAAGGAGGACGCATCATGCAATCAAAGACAAAACATGTGGATATTGATCAAATAAAAATTACTCGCGGGCATCGAAGTACCACCCTGGTTCCTCCTCAGCCTGATCATTTTCATAGATATTACGAGGTCTTTTACCTACTTTCCGGACAATGCCGCTTTCTATTAAAGGACACTATTTATTCCTTAGAAAAAGGCGACCTTGTGCTGATTGCACCTGGTGAGCTTCATCACTCCATCTATAGTCCTGATATTATTTGTGATGTTGTTTTTATTTACTTTAAGGAGGATTTTTTGCTTCCTAATCTTTTTTCCTCCAAGGACTCCGTGGGGCCCTTTGTTCCCAAGTCCTTTATGGGTAGCGTTCCCACTTTATACCAAGAGGAATTTCATTCTATTTTGGCAAAAATGCTTTCCGAAAATTTACAAATAGATGAACTTTCCCCTTCTTTTATGACTTGTCAGTTAAACGAGCTTTTGCTTCTTTTAACAAGACATAGCGTCTTAACAGAAAAGGAGCCTGAACTAATTAACGCAAAAGAAGCAGAGATTATGCTGGCAACAAAATATATTTATAAAAACTTCCAAAAGCCACTTACTCTAGCTGAGGTTGCACGGGTTTCTAACCTTAGCCCAACTTACTTTTCAAAGAAGTTTAAAGCAACCACTGGAATGGGCTTTAAGGAATATCTAAATTATATACGCCTAAAGCATGCCTCTGCCGCCCTTCTTACCACAAGTAACACCATAACAGATATTGCTCTAGAGTACGGCTTCAATGACTGTAATTATTTTAAAGATCTTTTTAAAAAGGTATATGGAAAATCTCCTCGTGAGTTTAGAAAAAGTCAAGCAAACTAATGCCTGACTTTTTTAATATCTTCATCAGTTTCTATTGCCATCAGAAGATAATACCCCTTCGGCATGTTACTTTACAATGGCTTGCTCAAAAAACTGGTTAATATCAGCAAATAAATCCTCATCTAATACACCCGTTAGATTATTATCCTCATCTACTGCAAAAACAAGATTTGTATGGCCATTCTGATTTTCACAATCACGCGATATATATATCACATTAGGATTACTAATTTTATCTTGACAGGATATAATGCTACCCACATCATAACGCAATGTCTTATCCTCAGTTCCATGTATAATCATCACCGGTATTTGCGTATTATTAATGCCATCAACAGCACTAATATTAGCATTCTCACCAAATATAATGCAATGATACCCCCAAAAGAACGGAAATCCTAGCGCACCAAAAATATTTGCTTTACATACTGCATAATCATAGATTGCTTTTCTCGGAGTATCAAAGCCCGCGATACTTGCAACTGCCAAAATCGGATAATCGTAATTAAGAATAGATGTGACTGCATATCCACCCCAGCTGTGACCATATAATACGATGGGCAGATTGTTTAACTGTGCATTTCTTGCAATATAATCTAATGCGGACTGTAAATCAAAAAGGGACTGCGATAACCCTTTTACACTATCCCCTTCACTCAGATTCGTTCCCGTGTTATTGTAAGCAAAAACCCGCCAGCCGTGATCAACAAAGTATTGTATTTCAGAGAGATAAGATTCCGCGCTGGCACCTCGCCCATGAGAAATGACAACAAGACCTTTGACGTCATCTTCACCGTAAATATAACCGGATAATTTACTGTCTGCTGACATAAAATAAACAGCCAAGCAGGGCAACTGCTGCTCATTAGTACCATAGTCTCCTCTTTTAAAACAATAGTCATACCCAACCTTTGCCAGAATGCACGAAAATACAAATCCAACCGTAAATATGACAATACCAATTTTTAAAATCTTTTTATCTTTCATCAATCTATATTCCCTTATATCAACTTATAAATTATTTTGGCTTACTGATTTTCTGTTGCTAATTTCGGTAATGTCTTTTTGTAGGGCAGATATACATATTCCTATAAAAAAGAAAATAATTGAAAGTGCCAAAAAGAAAAGCATAAAAACTGATGCATACGGATAATTAAATAAAGGATCACATCCTCCACGATATAAGCATGCAATTGTTGCTATAAAACATACTATACAAAGAATATTAGCCATTACTTTTCGTTTTTTTAATCTCGATAACTCAAACATATATTTCTCCGTTTCTGATTGATTATATCTCGCTCTTTCTGTATCTTAACACAGGAATTTTGAATAGTAAAATAAATTGCAAATACTATTCTATAATCATCCTTCTTATACCCGAACGGGTGCTTTTTCTTATTTTTAACAATATTTATACCCTTAAGGGTATTTATTTTTAACAATTCATTGACATTATACCCGAAAAGGTATAGTATCCAAGTATAATAAAATGCAAGGAGACCATACTAAGAATGAATAACATTGCCAAATTTATAAAAGAAAAAAGACGTGCTGCTGGGCTTACCCAAGAAGAATTCGCAATGCGCTCTGGATTAGGCCTTCGCTTTATAAGAGAACTGGAGCAGGGCAAAGAAACGGTTCGCATGGATAAAGTAAATATAGCGCTTGGCATGTTTGACATGGAAGCAGTACCCGGAAGAAAGGATGAGAAGTAATGGCTATCTTTAGAACAGCTTATATTTATGTAAGAAACACTTTTGCAGGAATTCTGACGGAAACAGATGAAGGATACTCTTTTTTATATGATGCCAATTATTTGTTAAGCGATAATGCAAGCGCTATCTCATTAACCCTACCTCTAAGTCAAGAGGTTTACACTTCCAAGACCCTATTTTCCTTTTTTGATGGACTTATTCCAGAGGGATGGTTACTTGATATTGTCAGCCGCAATTGGAAAATTGACGCAAAAGATCGCTTTGGATTACTTCTTGTTGCATGCAAAGACGGAATTGGAAATGTCAGTATCTTGGAGGAACAGCTATGAAGAATTGTTTATGTTGCTCAAAACCTCTTACTTTAGAAGAAGAAAATATTGGCTGGCACAAACGTTGTATAAAACGTTTTTTTGGTACATCAGTTATCCCAGATATTGCGTTTGATGAGGAAGCCTTGGAGCTTCTTGCAATGGAAAGCACGAGTAAGGGACTTACAGTTCCTGGTGTACAGAAAAAATTGTCATTGCATCTTCTTTCCGACGGTAAAAAACCACGTCTCACACTTTTAAATTATCCAACTGGATATATACTTAAGCCACAGGTAGAAGACTTTTGCTCATTACCCGAAGCCGAGCATCTTGTAATGTGTATGGCAGAAGCCGTCGGAATATCTACTGTTCCACATGCTCTCGTTGCTGGAAGCAATAGTTTTTCCTACATTACAAAGCGTATTGACCGTGTTTTTGAGAAGGATAATTGCACGAAGCTTGCTATGGAAGACTTTTGTCAACTTGATTTCCGATTAACACAAGATAAGTATAAAGGCTCATACGAACGATGTAGTAA
>JAVBUZ010000134.1:0-3864 GCA_031554725.1 Lachnospiraceae bacterium | reverse complement strand
TATATTAGTGGGTGCTAGACTAAAAGAGATTCGCGAGAACAAGGGGTGTTCTCAAGCAGAGTTTGCTACAGTCCTAGGCATTGGTGATGAGCACTATCGAAAGCTAGAAAATGGCTCTACAGGCTTAACAATTGAGAAAATCTATTTGTTGAATAAAGAGTGTAAGGTAGATCCCACCTATTTGATTATGGGAGACCAAGCAGAGGAGTTCGATTTTGAAAAGTATGTAACCAACTGTACAAGAGAACAACGTAACCAGTTAATATTACGAATTTTAGAATACATGAAGAAATACTTTGATGAGATTTGAATGATTAACGGGGACAAAGGCAACGAAATGAAATATTTTGTTGCTTTATTTAGGAGAAAATACAGGGACGGTTCAGAAGGATTAGGTCATAGATGGCAAGGTACGTGGAGGATTAAGGCATGGATAGGGAGAGATTCTTTGAAGAATTGTATATGGAAACCTATAAGGGTTTGTTTCGCTACATAAAAGGTGTAAGCGGAAGGGAAGACATGATTGAGGATATTCTTCAAGAAACATTTTTTGAAGCGTATAAGCAACTGGATAAATTATCCGGACATGAAAATCCAAAAGGTTGGTTATACAAGACAGCAAGTTTCAAATTAAAAGCAATGAATCGCTTACGTGATAATATGAATTATACGGTAGATGAATTTATTGATTTGGTAGATCGCAGAGATGAGTTTTCAGAATGTGAATTAATGGTGGCGCTAGATAGCATGCTAGGAACAAAGGAGAAGATGCTATTTTGCCAATATTATCTAGAAGGTTTTACGGGAAGCGAGATTTCAGATAAGCTTGGAATTACAGAAGCAAACTTCAAAGTGAAAATGCATAGAGCGAAAAAGAAAATTCAGTTTAATCTATTATAGATTTGTTTTGATACGAAGGAGATACGTAATCAGATGAAGAGTGAAATTGAAAATAATAAGAAAACAATGGATAAGTTAACGCAGCGGTTAAATGACCTGTGTCTAGAGACAGCAGAAACTCCAGAAACAGTAGCAGAAATGAATAAAATCATCAAGGAAATAGAGAGCCTAGCCGAAGATGAACAGAATCCACAGGCCGATCCGCAGGAAGCATATAGGCGTTTTAAACAAAAGTATCACAATACAACGGAAAAGACTACACAGATGGAAGCATCCAGCGAGCTTGCTGTTAGTATGGAAGAATTCTCCAAGGCTAGAAAGAAAAAGACAAACTTTATATTGGAGCATAAAGCGGTGTACAGACTTGTTTTGGCGGCAGCCGCTATTTTTGTTTTATTCACCG
The DNA here is from genome assembly GCA_031554725.1 of Lachnospiraceae bacterium. Classification (GTDB taxonomy): domain Bacteria; phylum Bacillota; class Clostridia; order Lachnospirales; family Lachnospiraceae; genus JAVBUZ01. Next base: position 2,561 of record JAVBUZ010000134.1, on the reverse strand, counting down.
TTGCCAACGTAGGAAGCTATGCAACTAGCAAAAAAGGAATCTTTTCTTTTATTAAGGAGAACAAGGATAGTAGAAGCTTCTTTGTAGAGGCTGAAAATGAACCTATGGAAATGGGGGAGATAGATAAAAATCAGTATACCCTAGAAGTTTTTAGACAAGAAAACCCAGATATTCCATTTGCGATTGAGGAGCAATATTTGACGGATTATAATATAGAAGAAGTAAAAAAGATAAATATGGATACGAAAGATATGTATATGCTTCTTTATCATAAAAGTGAATATGAAAACTTTAAAGTAACGATAGAGCGCTTTAAAGATACCTTATCATGGGTGATGGCAGCCAATGTAGATACTAATTTTGTGGAAAAATCATATATTGATAGTTGGGAGGTTTCCATATACACCTCAGATGACAGCATTATGGCGTGGTTCTTTGATAATAAAGACGCCTATACCCTGCGAGGTGATATAACAAAAGAGAAGATGATAGAAATAATAGAGGAAATGATTTCAGGTAAAAAATAAAATAAAATAAAATAAAAATCTTTTGTAACCTTTTATAACGTTCGTGACATTAATAGATGAAGGTAAAGGAAAACAAAGGAGGGAAGGGTATCGGATAGCAAAGAATAGCCTTCATGCGAACAATACAAGGAGGATAAAACCATGAAAAAAATATGGGGACTTTTATTAGCAGTAGTAATGTGTATATCTTTATTGCCAGCACAAACCTACGCAGCTGATGTAAAAGAGGAAGTAGAGGTTTTAGAATTAACAGTTATGGATGCCACCGAAATAAATGCGCTTTTAAGTCAGCAGGTAAGTACAGAGTCAAGCAGCAATTTATTAAGGAGCGCAGCCCCAGCACTATGTGATTGTACAATAAACATAAGCTTTAGTAGTGCGGGAATGTATATTGGAGTAACAACTGGTACAAATGCTACAGCAAGTATAGTTGGTGCCAAGGATATTAAGGTAGAAAGAAAGTCTGGTCTTAGCTGGGTTCAAGTGGGAACCTGTGATGGAAATTATGACACCAATACGGCCCTTTTTGGAGGCCAAACTACCTATACTAGTGCAGTTCGTGGTGAAACCTATCGCGTCACCGTGACTCACTATGCAACAGTAAGCGGAATCAGTCTGTCTTATACACAAACAACACCAGGGCTGACCTGTATTTATTAGCAAAAAGAACTAAAATGTAAAAAGGGAATTGTGGAGCGGGATTGTAGAAATATAAGTTTTCTGTCACATGTAAAATACTTTTTTGACGAGAAGGAAGCGGGTTACGAAATTATTACGCTGGCCTTTCGTTAAAGTAGTGTGTGACAAGCTACTTATGAATGTTATTGTGGAAACATACATAAAAGCTTAAAATTAGATGTGGAAATTTTTCGGAATTGATTACATAAGGAAAGTCGTTGGAAATAAGGGGCCAACGACTTTTTTTGTATTCCTTTTTGAAGTGTAATTTGCTATAATGAGGAAGCAAGAAGCAAGGAGGGAAGACATGAATATTCAGTATCAGATTGCAGGCTTATGTTTGCTAGCACTAGTTGCTATTTTAATGTTTGGTCAAAAGAGCTTGAGATTGCATTCGCAAGCCGCTTTTATGGCTTTGTTTTTTACAATTTTGACATGTGTATGTTTAGACGTTTCATCTGTAGTAACCATTCACAACAAGGAAAGCGTGGGAGAGTTCATCAACGCACTTGTGTGTAAGTCCTATCTTTGCTCTATCACAGTGGTTGCTTTTATGTTACTGTTTTATACCTTTATAGAAATTCAAAAGAACCACCGAAATATAAAAGGATTCTTTGCAATTAGCTTGATTCCGATACTTTTAGAACTCGTTATCCTATGCTTATATCCCATTTATGTTTTTAATGATGGGACTCACGTATATACCTATGGTGCATGTGTGTCGACCACTTATGGGGTGGCGTTATTTTATTTACTTGCTAGCTTTGCTTATACTCTTTTTTACAGAAAGCAGATGCAGCGTCAGATTAAGCAATCTGTATGGTTTTTAATTGCAGCCTGGGGCGTTACCGCGTTTATCCAGATGATGCACAATGAGCTTTTATTAGTAGGCTTTGCAATGTGCGTAGCGATTGTGTATATGTATGTGACCTTGGAAAATCCACAGCTTTATATTGATAGAGAGTCAGGGGTATTTAATTCCTATGCATTAGTTAGTTATTTGGATAAAGATTTTTTTGCAGATAAGAGAAGCTGGATGGCTGCCATTCAGGTTGAGGGACTTCACTTTGTGGAGGAGAACTTTGGTGTAAAAAGTGGTAGCGATGTTTTAGTACGCGTAGCAGACTTTTTGGCTAGTATGCCAGGCGAAAAAAACAAGATATTTCGTTTCAGTGAGAATGCTTTTTGCTTGTTATTTGATAGCCAGGAAAATATGAAGGCGGCAGTAAAGGAAATTAGCACACGCTTTGAAAGTTCCTGGGATATTCAAGGGATGAATATTACTTTGGAATGCGGGATTATTTGCTTGCAAGATGAAAAGCTAGTATATACCAGTGATGAAATGGTGGAAATGAT
>JAVBUZ010000137.1:0-23852 GCA_031554725.1 Lachnospiraceae bacterium | reverse complement strand
ACCTGGGATTAAATTAGACATAATGGTCTCCTTTCTGGGAATGAAGGATCATCAAAAGAAGTTTCCTATAGAAGTGGAATTTCTGCAAGACTAAATTCTATTTCTATAAATCAGAAGTAGAATTTAAATTTTCACTTAACGCAATTCTTAATTTTTCCACCTTTCTATAAAGTCCATTGAAAAAAACGCCGATATTTGCTATACTAGAGCTACAAACACAATGATTACTTGAATCGTAACTATAAATTGGCACGGACGCCGTTTTCTACAAAGCAATTGTAAACAAGGAGGTTTTATTATGGGTATAAATATACAATCAAAAGGTGATTATTCTTATTTATTTAGCGGTTTAAGCTCTTCTGGCACAGGTTCCTCTGCTAATCTGAACTTTTTATCCGATTATGCAAGCATTAAAAATGGAAGCTATGGAAAGCTAATGAAAGCTTACTATGGAAAGAATGCTAACGATAGTGTCTCTTCCCTTGTTAATTCAAAAAGCAAGGATACATCAAAGGTTCTTGCTGAAGTTCAAAGTAGCACAGATGCATTAAAAGAATCTGCTGATGCACTACTTACTACTGGTAAGGATTCCTTATTTACTAAAAAGGATATTACTACTACGGATGCTAATGGAAATAAGACCACTACAAATGGTTATGATACCGATGCCATTTATAAAGCACTTTCCAAGTTTGTTGATGATTATAACTCTGTTCTTAAAGCAACTGATAATATAAATACTACTGGCATATTAAATAAAACACTAAACATGGTAAAGGCTACTGCTACAAATTCCAAGCTACTAACTAGCATCGGAATTAATATTAAAAGTGATAACAGCCTTTCTATCGATAAAGAAACTTTTATGAAAGCCGATATGACTACTGTTAAGTCTTTATTTAATGGAAACTCCTCTTATGCATATAGAGTTTCTGCACAATCTTCACTTATTAATTTTGCTGCCGATAACGAAGCGGCTAAAGCAAATACATACGGAGCTAGTGGTACTTATTCAAACAACTATTCTTCCGGAAATATATATAACAGTTTCTTCTAAATATCTTCCTTCTTGTAGTGAACTACATTTTCTTTCATATAATGTATTAATAACATTTTTTGGAGGATATATGCCAGGATCATGGACATATAGTGCGGATATTTCGCCTTATGAATATTCTGTTTTTTATACCGCTGTAAGTGGCTTACAGGAATATTTTTACATCCCCGTCGCCGTGGCAACACAAGTAGTTAATGGCACCAATTATCGTTATGTAGCCATTGCTGAGCCTTTAGGCTCCGGTCTTAGCCCCCACTTTGTAATTGTTTCTATTTTCCAGCCCATTGCAGGAATGCCTTATGTAAAAGAAATAACTCCAATTTAATTTGTACCTACGATACAAACGCCACCCGCCATGAATAATATTCAAAAGCGGGTGGCACTTTTATCTTTTAAAGCCATTGTATAAATGCAGTTTTATCATTTTTGTTATAACCTGCTCTTTCATAAAACATCAATGTGCTTTCCTTCTTGGAACCCGTTAGCAACATGATTTTATAACAATTTTCTGCTTCTGCAATCCCTCTAGCAAAATCAAGTATTTTCGTTGCATATCCCTTATTCCTATAGTTCTTATGTGTAATTACATTTTCAACCAATGCATATGGCTGTTGGTTATGTGTCAGGTTCGGTACAATCACCACTACACAAGAAGAAACTATTTGCTCCTCTTCCACCCCCACAATAATATGGTGATTCTGATCCTTAAGAATGTCACTCCATAGATTTTCAAGTCCGTCATCAAATAGTGGCATGTCATTATCGTGTAACTGTGTATATAATTCAAGTATTCCCTTTAAATCTGTTTCTTGCACTTCTCTTATTTCCATAGCTAAGCCCCCGTTTTTTGACATTTAAGCCTAGAACCATTTTAACAAAAACCCGTTAACAAAGCAAACATTGCTTCATTAACAGGTTCCATTATTTTCTATGAAAGCTATAAAAGATCTTTAGTAATGTTCCGCTTCATCCGCTTCTGCTTTTGTTCTATGGACAGTTCCATGGGGGTGCTGTGGTGGTGCATAGATAGAAAATACTTTTATTGGGCAATCGCCTGTATTTACAAGGTTATGCCAAGTTCCTGCGGGAATAAAAATAGCACAGTCAGCTTCTACCCTAGTTTGATGGTTTAATCGTTCCTTGCAATTTCCCATCATTACACGTCCACAGCCTTGCTCAAGACACAAAAATTGATCTAAATAAGGATGTGACTCAAGGCCAATTTCCCCACCAACAGGGATGCACATTAGGGTAAGCTGCAAGTGTTTACCAGTCCATAATGCCGTGCGAAAATTGGTATTTTGCAAGGTAGCCTCTTTTATGTTGACTACCAAAGGATTAGGGCCAAAATCCAAGCACCTAACGGCTTGATTATTTTGATTATTCATAAATTCTCTCCTTTCATGGAGTTTCGGAAACTTACATTCTTCTTTCCAATTATCTTATGAACAGAAAAACAATCTTGTGTCAAAAGATACCATAACAAAAAAAGAATCCTCTTGTAGGATTCTCAATCGTGTATTTGTTCTAAAATATAGTGCGGAAAAAGGGACTTGAACCCTCACGTACGTACATACACATGAACCTGAATCATGCCTGTCTGCCAATTCCAGCATTTCCGCGTGCAAAAATAATTTTATCCCCTTTACCACCCAATGTCAACCCTTATTTCAGCAATTACCGCTAGTACACAAACACTCTTTTATAAATTAAAAGCTGGGAAACGCAAGCCATCCTCGAATTTCCCAGCTTTTAATTAAAATTTATAAGTATTATCTCTTTTCTCCGCAAAAGTGCTCATACCAAACCGACCAGCACAGTCCAAAAGAAATAAAAGCTATTAATATTATAGATATTATGTCCAATTGTATCTACTCTCCTTTTATAGGTTATTTTTCACCCATACGGATTTTATACATTTTTTCATATTTACTGGATAAACTCTCACCGTCTACAGTAGCAGCTGTTGGTCCATACTTAAAAATCCATTTAAGTAAAATCGGTGCAATTACTGTTGTTAAAATAACAACTAAAACCACTGGTCCCATAAATGCACTTCCCATAAGCCCTATCGCGGCACCTTTGCTTGCTACAATCAGCGCCACTTCGCCTCTTGATATCATTCCTACGCCTATACGGGCTGCCTGATAATTCCTATAATGACATAGCTTCGCTCCAAGTCCGCAGCCTACTACCTTCGTTAATATCGCCACCACAATTAGAATCACTGCAAATAAAACAATTGCACCATTCATTTGTGGTAAATCAACCTTTAGACCTATACTAGCAAAGAAAATAGGTGAAAGATATAGGTAGGATAGTACATCAAATTTCGAGGCCACAAAAGGTTCCTTTTGAGTCATTGAAATAATCAATCCTGCAATATATGCTCCTGTAATATCTGCAACACCGAAGAACTCTTCTGCCGCAAATGACATCATAAGACAAAATACAAATGAAATGATTACATGTCGCTGTAGTCCTCTTTCTGCCTTATTACTCCATATTGTAAAGAACTTATAAAAAGCGAATCCTGCTATTGCTGCAAAAACAAAGAAAAGAACAATTTTCAGTAAAACTGTTACGATACTTACCGAAGTATCAGCCATACTTGTTATAATCGTTAAGCAAATAATTCCAAGAACATCATCTATAATCGCCGCCGCTAATATAGCATTTCCCGAATGTGTCTTTAACTTACCAAGCTCTTTTAAGGTTTCCACTGTAATGCTGACTGATGTGGCAGTTAAGATAACACCAATAAATACATTTTGCAAAAATACCGTGCTAGTTGCGTCTGACTCAATTATTCCTGGCTTATTAAATACCCATGCTACAAAGTACCCACCGATTAACGGTATGATAACTCCAAGCATTGCAATAACTAGGGCTGATTTACCACTCTTCTTCAGCTCTTTGACATCTGTTTCCATTCCGGCACAAAACATCAAAAGAATTACACCTATCTCTGCAGTCTCTTCTATATACTGTGTCTGTGTGATAATTCCCAACATAGCTGGCCCCAAGAATAGACCCGCTAATAACGCTCCCACAACCTGTGGCATATGCATCTTTCTTGTCAATAAGCCTAGCACCTTGGTACTTAAAAGAATGATTGCTAAATCCAGCAAAAACTTATATGTTTCCATATGTGTCCTCTCTGCTATGTAAAAACTATAGCATCTTAAATTAGGTATTTTACACTAATTTAAAAGTGATATCTTGTATTTCACTTTTCTATAAATCTTCCAAACAATAATTGCAGGCATTGCCAAGGTAATATAAAGTGTAGTTAATCCTCCAACTAAAGCTCCTGCAACAATTACAACCCAATATAAAGCACTCATTTTTTTATCTCCATTTCAATTTTTCTTTTTATGCATTAAAAAGACACGTAATTGCTTGTTTACAATACGCCGACCTTCCCATATGCATTTTTAACAATTTGGATTATAAAAAAATAAGTTTTTTCCTTCCGTCAGTGCTATGTACAAAGTGGATAATTCCTATCGTTTTTTGCACAAAACGCCCTCGTCTTGTTTGATATTTCATTCCAGACTTTCCAAAAAAAACTAGTAAAAGAACTAGTGCCCAAAGAAATGGAACTGCTGTATTTGAAAACTCAATCGGACTAACCCAGCGTGCAAATCTCAGGCTACGGCTCACATCCTCAAGCTGCTTTGTCGCTTCTTTCGTCGCTGCATACTCAATCTGCCTGTTAACTGCTGGTGCACTAATTGATTTTTCCTCAAATCCAGAGTTCATAATATGAGGATTCGTCTCGAAACAAATCCCTAAGAAAATGGTGGCTAACGTCATCATTCCTAATATGAAGTTTCTTATATAACTATTAATCTCCATATCAAAAACCTTGCCTTTTTTTAGAATGGCATGTAAGTAAAATAAAAACCTACATGCCATTAATTTTAGCAGAAGCTAACACAATAATCAATCCATTTTTGATTATTCCCTTATCCAAACCGTCATTTCACCTTCTCCTCTGTTTGCCCACGCAAAATAAGGAATTAAAGTTAAATCCAGCTCTTCATAAGTATTGGTATTACATTCTTCATATAATTCTGAACTACTGCTTTGTGCTATTCTTTGTCCCTTAAGTAAAACAGTAGGAAAGGTTTCTCCCTCAATTTCTATCATACCTTCTCTTACTACATTTTGCTTAAGTGTTATAAGATGTAAATTTTTACCGTTATCTACTTCTTCCATGCAATAAACCACTGGGCCGCGCATAAATGCTACTTTTCCTATGTTTTCACGTACCTTGGTACTTGCTCTAAACTTCTTTATCTCCATAGGAAAATCTAGTTCAATCTTATCGCCAGCTTCCCAGCTTTTATTTAAGTATAAATAGCCATCCTTTCTTTTGGTTTCTATTTCTTCCTCAGATAGCGCTTTCCCATTAAGAAGAATCGAATACCTACTCGCCCATCCAGGAATACGAAATGCTAAAGTACAATTCAGTGCTTCACTTGTTTCAAGCTCAATAGTTACTTTTCCCGTCCAAGGAAGCTGAGAATCCACTTTAATATCTAATGTCTTATCCCCTACCTTTTTCTCGAGAACACTTCCCATGTAAAGATGGAAAAACAGGGTTTCTTCATTTTCCGTGTATGCATAAGTTGGTATTGCACTTACAAGCCTTGCAATATTTGGCGGGCAACACGCGCAGCCAAACCATTTTTGACGAACTGGTTTTACATGGAACTTTCTCTCATCCTTATGACATGCTTCTGGCACCACTTCTAATGGGTTTACATAAAAGAAGCTCTTTCCATCCATTGCCATACCACTTAAAACACCGTTATAGAGTGCTCTTTCCATTACATCTGCAAACCTACTATCTGCATGAATTTCTAACATACGACGAGCAAAAAATACTAAACCTATTGCCGCACAGGTCTCTGAATAAGCAGTGTCATTAGGCAAATCATACTCAAAGCTAAATGCTTCTCCTATATGTGTACCACCAATTCCTCCTGTAATATACATTTTCTTATTTATAATATCATTCCATAGATTTTCACATGCTTTAAAAAGCTCTTCATCTCCTGTTATTCTGGCAACATCTGTCATTCCAGAATATAAATATACTGCACGAACGGCATGGCCAAAAGCCTCTTTCTGCTCTCTTACAGGAATATGTGCCTGATGATAATGATATCTAAGCTCTCCTTCTTTTGCCGGTGCAACTCCATGCTCTTTGTCATAGTAATATGGACGTTGTCCCCTAATATCAACAAAAAATCTGCTAAGATTCAAATACTTTTCTTCACCAGTTACCTCATACAAGCGAACAAGAGCCATTTCTGCAATTTCGTGCCCTGGATATCCTTTGCATTTTCCTTCATCCCAGCCAAAATAGGCATCTATGTAATCCGCAAAACGCATAGCTGCTTTCAAAAGCTTGTCTTTTCCTGTTGCCTGATAGTATGCCACCGCACCTTCAGTCAAATGTCCAAAGCAATACAATTCATGGTGGTCTCTCAAATTTGAAAAGGACTTGTCCATGCCATTGATAATATAGTAGGTGTCTAAATACCCGTTCTCAAGCTGTGCTGCACAAACGATGTCAATTGCACCATCTGCGATTTTCTCAAGTTCTGCATCTGGATGTTGCGCCAAGGAATATGCCACAGCCTCTATCCATTTTGAAAAATCACTATCCTGAAAAACAAAGCCATAAAATTTGTCTTCCAAATTATTGGGGTCTTCGGGCAATGCTTCAAATCCCCTAAATGTATAAGCAGGTTCCACATAAGCGGTTCCCTTTTCCTTCTTCTCGGACATCATCTTTCCTGCTATTTTAAAGTTTCTCATACAAAAACTAGGAGCCGCATCTGGCACCCTATCATTCAGAGCTTCCCACTGATAAGGAATAACCTCCTTACGCACTAACTCTTGCTCTGTCTTCCAAAACTTATCTGTAACCTGTACATTTGTAATCCCTATTGGCTTGCTATATTCTTCTTTTTTCATCTTTAACCTTACCCTTCCAAACTACACTATACTCCAGAATTGGAGATTCTTTCGTTATCATATCATGCAACTTTAAAAATAAATAGCTCAAAAAATTATAATTCCCCTCATTTTTTATCAAAGTATATATGACTTTGAAAATGAAATTGCAGAATGAAAAAAATATAATTTGCAATACTATACTAAAACATCCTCATACTTTTTTAAATATTTTGGGCTGGAGGCAATTACTCATGATGTATGTTAATAAACGGTTAACACAAGTATTTAACCGTGCTGAAATAAAAACCTTTGATGACCATTCTAATTTCATCTTTTTTAGTGATTTACATCGAGGAAATGACAGCGTTTCTGATGAATTTGCAAGGAATCAGGTAATTCTACTGCATGCGCTTGATTATTACTATCATAATGACTATACCTATGTGGAGGTTGGCGATGGTGATGAGCTTTGGGAGTATAAAGACTTTAAATATATCAGGCAAGCTCATGGTGATGTGTTTACTGCATTAAAGAAATTTTACGATAAAAAGCGATTGATTATGCTGTATGGCAATCATAATATTTTATTACAAAATAAAGAGTATGTAAAAAGAAATTTCTACGTTTATTATGATGAATATCGGCAACGGCATTATAATCTGTTTCCTGGTATTAAGCCACTTGAGGCTCTAATTTTAAAGCATCAACACACGGGGCAAGAAATTTATGTTGTACATGGACATCAAGGAGATTTATTGAACGATCAGCTTTGGCCAATTTCTATGTTGACTTTAAGGTACTTTTGGAGATACCTTCACTTGGTAGGTTTTCGCAATCCCTCAAGTCCAGCTAAAAACCTTTATAAGCGTCACAAAGTTGAAAGGGCATATTTGAATTTTATTCGCCATCACAAACATATCTTGATTTGTGGGCATACTCATCGTCCTAAATTTCCCCAGCCCCACAAGCTTCCATATTTCAATACCGGCTGCTGCATCCACACAAAAGGAATTACTGGTATTGAAATAACAAGAGGAAAAATTCTGATGGTTGACTGGCGAATGAAGGCAAACGAAGACGGTACCCTACAGGTTGTTCGAACCGTAGTCAGAGGGCCTGCGCCCATCGAGAATTATTGCCTATCAAAAGATACGTTTAAAAAATAATACATCTGGTAGTCCTTATTTTCTTCCTGCATTTTGTTGCGGAAGATATCTTGTGAATAGCGATAACAAAAATACTATTCCTAAGAGCAGTGTAGAAAAACGTTGGTACTTAAATCTGGTGTTGTCAGATTTTACGTACCACTACGTTTTTCTCCAAACGAGAGTGTCTGCTCGCAGGAATGCTATTTTTGTTATTGCTACTCTATATTTCTTCATTTAAAAAGGCAAGTAGAAGATATCCTCTACTTGCCCTTATTACTTTTTTATATCAAATTATCTCTGAACACGACCTGAAGCATCTCCACCAGCAAGTGTTTCAACTTCTTTTCTGGATACTAAGTTAAAGTCACCAGGAATTGTGTGTTTAAGAGCTGATGCAGCTACACCATATTCTAAAGCTGCTTTGAAGTCTTTACCATCTACCATTCCACAGATAACGCCTGCTGCGAAAGAGTCACCACCACCTACACGATCAACGATTGGGTGGATGCTGTATTCTTTTGAGTGATAGAATTCTTTTGTTTCTTTAGAGTAGATACATGCTGACCAACCATTGTCAGAAGCAGAGTTACTTACACGTAAAGAAGATACGCAGTATTCGAAATCGAATTTTTCTACCATCTGTTCGAAGATTGATTTGTAACCAGCAAGTTCAAGTTCTCCACTTGTTACATCTGTTGCGCCTGGTTTGAAACCAAGTACTAATTCAGCATCTTCTTCATTTCCGATACAAACATCAACATATTTCATAAGGTTTGTCATAACCTTCTGAGCTTTTTCAGAAGACCATAATTTTTTACGGAAGTTTAAGTCAACAGATACTTTTACGCCGTGCTTTTTAGCAGCGATTAAAGCTTTTTCTGTAAGTTCAGCAGCTGTATCAGATACAGCTGGCGTAATTCCTGTAAAGTGGAACCAATCAGCACCAGCAAAGATTTCATCAAAGTTGAAATCTTTTTCTGTAGCTGTAGAGATAGAAGCGTGAGCTCTATCGTAAACTACTTTAGAAGCTCTCATTGAAGAGCCTGATTCTAAGAAGTAGATACCAAGTCTTTCGCCACATTTTGCAACGTGTTTTGTTCCAACATTGTATTTTCTAAGAGCTGCAACTGCACATTCACCAATTTCATTGTCTGGTACAGCTGTTACGAATTCTGCATCGTGTCCGTAGTTTGCTAAAGATACAGCAACGTTTGCTTCGCCACCGCCGTAGCATACATCAAATTCGTCTGCCTGGATAAATTTTTCATTGTTTGGGGTAGATAATCTTAACATGATTTCGCCCATGGTAATAACTTTTGCCATTGTTCTAATTTCCTTTCGTTTTTAAAAAATTATCTTTTCGTTTCTTATTTTTGTACTAAATGTACTGCGAATCCACCGATTTCTTCTTTTAAGTAGATTGCTTTTAGGTTACCCTTATCATCCTTTTTAGCAGAATTTTCATCAAATTCTACTCCTAAAACTGTTTCTAAGTAGTTCATTGCTCTTAAGATATAGTTAGTGGAAATAGCGATATGACCGTTCTTTCCAAGATAAGGTGTCTTCATAACTTCTAATGCTCCGCCTGCAAAGATAGAGCTTCCGCCAACTTTTACTGGCATTCCAAAAATAAATCCAAATCTCTTTGCTGCTTTTTCTGCTTCTGCTTCGTTTTCAGCATTAACTCCGATGTGTGCTAATTTAAAACCTAACATTGTCTGAACTGCTTCTCTTGTAAGCTGTTCAATCTTGTCCCATTCACCAGCGTTAATTAAATCAGCTGGAACCATCCATGAACCACCACAAGCAATAATCTTGTTAAAGTCTAGGTATGTTGTTAAGTTTTTAGCTGAAATACCACCTGTTGGCATGAATTTCATGTTTACATATGGTGCTGCCATAGCTTTGATTTTTTCTAAACCACCAGACTGTTCTGCTGGGAAGAATTTAACTACGTCAAGGCCTAATTCAATAGCCTGCTCGATATCACTTGGGCTAGATGTACCTGGTGTAATTGGCATTCCTTTTTCCTGACAGTATTTAACTGTTTTAGGATTAAGACCTGGGCTAACGATAAATTTAACACCAGCTGCAATTGCTGCATCAACCTGCTGAGCATTTAAGATAGTACCGGCACCTACACACATATCAGGGAAAGCTTCTGTCATTGCTTTGATAGCTCCTGCTGCTGCGTCAGTACGGAAAGTAACTTCTGCACATGGAAGTCCACCTGCACAAAGTGCTTTTGCTAGAGGCACTGCATCTTCTACTCTGTCAATTTTAATAACTGGTACAATACCAATTTTGCTTAATTGTTCTAATACTGGGTTCATATTTTCCTCATTTCTGCGCTTATATGCGCTCATCTTTTCTTATGCGAGAATTTCTTTTACTGCTGCTGCGATTTTGTCACATTTGCAATTTGCGAAGAAGTATTCTTCAAATTTTTCTCCTGAAAGAGCGCCTTTAACAAGTTCTCTATCTAAGTTCTTTAATATAGTAACCATGTCAACATGGGTCACTTCTTTTACAGCATCCAAAATCTTTTTGTTTCTCTGTTCTGGGATTACTCTATCCTTTGGATATCCACCACCACCTGGTGTGCAGAATAATTTTTCAAAGATATATTCCAAATTGAGTTCTCCACCCCAGCCAAAGTTTTCAGCAAAAGGAAGTGCTACACAGTTTCCATCATTTACCTGAGAGAAAAGGTAAGCATCAAGAGGGGACTCAATGTGTCCACATAATACTTTAGGGAATGAGTTAGCTGCAAGCATTGCACCCTCCCCTGTACCACAACCAGTAATTACATAATCCGCTGCTCCAGAGTTAAGAAGTACTGCTGCAAGAATACCGTTTTGTACATAGGTTAAAGAATTAGGATCTTCTGCACCGTACATACCGTAGTTGATAACTTCATGTTCAGGCTCTACCACTTTTTTTAAGGTCTCGCAAATCATTGCATTTTTAGCTGCCTGAGAATTTTCATTAATTAATGCTATCTTCATTCTAATAACTATCCTTTTCCAGCACCTGCAAACTTTGAGCCGCAGGCACAAATTTGCGTGTGAAAATTTATTTTTCACACTGACTCCTGTTTCGTTAAAAAATAGACAATCTCAAGAATAAATCACACGGGAAGTTTCCTTCCCATGCGATTACTCTTTTTATATGCTTGTTAATTATGAAGGCTGTTTTCCGATGTAAGCTGCAATACCGCCATCTACGTAAAGAATAAGACCATTTACGAAATCAGATGCTTCTGATGCTAGGAATACTGCTGGGCCAGCTAAATCTTCTGCTTCTCCCCAACGGTTTGCTGGTGTTCTAGAAACAATGAACTGGTCAAATGGATGTCTTGAACCATCTGGCTGAATCTCTCTAAGAGGTGCAGTCTGTGGTGTTTCAATGTATCCAGGTCCAATACCATTACACTGAATGTTGTATTCGCCGTATTCAGATGCAATGTTCTTTGTTAACATTTTTAATCCGCCCTTAGCTGCTGCGTATGCAGAAACTGTTTCACGTCCGAATTCAGACATCATAGAACAGATATTGATAATCTTTCCGCTTCTCTGTTTCATCATTGAAGGAAGAACTGCTTTTGCTACGATGAAAGGACCATTTAAGTCAATATCGATTACCTGACGGAAATCTTTTGCTGCCATTTCGTGCATAGGGATACGTTTGATGATACCTGCATTGTTTACAAGAATGTCGATAACGCCAACTTCTTTTTCAACTTTAGCAACCATTTCCTGAACCTGATCTTCGTTAGTAACGTCACATACGTAACCGTATGCTTTGATACCTAATTCTGCGTAATTAGCAATACCCTTGTCTACTAATTCCTGATTAATATCATTAAATACTACTTTTGCTCCTGCTTCTGCGTATGCAGTTGCAATTGAAAAACCAATACCGTAAGATGCTCCTGTTACTAATGCTACTTTGCCATTAAGGCTAAATTTGTTCATTAAATCACTCATGTTTTTCTCCTTTTTGACTAAACATTTATCTTTATTATTTTATTTGCTTGTTATGATATAACATATTACAGTAAATCCTGCATTCTAACTGGGTCCATGTCATCGAAATCTTGATTTTCACCAACCATACCCCAGATAAAGGTGTATGCTCTGGAACCACATCCTGAATGGATTGACCAGCTTGGAGAAATTACAGCTTCTTCATTTCTCATAACAACGTGACGGGTTTCGTTTGGTTCGCCCATGAAGTGCATTACAAATGCATCTTCTTTCATTTCAAAGTAAAGATATACTTCCATACGTCTGTCGTGTGTGTGGCTTGGCATTGTATTCCAAACACTTCCGGGTTCTAACTTAGTCATACCCATTACTAACTGACAGCTTTCTACCTGACCAGGTAAAATGTATTTACAGATAACTCTGTGGTTCGCATCTTCGAGTGTTCCCAGTTCTACTTTATTTTCATCCTTAACGATTACTACACCGTCTTCTGGTGTTCCGTTTGGTTTGATTACAACGGTTGGATAAGTCTTGTGTGCTGGTGCACTATTTAAGTAAAATTTAGCTGGATTTGTTTTATCTGCACTTGCAAAAACAATATCCTTAGAGCCCAGACCGATGTACATAGCTTCTTTAAAACCAATGTTGTAAGCCTTTCCATCTATGGTAATCACACCTGCCCCACCAATGTTAATAACACCCAACTCTCTTCTCTGGCAAAAATACTCTGCACGAAGTTCATCTCCTGCAGTAAGTGCAATCGGTTCTACTGGCACTGCTGCTCCTGTGATAATTCTGTCGATGTGGCTATATACTAATTTGATTTCGCCTGGAACGAAAAGGTTCTGAATCAAAAATTCTTCTCTTAAGCGTTCTGTAGTATAAGTCTTCACATCTTTTGGTGATACTGCTGTTCTGAGTTCCACTTTGCTACCATCCCTTTCTGCTAGCGCACTGCCTTCCACTAATTCCGTGGGCAGTTTTGATACAATTGATTGTAAGTGCTTACATTATAGCATACAAGTATCTGTAACGCTACTACTTTATTGCTTTTTATTTGGAAATTGCTATTATTTCCTTTTATCATGTTTTCATTATATAGTAAATAATTATCTAAGTCTTTTCAAATATTGGGCAAAACATTGCAAATTTTGAACTCTTCATGTAAAACATACCAGATAAAGACGAAAGAGCTACCATACAAATGATTCATAACACTTGTATGATAGCCTCTTTTTATGGTAAGTATAATTTTAATTTTTCAATCATAATGTCTGGTGACAATGGTTTTGCCAAATGGTCATTCATACCACAGGCGATGCAACTATCAATATCCTCTTTAAATACATTGGCAGTCATAGCTACAATAGGAATATTTCTAGTATAATCATCAGCCATTTCTCTAATAATTTTTGTTGCCTCATATCCATCCATAACAGGCATATGAATATCCATTAAAATCAAATCAAACATATGTGGATTTTCTTCTAAAATTTCTATCGCTCTTTCTCCATTTTGAGCACAAACTATTTTTACCTTAGTGTCTTCCAATAATGTAATAATAATTTCACAGTTAATTTCTATATCTTCTACCAATAAGATAGAATAGTTTTCAAAATTAGGGAGCTCACTTATTTGATTCTTCTTCTCTGTCATAAGTCTATTTCTCGTACTTATACACTGGTAAATCGTATTGATAATTTCCGATGGATATAAAGGTTTCGGAACAAAGCCATTTACACCTGCTGAAATTGCCTCACTTTCAATGTCATTCCAACGAAAAGCGGAAATCATAATAACTACTAGTTTATTTTTTGCCACACCCTTAATCTGTCTTGTAAGCTCAATTCCATCCATGCCCGGCATCTGCCAGTCGATGAAGAAAAAGTTATATGGTTTTTCTTCTTGCTGTGCAGCTTCAAACATCTTTAATGCCTCTTCTCCGCTCTCCGCTACATCACATGGTAGATTCATTTTTTTCATAAGATCGCTAAAGTAATCCCTTGTTTCAAGTGAATCATCTACTGCCAAAATACGAAGATTCTCTTGCTTAATTGAATTATAAGCCTTGGAAGCTACCATTCTAACAACCTCTACCTGAACCGTAAAGGTAATATTGGTTCCCTCACCCAGTTCGGATTCAATCCAGATATCACCATCCATTAGATTGACAATCTTCTTGCAGATAGCCAGCCCGAGACCTGTGCCACCATACTTTCTTGACTTTCCGCCATCCGCCTGTTCAAAAGCTGTAAACAAATTCTTTTGTTGTTCCTTAGAAATTCCAATTCCATTGTCGGTTACGGAAACCTTTAATTCCACAAGCCTACCATTGCTTTCTCCTTTTTCCACATTTAGTGTAATTACCCCCTTCTCAGGAGTGAATTTTACTGTGTTGGAAAGCAGATTGGTAATAACCTGTGACAATCTTTGTTCATCACTACGAACAATAGTCGCAATATCTTGATCTAAATTAACAATTAGAGTATGCTGCTTTTCCTCAGTTTTAAAAGCAATCATATTCGTAATATTAATCAACATATTTTCTAAATTAAATTCAGCATTTATAATTTCAAATTTATTAGCTTCAATCTTGGACATATCTAGGATATCGTTAATAACACCTAATAAGTGTTTCGATGCTGTATCAATTTTTACTAGACAATCATCCTTTTTCTCTACGTTCTCTGTATTCTGAGCAATGGCGGTCATACCCAAGATGGCATTCATCGGCGTACGAATCTCATGACTCATTCTAGCTAAGAACTCACTCTTTGCAACATTGGCGCTTTCTGCAATTTCCTTGATCAAGCGCTCCTGCTTGATTTGCTCAAACTGCTCTTCTAGCTTCTCAATCATCTCGTTATAGCTACTTGCCATCTCACCAAACTCATCTTTATTATCTAACTGGCATCTAATATATTTTCCTTGTTCCGCCCCAGATGAAAAGGCGTCGTTTAGTTTTATAATTGGATTCGTAATTTGCTTTGAAAACTTAATGCTTAGCCAAGCTGCCACAACTGCTGCTACTGCCAGTAGCATTACTGCCATCGCTATTGTTGCATTACGTTCATGAGAAAACTCGCTATAATCCTGACGTAAAAACAATACCATTCCTATATCATCCATAATGTGGTAGTAATAGAAACGTCTCTGTCCTCCCATATAGTCGTCTACTAACCCTGATTCAGGAACCTCTCCATTCCGATATGACCATAATATGTTTTGAATCCCTGGTGCTTTGGTATATGTATCATAAAACATTGGTTCCGAATGATATAAGATGTAGTTATCTGAATCCGTGATAAAGGCAAGACCAGTTTCTCCAAACTGAATGCTGTGAGAAAATCCTGCCAAAATATCAATACCCACATACACAACTAGCACACCTTGGCACTCACCATCGTCAGACCAAATACCTTGGCTGAGTGCTATACATTTTTTTTCATAAACATTGGGATCTAATAGTGCACCATGCACCTTACTAGTAAAGATGTAATCCTCCTCACTATGTTTTATTATCTCCGTATAGTAATCCTTATCAGCTAAAACCATGCCTTCTGTTTCTTTATCACAGCCCAAAATAACCTTACCATTCATATCAAGGATAACAATATCTTTGATTGTTGGTATCGTCTCAATAAATACCCTAAAATATTCTGCCGTCTCAGTATATTGTTGCTTAAGAATACCCGCAGCTGGTTCATTTACATAGATGTTCATAAAGTCCTGTACCGCAGGACTGGCCTCAATTGCCCAAACCTCATTTTTGTAAATATTTACGATTTCACTAAATGCCGATGCTGACGTTTCCGTTAGCGAATTTAACCTCTCTATATGTAAATCTTCGATTGTTTTTACTGAATTAAACAGGCTGAATACTCCAAAGATAGACGTTGGGAGCATAGCTGCTAGAATAAATAGTATCATAAACTTTTTTCTTACAGACATGATGGTATTAACCTTCCTTACTACTTTAATTTTAATAATTGTTTTCAAAATCAGATATAACTATGTAACATTCTATGCTATTCCAATTTGAAAAGCAAATACAATTATTGCTTTTTGTCGCTTATTGTCGCCTTTTGTAACTTTTTTGTTGGTTTTTACTATTTTTCTTTCCTCTTACTTGAGCAATATGCCTACTGCAATTTATTCCTATCATTGCAAATAATGAACGCTTAACTTATAATACAGGTATGAAATTCGATTCGCGAAAGGATTATGTATGGAAAAACTAACCTCCTGCAAAGTTGCTGTGGAAAACTGTCTAAGAGACCGTACTTTTTCCATTGCCCACTTATACAAAGAAGAAAAAGCCATGGAAATGCACATCCATGACTGTTATGAGCTTTACTATTCTATTTCTGGTGGCAAGCAGTTTCTCATCGATAATAAATTCTACACGATTGCACCTGGCGATTTATTTGTCATTAATCAGTATGAAAGTCATAAGCTTACCCAAATCGATAGTATGGTTCACGAACGTATTGTGCTCTCTGTGCACCCTGATTATGTAAAAAGATTATCTACCCTCGAAACAAATTTGGATTTTTGTTTCTCAAACCGTCCTACCGATTTTCATCACAAGATCTCTTTAAATAAGGAACAGCAGAAACGATTCTTATATTATATAAATAGAATAACCTCTACCGAGGGCTATGCCCATGATATTATCGAGCAGGCCGCCTTTATGGAGCTCATGGTCATGATAAACTCAATTTCTGCAAGCACGACCGGTGATGAAGAAGTACGGTCCGATGTCTTAGCTTCTTACAAATATAATCACCAGGTAGATGACATTTTAGGCTATATTAACCAAAACATTGCCAATCCTATTTCCATCGAACAGCTTGCTGGTGAATTTTATTTGAGCGAATCCTATATTTGCCGTATTTTTAAATCCGCTACAGGAACTACGATTAACAAGTATATCACTGCTAGACGCATCAGCATTGCTAAAGCCTTGTTAAACGAAGGTCTGTCTGTTTCCGAATCATTTGAAAGAAGTGGTTTTACTGATTATAGTAACTTTTTTAAAGCCTTTACAAAAGCAGTTGGTGTTTCGCCAAGAAAATATGCCGAATATAGTTTTACGAATTAAATCTATAGCCTGCGCCCCAAACAGTTTCTATTATCTGTGGGTTCCTACTATCTTTTTCGATTTTTTCTCTAATTCGGTTGATATGAACCGAAACAGTTGCCGCATCTGACTCATAATCGTAGCCCCAAATCTTTTCGAATAACTGCTCCTTAGAAAAAACAATATTGGGATTCTCCGCTAAAAACCGAAGTAATGCAAACTCACGATTGGGAAGCTTCAGCTCTATATCATCTGCAAAAACACGCCAGCTATTGGTATATATCTTTATGTTTTGGGCTTCAATTACCCCTTCCTTATCAATAACCTGCTTCTTCGCCCCACCTTTTCCTGAGAGTCTCTCATACCGTTTTAGGTGAGATTTTACTCTAGCTACTAACTGCGCTGGGTCGAATGGCTTCATAATATAATCATCGGCACCTAGGCCTAAGCCTAAAACAACATCTATGGATTCCGTTCTAGCTGTTATCATTAGAATTGGCACATCTACCTTTTCCCTAATTTCCTTACAAATAGTATAGCCATCGCAGTTAGGAAGCATTAGGTCTAGTAAAATCAAGTCATAATTTCCTTTTAAAATAGCATTAACAGCAAGCCCACCATCATGAATCACCTCTACCTCATAGCCATTTATTTCTAAGTAGTCCTGCTCTAGAGCAGCAATCTTCTTATCATCTTCCACAACTAAAATTTTACTCAAGGTTACTCCCTCCTTTTCGGAAAATGCATAGCAATGCTTAAACCATTTTGATTCTCTGCAATTACATAGCCACCGTGAGCTTCTACAATATACTTTACAATGTAAAGTCCCACACCAATCCCTTCAGTGCCTCTAGCCTCATCACAGCGATAAAATCGCTCAAAGATATGAGGTAGTTTTTCATACGGTACCCCATTTCCATTGTCCCTAAAGGTAACAATTTCCTCTTCATCATTTTCTGATATTTTGATATCTACAACCACAAGCTCCCTATTTGCATAGGTCAAACTATTCTCTAACAGATTGTCAAATACTCTTTGCATCTGCACAATGTCGTAGCTTCCTTCAAAGCTACTTTCTGACATAACATATCTAATTTCTAAGCCTTTGTTTTGGTACTGCTTTTCTCTGTTTCCGACATACTGATTCATGTATTCAGGCAAATTGATATTCATTTGATCTAGAGGCATTTTTCCCGTCTCAATTTTGGAAAAGAGAAATAGCTTCTGCAAAAGAATGTCCATCTCCTCTGTTGTCTCATAGGCAACCCTTAAATACTGTTCTTGCTTTTCCCTCGTATGCGCTACTCCATCCAAAATCCCTTTGATATATCCTTTGATAGAAGTAAGGGGCGTTCTTAGGTCATGGGATATGCTGGTAACCATGTCCGTACGCGCTTGTTCATATCTTTTTCTTTCTTCTTCATGCTTTCGTACATCCTCTTGCATAGCATTAAAGGTATTGCACACACTTTCCATCTCTGAATAGCCCTTGTATAAAATAGCTTCCTCTAGATTTCCATCCGCAATCCTTTTGGCCCCCTTGGTCAGCTCCTCCAAGGGCCTAGTTATATTTTCCAAGAGATGTCTTGAGAAAAGCCAAGCCAGGAAAAGTAATATCGTAATGGTAATTGTACTTAGTATAACAATGCTGGAGAAAAAGCCCGAAAAAATAGTATTTCTTTCTTCCTCAATCTTGTTGCTACTCATTTGTTGTAATGCTACAACATAGTAGGTTTCATCTCCTATTTGAGCGAAACCATCTACATAGGTAATTCCCCAAATCGTATGAATCCCTTGCTTGCTTCGACCGCTTACCATCTCCAAATGTGATTCCACATTACCGCCAATGGTCTGAAAAATCACCTTATCATCTTTGGCAACTACGATTTCATATTGATGTGCTTTCATCTCTTCACTCAGGGCTTCCCATGAAACAAAGTTTGATTCTAAGCTTTCAATACTTTCTTTCACTAAGATGGCATTATTATCCAAATCAGAAATAAAGCGGTGATTCGAATATCTCGCCGCCGAATATTTTGTAAAGCCTATGGTTACTAAAAAGAGCACCAATAGGGCTATAAGTATCATGGACATATTTAATAAAAAAATTCTCTTCTTTATGGACATGGAAGTTGCCTCCTTTTGCCCTATGGTATCATACATTATTAAATACTTATCGAATAAAAGTTAAACAATTTATAAACTCTTCCTTTTTGCTAACTCTATGGCTTCTTTTCCCGACATATAATCTACCACTAATTCCAACACACATAGTCTCTCCCATGCGTTGTCAATTGCCTCTTGATTTTCAGTTACTTTCTTATCTGGTGAAAATCTAACCGCTAATTTACTCATGGCATCCTGCTTTTCTTGCACATCCTCTAAGACACGTATCCTTCCAAATG
The DNA here is from genome assembly GCA_031554725.1 of Lachnospiraceae bacterium. Lineage (GTDB taxonomy): Bacteria > Bacillota > Clostridia > Lachnospirales > Lachnospiraceae > JAVBUZ01. The sequence goes on along the minus strand of JAVBUZ010000137.1, from coordinate 4,194 downwards.
CAATAACACTTCTAAAATAGGTTGTATATTCTTCTGGTATCACATTATCCTCATCGATTACACAAAAGGATACTTTTTCATTTCTGGCGATGGCATCTAGCTTATGTCCTGCTTTTGCACAATGAAAAAAAATCTTTCCCTCTTTATACACATAGCTAAGTGGAACCGCATAGGGATAATCATCATCCCCTGCTACCGCTAGTACACCCGCGGTTCCCCTGCTTAAAATAACGTCGCATTCCTCCGTTGATAACGCTTGTTTGATTCTTCTCATTTCTCTAAACATATTAATTTCTCTTTTCGTCTAAAATTGTTTTCTTCGCTTCTTCTAATGCCAAAATAACCTTATCTGACCACTCATCAAATTCTCGGTCTTCCTCCTGATACTGCGGATTTTCCAAAAGATAAGCTATGCACTCTCTCACACCCTGATCAAAGCGCTTGGTAGCACAAAATCCTGGCACAAGTCTCTTCAGCTTGCTATTATCAAATACTACCGTATTGGATTTATCTCCTAGCAGTCCACCTTCAAAATCATAATTGCTTACATCCGCCAAGAATTTAGAGGCAACATAATATGGCTTAAACTCCACATCTAATACCTCTGCAATTGTTTTATATATCTGGTTCCATGTCAGGGATTCGTCAGAGGTTATCTGCACCGCTTCACCAATGGCATGAACATTTCCCATCAGTCCTACAAAGCCTTTTGCAAAATCAGAGTTGTGTGTAACAGTCCAAAGAGAGCTTCCATCCCCAGGTACAATCACTGGCTTGCCTTCTAACATTCTTTTTAGAACCTGCCAGCTACCACCATTTCCTTTTACCGCCAAAGGTATAGAGCGTTCATCATAGGTATGACTTGGTCTAACTATTGTAATGGGGAAACCCTCTTTTCGATAATGCTCCATAAGGCACTCTTCCCCAGCAATCTTGTTCCTAGAATATTCCCAGTAAGGATTGGATAGTGGCGTGGACTCTGTAATTCGATAATCTGATAAGGGCTTTTGATAAGCCGATGCAGAGCTAATATATATGTACTGCTTGGTTTTTCCCGCAAAAAGTCTAACATCCCTTTCTGCCTGTTCTTTGGTAAAAACAATAAAGTCAGCAACCACATCAAATTTCATATCCCCTATAAGCTCTGCTACCTTTTCCTCATCACCAATATCCGCAGTAATATACTTTGCCCCCACTGGCAAAGCTTCTGAGCGATTTCCCCTATTTAATAAATATAGTTCCCAGCCTTCTTCTAAAAGCTGCTTGGAAATTGCTGTACTGATTGTCCCTGTTCCACCAATAAATAGTGCTCTCATAACGCGGTTCTCCTTTATTTTAATGTATAAGTAAGTGCAAAGCTTATCTAATGTTTATAGTAAAATACTGCTAACTGTGTTCTGTCTCTAAGCTCTAGTTTTTCAAGTACGGAGCTTATGTAGTTTCTAACCGTGCCTTCACTTAGGTAAAGGTTCTCGGCAATTTCTTTATTTGACATGCCTTGGGCTACTAGCTCTATGATTTCGTATTCCTTATCTGTAATGTCAAATTGCTCATAAATATCCGTATTCTTCTTTTCCATCAGCTTTGGGATTTTATTTACAATGGCACTGCCAAATACACTTTGTCCTGAATATACCGCTCTCAGTGCAGGAAGTACCCCCTCAAAATCCTGCTTTAAAATGTAACCCTTGGCTCCATTTTCTAAAGCCTGCCTAATATAGTCATCATCTGAAAAGGTCGTCAAAAAGAGTATCTTTGCTTCTGGAAATTCCCGAGCAATATGGCTTGCCGCCTCTAGTCCCGACATTTCCTTCATTTGAATATCCATCAGCAAAATATCTGGTTTGTATTTTTGATATAAACTAATTGCCTCACTTCCATCATTACCAAGTGCCAACACCTCTACGTCTTCACCTGCACTTAAGATGGTCTTCATAGACATTGCTACAATGGCATCATCATCTACTATCACTATTTTCATTTATACTCTTTCCCCTCTTAAATCTTTTTTCGGAATGGTCAAAAATATCCGAAAACCATCGGTGGTAGAAAAAGAAATATTTCCTTTTAATTCTTCCACTCTAGTTCGCATATTATATAGTCCGATTCCAGTATCATTTATTTTTCCAGCGTGTCCGTTATCCCGTATTACCAACTGGTAAAAACCTGGATGCTCCATCATACCTACTGAAATTTTATCCGCATCCGAATGCTTTTCTATGTTATTTACTGCTTCCTGCAAAATAGATAAAAAGCTATATTTTATTTCCATGGGTACGTTTGCAGATAAATCATATTCTAACGTTATCTCATAGTTTTCCATTTTATCCAAGATTTCTTTTGCTCTATCCTGTAAATCCAAGGATTCATTATGCAGATCATGAACACTATTTCTTACACTAGTCATGGATTCGTTTAAGGTAGCGCTTACCTGCTTTAAGGCACTTGATAATGTCTCTTCCTTGTGCGTTGCTTGTAACGCTCCCACCTGTAAAATGCTACGACTTAAAAGATGTCCCACATTGTCATGTATCTCTCTAGCAATACGATTACGCTCCTTTAAAGTAGCCATCGTAATTTCATTATCCTGTTTTTGCCGAAGCAACTTATTATTCTCTATTGTAACCTGGCGAAACTCTTCACTATCATCTCGGATTCTTTTTATTTCATATATTAACGCATCATAGGTAGTAGACACATAGGAAAGATAAAAGGCCACACCTACCATTCCCAAGTAAAAAACTCCTGTAAATGGCTGTTCTACCATCGCCGTTAATACCACATATCCCATTCCCATTCTTCTGGTAACTCCATAAAAAATAAGAAATGCGAAGGGAACCATAATCCATAAACGCCTTTTTTCCCAAAACATAATCCCCACTTCGTATATAACCAAAACAAATAACGGCAGAAAAATATCATTGACAAGAATTAATACGCAGAGTGCCACCACTAGTACCTCGCGCACCTTTATCGTTTCAAAATAATAATAAAAGGCTGCAAAAATGATTCCCAAAAGTGCAATCCAAATAAGCTCATTTCTTACCCATATATAGCTGCAAATTAGTGACACCAGCAGCAAATTTACCCTATCAATAATTCCCCTCATATGTTTCCTCATTTCCATGTGAATCAACAACCCTTGAGTACCCTAGTCGCTTTCAATTATTGTATCGTGAAATATAAATTTTGTCACCTATTTACTGGAAGGGTGGCTTGTTAAAAATGCTAAATGAGGATATCATATAAATAAAATAGTGGAGCATAGTATATAAGGTTTCTTTTGTCTATTGTATTATTTGTTTTCATAAAAATTTGCATTGCTCTTTTTATTTGGGGCACGCTTTCGCTAAAAGAAACCTCATATATCCTTACACCATTTTATTTATATGATATCACTTACTATTATTGAGAAAGAAGGACCACATATGAATACAAAAACATACGAATTTGATGCAGTTATACAAAAAGTACCTGATTTAGATGGGGCTTACGTAGAATTTCCTTATGATGTGCGTGCAGAATTTGAAAAAGGCCGTGTAAAGGTACACGCCACTTTTGATGGCTACCCTTACGACGGCAGTTTAGTAAAAATGAAAACCCCTTGTCACATTATTGGTATACAGAAAGCTATTCGTAAAGAGATTGGGAAGCAGCCCGGTGATACGATTCATGTAACGGTGCAGGAACGTGAATAGTGATAAACCATCAAAATGTCCTGTGGTAAAATGTTCGTTGACATTCACAACTATGTTTATATTCTAATACAGAAGAACTTTATCAGAATCTTCGCTTAGATCATTTACATTCCACTATGTTTATATTCTAATATATGTGGGAATTAGGTAGCCTAGGCAAAGTAATCATATTTACATTCCACTATGTTTATATTCTAATTTCCTCCTTTACATTTTAGCAATGATTATTTTATTCATTTACATTCCACTATGTTTATATTCTAATCAGTGCTATTAAAGGTGTTACTGGAATTTTTGCACATTTACATTCCACTATGTTTATATTCTAATGTAGAGCAGGTCAGTGCCTGCTTGATGATAAATAATTTACATTCCACTATGTTTATATTCTAATACAGTAAAAGCAGTGAAAGCCTAATCTTCTGCTATATTTACATTCCACTATGTTTATATTCTAATCGGACAGTAATTTCGAAAAGCAAAACACTATTCTTGA
>JAVBUZ010000062.1:0-12127 GCA_031554725.1 Lachnospiraceae bacterium | reverse complement strand
ACCTGGGATTAAATTAGACATAATGGTCTCCTTTCTGGGAATGAAGGATCATCAAAAGAAGTTTCCTATAGAAGTGGAATTTCTGCAAGACTAAATTCTATTTCTATAAATCAGAAGTAGAATTTAAATTTTCACTTAACGTTTTTCAAAGAATTTTCCATTTGCCCTAAAGTATCTTTAAATTTATCCGATATTAATAGTAACCAAAACCAAACAATCATGGATGATTAGAAAGGAGGAGTTGGCATGCGTATAGAAGCATATACACAGGTGCAGCAAGCATATAGCACAAAAAAGACGACTCAAACAAAGAGTACAACTAGTACCAGCTTTTCAGATCAAGTACAGATTAGCAGTATCGGAAAGGATATCCAAACTGCGAAAGGTGCAGTGGCAGCAGCCCCAGATGTGAGAGAAAACGTAACAGCTCCTATCAAAGCAGCTATAGCAGCGGGCACATATGAAGTGAGCGCAGGCAGCTTTGCAGAGAAACTATTACAGAAGTTTGAAGAAATGAGGTAATCCCAGTGGCAAGTTTAGTGGAAAACTTGATGGAAATTTTAGAAAAGGAAAGCACTGAATATGAGGTGCTACTGGGATTGTCTATGAACAAGACTCCAATTATTGTAAAAGGAGACTTGGAAGAATTACAAAAGATCACGGATGAAGAACAGCTCGTGGTAAGTCGAATTAATCGCCTAGAACTAAATAGAGAACAGGTGATGAAGGACATTGCCGGCGTTATGAACATGGATGTTACAACACTAAAATTAACGAACTTGATTAAAATGCTAGAAAGCAGACCCCAAGAAAGCGGTAGACTTGCGCAGATACATGATAAATTGCAAGGCATCGTAGCCAATATGAAAAGAGTAAATGAGCAAAATAGAGAGCTCATTGCCAATGCTCTAGAATTAGTAGAATTCGATATGAATCTGCTACAGTCTATGAAGACAGCGCCAGAAACAGCAAACTATAACAAAGGTGCATACACAGCAGGTAGTGTTATAGGAAATGGCAGGGGAAGCTTCGACGCGAAACAATAATATCCTAAAAGCGGGCAACCGCACATAGCGTGAGGTGATAATATGCCATTAATGGGAAGTTTATATATAGGAGCATCCGGATTACAAACAAGTCAAAATGTACTAAATACAACAGCACATAACTTGACCAATATTGATACAAAAGGTTTTACCAGGCAGCAGTCGCTTCTTGGTACCAAAACATATAATACCATTTCAGTTAACCCCACATCTGTGTCCAATCAACAGGTAGGTCTTGGGGTAAATTATTCCGCAGCCAGACAAGTGAGAGACTATTTTCTGGATAAAACATACCGCCGTGAATCAGGCCGCAGTATGTTTTATGAAGTGTCCACAGAAGCAATGAATGAAGTAGAAAGCCTCTTGGGTGAGTTAAACGGTGAGGATTTTCAAACATCATTAAGCAATTTATGGACCGCAGTTCAGGAATTAGCAAAAGATCCTAGCAGCTCTGTAACTCAGGGCTTACTTGTGCAACGCGCAGCGGAATTTATACAACGTGCAACTGCGGTAGGAGCTGATTTGAGTAGCTACCAGGACAACTTAAATTTACAGGTTAGAACGCAAGTAACAAATATTAATGCATATGGAAAACAAATACAAGCACTGAATGACCAAATACGAATGATAGAGAGCGGCGGCTTTGAACATGCCAACGACCTTAGAGATACAAGAAACCTTCTAATAGATGAGCTTGCAAAGTTAGCAAAGATTAGCTACAGCGAGGATGTACTAGGAGATATTACGATTCAAATAGAAGGAACAGATTTCGTAAAATCAGGAATGGTTTACGAGATGGCCCTAGATGTAAATGCCACGACTGGCTTCTACACCCCCTTCTGGCCACAAAACGCGAACTACACGATCTTGGATGATGGAACCAAGAAATATGACATCACCCATGCCAAGGTATTCGATTTAAACCAAACCATATCCTCTACAATCGATACTGATATTGGAAGCCTAAAGGCAACGCTTTTAGCCAGAGGTGATCATAGAGCGGATTATAGCGATATCGTAAATGATTATGACAGCATATCACAGTCCATTATTATGAACGTACAAGCTGAATTTGACCAAATGATTCATAACGTGGTAACCAAGATTAATGAAGTATTAGCCTCTGCCTATGATCCAGATAAGAACTATATGTGCGAGGATGATGGCTCACCAATCCAGCTATTTTGTAAAATAACCGGTGACGGCTATGTGAAAAATGAAGCAACGGGAGCGTGGGAGTATGTAAAGGAAAATACTTTAGAAAAAGAAACCATGTATACCCTCAATAATCTACAGATTAATCAAGGACTTCTTCAAGAATCTTCCAAGCTGGGCTTTAAGCTAGCCGACGGATCTGTAGACTATAAAACAGCAACAGCACTAAAGGAAGCCTTTATGGAAGAAGCGTACTGCTTAAATCCTAACGTACAAAAGAAAACCAACTTTATCAATTATTATACAGACCTAGTATCCCAGGTAGCTAACTCTGGTGCGGTTTTTCAAAGTATTTACGAGAATCAAGCAACGACAGTGCAAGCCACCTACGACGCGAGAGAGCAGGTACTCGGGGTATCTTCCGATGAGGAGCTTTCCAATATGATTAAGTTCCAAAATGCATACAATGCCTCTAGTAGATACATAAACGTAATTAGCGAGATGCTAGAGCATATTATTCGAACCTTAGCGACCTAAGTAAAACACCTACATAAAAAGAGAAAGGAGAGTGCACATGTCGTCACAGTTTTTTGGATTAAATACAGCCTATACAGGACTTTTAGCAGCCAATGCGGCATTGAATACCACCTCCAATAACATATCAAACGTACAAACAAAGGGCTACAGCAGACAGCAGGTTGTACAACAAGCAAGCGAAGCCATTCGCGTATTTCAGAGCTACGGATGTGCTGGTGCCGGTGTAGACACCTTGGCGATTGAAAGAATTCGCGATGAATTTTACGATGGCAAGTTTTGGGGAAACAATACTTTAAAAGGAGAATACCAGGTAAAGCAGTATTATATGCAACAGGTAGAAACCTATTTTGCCGATGATGGTACCAAGACAGGCTTTAAAACCATTTTTGACCAAATGATGATAACAGGTTTACAGGCACTTTTGAATAATCCTGCAGATGCATCTACAAAAGCACAGTATGTAGGGTATGCAGCGAATTTGGCAGAATATTTCAATGGTATGGCAAGCAACCTAGAGAGTGTGCAAAAAGACATTAACCAAGAGATTAAGCTTAAGGTGGATGAAATCAACTCTCTTGCGGGCGAAATTGCGGCTTTAAATAAACAAATCAATGTAATTGAAATGAATGGAACGATGGCAAATGAGCTTCGTGACCGTAGAACCCTATTGCTAGATCAGTTATCAGGTATTGTTGATATCGAGACTTCGGAGCTTCCAATTGTAGACGCATATAATCCAGACATGCAAACAGGAGCCAATCGCTTTATTGTAAGAATAGCTGGTGGTCAGCTGCTTGTAGATACCAGCGATTACAAACAACTGGAATGTATTGCCAGAACCAATTATAACAAAGTAAATCAAACCGATATTGATGGTCTGTATGAAATCTATTGGAAGGATGGGCAAGAATTCAACCTATACAACAGCAAAATCGGTGGTACCCTTCAGGGACTTATCGAAATGCGAGATGGTAACAATACAGAAAACTTTAGAGGTACCATATCAAAGGTTGGCACAACGACTAGCTCTACCGGCAAGGTACTTGATACCGTAACCGTTGAAGTAACAGATAAATACCTAAAGGACTTAAATAAGTCCAATCTCTCTGACCAGGGTGGAAAGATAAATTTAGGAAATCAATTGTTTTACTATGATTCATGGTCTTATACCTGTACCTATGATTCGGCAGGTGAGCCGACCTATTCCTATACCTTTGTGCTTTCGGGAAGTGAAAAGAATGACCGTAGACTTACCAATGACCGTGTGGGTAAGGCAGCCTCTACGGGAAGTGCTATAGCATATCAGGGTATTCCTTACTACATGAATCAAATGAATGAATGGGTAAGAACCTTTACGCAGAAACTAAATGACATCTTAAAAAGTGGCTATGATACCAAGGGCAACCAAGGCAGTATGATGTTTACTGGCGACTATGCTACCAGTGATGAGCAATTTAACCTTGATGAGATTTTCCGCTACGATAAGCAAACAACAGGTAGTCTTACGGTGGATGTATCAGACGATAGTTACTATAGACTTACTGCGAAAAACTTTGCAGTATTAAATGAATTATTAGATAATGCGGAGCTCTTGGCAACCAAGAAAAATCAAGGTGATGGCTCAGAGCAAAATGATTTATTAGAAGAAATAAAGACCATGATAAATGATAAAACCAAAATGAGCTTTCGAGGAACCAATGCAGGCGAGTTTTTAACCTGTATACTATCTGATGTATCGCTTAATGCTAGTAATGCCAATACCTTTTACACCAACTACAGCAATATAACCGCAGGGGTTGACAATCAGAGAATTTCCATCTCTGGTGTAGATGAGGACGAAGAAGCCATCAATCTAGTTAAGTATCAAAATGCTTATAACCTAGCATCCAAGATGATACAAACCTTGACCGAAGTCTATGACCGACTTATATTGCAGACAGGAGTATAACTTATGAGAATAACCAATAAGATTATGCAAAACAATAATCTCAGTAATATCAATGGAAATAAAGTTCTTCAGGACAAGCTAAGCACCCAAATGTCCACCCAGAAAAAAATTAGCCGTCCTTCGGAAGATCCTGTTATTGCCATTCGTGCGCTACGTCTTAGAAGTAACGTAACGGAGGTAACTCAGTATTATAGCAAAAACATTCCCGATGCGACTAGCTGGCTAGAAGTAACAGAGGGGGCTCTTAAAAATACCTCTAAAATCATAACCGATATGCTTTCGCAGTATACAAAGGGTTCCAATGGCGATTTAACCTCTACGGATAGGCAAATTATCCTAGAACAGCTACAGGCTCTTAGAGATGAGGTGTATGCAACCGGTGATGCGGATTATGCAGGACGCTATGTATTTACCGGATACCGTACGGATGTATCCCTAAGCTTTCCAGCACAAACCAGCAAGGAGTATACCATTACAGAGCAGCTTGACCGCAAGGCGATTGATGATGTTGTTTACGTAAAGACAACAGCAGAGGTTGATGATGGCAATGGTGGTACAAAAACCGTTGACTTAAATAATATCAATAGCACCAATTATGATGAAATTAACATCAATGAAACAAATATTTCCTCTGTATCAGTACATCGTATTCGCTTAGCTTACAATAGCTGTACAGCTACAGATGGAACGATTCCTACCATTGAAAAGGTGACCGGCGTAGATGCCAATGGAATGCCAGTGGTAGAGCCACTAATTGATTCTGCGAATGTGATTCAGGTGCATGCTTATGATGTACCCACAGCCTATGAATTAGCAGCAGACCCTGCCAATGCAGATAATGTATATTTTATTCCTGAGACTGGGGAACTTATTTTAGGAGAAAAGGCATATGCGACCATGATGGCACTAAGTGATAGTGCGGCTACGGGTACGGTAAATGAAGGCGAAATTCGCATTACCTACGAAAAGTCAGACTGGCAAAAGGGCGATCTTAGACCAGAGCATTACTACGCTTGTACGGCGGTTGAAGACGTTGCTGGAAAGACCCAAACCATAGAATACAACATGAATTATCTGGATAGCACTCAGGTTGCCAAACAGGCAATTGAATATGATGTAGGCTTTAATCAGACCATTCGCGTAAATAGCACGGCGGATGAGTGCTTCGCACCTGGACTAGGACGTGAAGTAGATGATATGATAAATGTACTGCAAAATGTGAAGAACATGGAAGATATTGTAACCAGCTTAAAAAGCCAATTGGAAGCAGCTACGGATTCTACAAAGAAAGCAACCTTACAAAGCCGATTAGATGCAGCAAATAAATCCCTTACCCTTTTAAAGGATAAGATGCAAAAAATGTTTGAAAGTGGTATTACCACCATGCAAAGCTATATTGATGCAACGAGCATTGCAATTACCAATTGTGGTACCAGAGGCTCGAAGCTAGATTTGATTGCTAATCGATTGATGAATCAAAAGACTACCTTTGAAACCTTGAAATCGGAAAATGAAGATGCAGACATAACAGAAGTGGCAATTCAGCTTACCAGTGCTGAGCTTACCTACGAGGCGGCGCTTATGGCAACTGGTAAGGTAATGAAAACCACATTACTAGATTTTATTTAAGGCTTATCTGGAAGGAGAATAATAATGATACTAAACACAAGAGCTTTTGGCGAAATTGAAATTGAAGACAGCAAACTAATAATCTTTGAACAAGGTATTGTAGGCTTCCCTGAATTATGCCGATTTGTACTTTTACATGACGAAAGTGATGGGGAAATCGGAATCATTCACTGGCTGCAATCGGTACAAGAACCTGGATTTGCAATGCCTATTATTGACCCACTTTACGTAAAGGAAGACTATAATCCGGAGGTAGAGGATGCATTTTTAAATTGCTTGGGAACAATTAGGAATGATAATTTGTTGGTTTTGGTAACACTATCAGTGAGTGCTGACATAACAAAGATGTCGGTAAACCTACAGGCTCCGATTGTAATCAATGCCGATACAAGAAAAGCTTGTCAAATCATCGTAGATAACGATTACCCTGTTAAATATCCAATATATGATGTTTTACAGGCAAAGAAAGCGGGTGAGTAGAAATGTTAGCTTTATCCAGAAAGAAAAATGAAGCAATTGTTATTAACAACAATATTGAAATAACCATCTTGGAAGTAAAGGGCGATCAGGTTAAAATTGGCATTGAAGCTCCAAGGGAAGTTTCCATCTATAGAAAAGAAGTATATCTACAGATTCAGGAAGCAAATAAAGAAGCGGCAAATTCAGATGCGCTAGAAGCACTGCGAAACCTTTTGGGTTAACATTTTACTATTAACTTTTGAGGCTAGATGACCGATAACAACATTAAGAAAACTCAACTTGACGATTGAGAAGAGTAAACAGGTTAACAAATGCGTGGAAAGGAACACGCAGCAGATTCACACGGAGGTGGAAAAATGGCTATAGAACCATTGGGAAGTTTAATGAGTATGCAGGCACAGCCCATACAAACAAAGCAGGTTGCACAAACGGCAAAGCCGGCAGCAGAGTATACAGATAATTCTGTTAAGGACAATGTGAAAATTGACCATAGTATTAATGTTGTCGAAAATGCAAAGCAAAAGGGAAACGCAGGCGAACAACAAGAAAGCCAGCAACCAAGTAACGAACAGATTAAAAAAGCAGTAGAACAGATAAATAAAAACATCGGAAATTCCGAAGCAATTTTTGGAATTCACGAAGCGACCCATCGTGTAACCATCAAAATTGTAGATAAAGAAACAAAGGAATTGATTAAAGAGCTTCCACCTGAAAAAACACTGGATATGATTGCGAAGGTGTGGGAGATGGCAGGTCTTTTGGTAGATGAAAGACGCTAGTAAGGAGGGAAAAATATGGCAATGAGACTAACTGGTCTAATGTCTGGTATGGATACTGAAGGTATCATAAAAGAATTAGTGGCTGCAAAACAAACAAAAGTAGATAATGCGAAAAAAACGCAAACAAAGCTAGAGTGGAAGCAAGACGCTTGGAAAGAATTGAACTCAAAAATTTACAAGCTCTATTCTTCTACTTTAAGTGATTTGCGTTTTTCCAGCTCTTATGTAAAAAAGACCACCAAGGTTTCTAACTCTAACGCGGTTAGCGTAATTACTGGTGGAAACGCTGTAAATGGCGTACAGTCTTTAAAAATTGATAAGCTGGCAAAGACTGGCTATCTAACAGGAAATCAGATAAACACAAGCAAAAAATGTACTTCCACCTCAACCTTAACCGATTCTACAGCAGATGGTGGTTTAGGTCTTGATGTGGGCAGTAAATTTCTTGTAGAGGCCAATAATCAGGTAACAGAAATTGAAATTACCGAAGGAATGACCATTGCTGGTCTTACCAAGGAACTTCAAAACGCAGGGGTAAATGCGTCCTTTGATGAAAAGAATCAGCGTTTCTTTATTAGTAGCAAAAACTCTGGAAAAGAAAATGATTTTACTCTTACAGCAACCAATGCAGATGGAATCAAAGCACTTAGCTCCCTAGGTATTGCTTCTAGTGGTGATTTAACAAAATATAATGGGCAGGATGCAGGTAGCTTAGTTACACAGTCTAAAATAGATACTAACGTGGCTAATAAATTGAGCGATATCCTTTCTAAGGAAGCAAGCGTTAAGAAGTCTACAAAAGACATTGCGTCTAAGCTAGAGAAGTTTAATCTTAAGAGTGCTACCGATATATCCACCGATGATTTACTGGCAAAAATAGATACATATAAGACCACGGAAGAATATGAAAAATTAAGTGACGCGGATAAGGAAATCCTAACGGGATATGAAGCGACCTTAAATGAAAATAAAGCATCACTAGAGGAGCTTCAGAAATATTACGATGTCCAAGAAGATGGAACCAAGGTGGCAAGCACTACGTTAACCCAAGAAATAACGGATAAGCTAAACGGTATTTATGAAAAGCTCACAAGTATTGGAGAGTGGGGAGCTAACGAATTAACTACCGCAAATGCCAATGCAGTTGCAGCAGGTCAAAGAATTGCTGGAACAGATTCTCTTATTTACCTAAATGGTGCGAAGTTTGAAAGTGATAGCAATACCTTTGAAATCAATGGACTAACCTATACCGTAAATGCAACCACCGCAGAGGGTGAAGAGATTACCATCACTACTCAGGATGATACAGATGGCATTTACGATATGATTAAGAACTTTATCACCAAGTACAATGAATTAATTTCAGAAATGGATAAGCTATATAATGCATCTGCAGCGAAGGGCTATGAGCCTTTAACAGAGGACGAAAAGAGTGCAATGTCTGATGATGCCATTGAGAAATGGGAACAGAAGATTAAAGATTCCTTGTTTAGAAAGGACAGCACCGTATACTCTGTGGCTTCTTCCATGAAACAGATTATGACAAGTGGTATTACCATGAAGGATGGAAGTACCAAGTACCTATCTTCCTTTGGAATTGAAAACCTAGGATATTTCCTTGCTGGAGATAATGAAAAGGGTGTATTCCACATTGATGGTGACCCGGATGATAGCAGCACTGCTTCTAATGCTGACAAGCTAAGAAGTATGATAGCTAGCGATCCTGATACCGTAGTAGAGTTTTTTATGGGCCTAAGTAAAAACCTATATTCTAAAATGGATCAGCTTATGGCTCGTACAGAATACAGCAGTGCTTATACTGTATATAATGATAAGCTTATGAAAACAGAATATGATGACTATACCAAAGAAATTAAATCTCTTGAGGCAAAGCTAAAGGCTTACGAGGATAAGTGGTATAGCAAATTTAGCGCAATGGAAACTGCAATGGCAAAAATGCAGTCCAATGCAAGTGCAGTTACTAGTTTATTAGGAGGTTGATTATGGCATTAGCAAATGCATACTCACAGTACAACAACAGCAAGGTTTTAACTGCATCTCCAGCAGAGCTTACACTCATGCTGTATGATGGTGCTATAAAATTCTGTAATATCGCTATTTTAGGCATAGAGAAAAAGGATGTAGAAAAAACCCATATCAATATCGTAAAGGTAGAAAAAATCATTGATTATTTAAGACAAACCTTGGATATGAGAGTGGCTGTTTCGGAAGATTTTGAAAGAATCTATTCCTACTTGGCGCAGCGCCTTATCGAAGCCAATATCAAAAAGGAACCAGAAATTTTGGAAGAAGTATGTGAACATTTGCGTAGCATACGTGATACCTGGAAAGAAGTAATGCGCATAGGTAAGGAGACGGGAACGGCATGACAAATGAGTACCTAACTATTTTACAAGAGAGCTTACAGAAGAAAAGCAAAGTGCTAGATGACATCATCACCTACAATGAAAAGCAATATGCCATGTTTAAAGAGGAACGCGCTTCCATGGATGAGTTTGACCAGTATGTGGATGAAAAGGGCGATTTAATAGACCAAATTGTAAGGCTAGACGAAGGCTTTGAAGTCCTATATCAAAATGTTGCCAAAGAGCTTCAAAGCGATAAAGCAAAATATGCCAACCAAATAAAAGAAATACAAGCACTTGTTACAGTCGTTACAGAGAAAAGTGTTTCTATTCAGGCACAGGAAGCCAGAAACAAAGCCTTGATTGAACAGTATTTTAAAAAGGAACGGGATGAAATCAAAAAAGGCAGACAGACTACCAAAGCGGCTTATGACTACTATAAAACCATGAACAACACCAATGTTGTTCCACCTCAGTTTTTGGACCAAAAGAAGTGATGTGAGGTAAGTTTTAGAGGGTCATCCGATATATATGGCAGGCGACAAACGTTTGCTAGGAGCGCTCTACCTAATGTGTGCGAATTGGGTAGACATCCGCAAAATAAAAGTCCGCATGGATGCGGCAAAATATTCAAGGAGGAATAGATATATGGTAGTACAACACAATCTTACCGCCATGAACTCTAACAGAATGTTGGGATTAACCACAGCTTCACAGGCGAAATCAACAGAAAAGTTATCAAGTGGCTACAAGATTAACCGTGCAGCAGATGATGCAGCAGGTTTATCTATCTCTGAAAAAATGAGAAAGCAAATCAGAGGTCTTACACAGGCTTCTGCCAATGCACAGGATGGCATCTCAGCAGTTCAGACAGCGGAAGGTGCATTAACCGAAGTTCATGACATGCTTCAACGTATGAACGAACTAGCAGTTAAAGCGGCTAACGGCACAAACTCAGTAGATGACAGACAGAATATCCAAGACGAAATCGACCAGTTAGTAACAGAAATTGACCGTGTTGCAGAAACAACTAAATTCAATGAGACATATTTGCTGAAAGGCGATAAGTCGGCAGATGCAACGGATACATTAGCGTATAAACCACTGTCGGCGTTATATGATGAAAATGGGAATAAGATTTCAGCAAATGGCTTGAGTTCTTATATTAAAGTGGACGATGCTGACAATTTTAGTTTCCAAGATAATAAAGAAATTTATTATAAGGACAGTGTGGATGGATATAAGCTAAAAATAACCCCGGATACACATGAAAATTTAAATGGTTATGTAAGCATTTTGGAGGATACTGGTATTGCTGCACTAGATGTTAGTCTCCACGTAGGTGCCGATGCAACAACAAACAACCAGATTACAATGAAGATTGATGCCATGGATGCAACCTCTTTAGGCATTCAAACTGAAACAGCAGGGGTAAAATCGGCTGTGAAAGTAACTGGAAAAACAGATACCAATGCGTTAGATGCTATCGAAACCATTAAGGCAGCTATCCAAAAGGTATCTACCCAGCGTTCATCTTTAGGTGCTGTTCAGAATCGTTTAGAGCACACCATCAACAACTTAGATAACGTAGTAGAAAACACAACCGCAGCAGAAAGCCAGATTCGTGATACCGATATGGCGAAAGAAATGGTTAAATACTCCAATAATAACATTCTTGCCCAAGCAGGACAGGCAATGCTTGCGCAGGCAAATCAGACTAATCAAGGGGTATTGTCTTTAATCCAGTAATTAAGATGAGAAATGGAAATAAAATTACTGAAAAATAGGATATAGGGGTTAAGTTTTAACAAGCTAATCCGATATATATTACAAGTAAGACAAGAAATACTTACAAGAGGAAACTTGCAGATTCGCACAAATTTGTTGGTTACTCAAAAAACTAAACAGACCGCAAGGATGCGGCGACATATTCAAGGAGGAATATATTATGGTAGTACAACACAATCTTACAGCAATGAACTCTAACAGAATGTTAGGACTTACAACAGCATCTCAGGCAAAATCAACTGAGAAATTATCTTCTGGTTACAAGATCAACCGTGCGGCTGATGATGCAGCAGGACTATCAATCTCTGAAAAAATGAGAAAGCAAATCAGAGGTCTTACACAGGCATCTGCCAATGCTCAGGATGGTATTTCAGCAGTTCAGACAGCAGAAGGTGCATT
>JAVBUZ010000226.1:0-6318 GCA_031554725.1 Lachnospiraceae bacterium | reverse complement strand
TAGTTATAAATGGGACCTACAGGGCTCGAACCTGTGACCCTCTGCTTGTAAGGCAGATGCTCTCCCAGCTGAGCTAAGATCCCGTTGTCACAACCGACTTTGCTAGTATACAATTTAAGTGCCTACTTTGTCAATAGCTTTTCCAAATTTTTTTTAAATCTTTTCATGCCTTTTTGTTTCTATAATCTTTGGCATTTTAAGGTTTTTAATGTAACGAATCTTTATTAAGTATAAGATCTTTTGTAGCGAAATAACGAAATACAATTCTTTAAGAGCAGTGTAGAAAAACGTTGGTGCTTAGAACCTGTTGTTTAGGTTCTTACGCACCATTACGTTTTTCTTCAAGTGAGAACGTCTGCTCGAAAGAATGCTATTTACGTTATTTCCTCACATAACCCTTACCTAAATAATATTCACTCTACATCCTCTCTGGTGCCTTAAAGCCTAGCACATCTATACAGGTTTCTAAAACATCTCTAGTCATTACTAATAATGCTATCCAGCCTGCCTTTTTGCTTTCATCCTCTTCTCCCAAAATCTTGGTTTCGTGGTAGAAACGATTAAATGCATTGGCCATATCATAGATATAGGCACATATTTTATGAGGTGCTAGCTCTCCTGCCGCCATTTCCATAATAGAGTTAAACTTGGATAGCTCTAGCATCAAAGCTTTCTCTGCCGAGTTTTGAACGGTGCGAAGCTGTAACTGTGTAAAATCTCCACCCTGCTCCTTATACTTACTTAAAATAGACTTAATACGTACAATTGTGTAAAGGATATATGGGCCTGTATCACCTTCAAAAGAAGTAAAACGGTCCACATCAAAGATATAGTCTTTTGATGCCTGATTGGATAGGTCTCCGTATTTCAGTGCTGATAGAGCAATCATCTTTGCAGTTTCCATTGCTTCTGCTTCTGGCATCTGGCGAGCATCCATAACCTTATGGTACATTCCCTCTGTTGTTTCACGAATTAGGTTTTCAAGTCGCATAACACCGCCTTCACGTGTCTTAAAAGGCTTTCCATCCTGACCATTCATAGTTCCAAAGCCTAAGAATTTTAAACCCGTTTCAGGCTTAACTAGCTTGGTTTTTCTTGCGCAGCGAAATACCTGATCAAAGTATAACTCTTGACGCTTATCTACTACATAAATAAGCTCATCTGGTTTCATTTTGTTCATACGTTCCAAAATAGTTGCAAGGTCAGTGGTATTATAAAGAGATGCTCCGTCTGATTTTAATATCATACATGGAGGAACTTCCTTGGTATCTGTTTCTTCCTTTACATCCACAACTAAGGCACCCTCACTTATATATGCGTAGCCCTCTTCCTTCATATAAGAAACCATGTCAGGAATTAAATCATGAACATCTGATTCACCCTTCCATAGGTCAAAATCTACCCCTAAATTAGCATAATTCTTCTTCAAGTCTGTTACCGATACATTTAAGATATGGTTCCATATTGCACGATAGCCCTTTACACCATTTTGTAGCTTAACGGTAGCTTCCATTGCCTTTGCTTTGTACTCTGGGTCTTCTTTTGATTTGCCACTTGCACATGGATAAATTTCTTCTAGCTCTGAAATGGTAAATGGAGCCTCCGTAGGATATTCTCCTTCATAGCTCTCATCAAAGTATACAAGCTCTGGCTGTCTGCACATTAGCTCCGTAATAATAAGGCCCATCTGCAAACCCCAGTCGCCCAAATGAACGTCACTAACAACTTCATGCCCCGCATATCTTAAAATACGTTTTATACTTTCACCAATGACAGCTGAACGCATATGTCCAACATGTAATGGCTTTGCAATGTTTGGTCCGCCGTAATCTAGCATAACCTTCTTTGGGCTTTTAGGCATTTCAAGACCAAATTTTTTATTTGAATTCATTTCTGCTAAATAACTGATTAAAAATGTCTCACTGATTTTTAAATTCAAAAAGCCTGGCGCTACCGCTGAAACTTCAGAAAACATTGCATTCCCCTGCAATTTCTCTGCAACCTCATTAGCAATCATAATGGGCGCTTTTTTATATTCCTTTGCCCCCGCCATAGCTCCGTTACACTGGTATTCACATAAATCGGGACGATTAGATAACGTCGCTTTTCCAAGCTCGCCACTATAGCCAGCAGCTTCAAATGCTTCTTTTAATCCTTCCGATATCTTATCTATAATCTTTTCCATCTATATCCACACTCCTTTTAAAGTCTAATATAATGTTTTTTACCTAGGATAGCAATACTATTTTTGCTTTTCTCGCTCTACCTTAGAATAAATACAACCACAATAATCCTGTCTATATAAGTCATACTCTTCTGAAAGTTCTACCGAACGCTTATAACCATTCTTCTTTTTAAAATCTGATGGCAGCCATGCAATCTGATATTTATCAGCTAAGCCTTCCCCTATTTCATTTATCTTTTGGGCGTTTTTAAGTGGGCTTATGGTAAGCGTTGTTGCAAAATAATCATAACCACCCTTTGCTGCCTGTTTTGCAGTCTCTCCAAGGCGTAGGTCAAAGCATGCAAAACATCTTTCCCCGCCTTCAGGGCAAGTCTCTAGCCCCTTTGCCGTTTGGTAAAAGTCTGATGGAATGTATTCTCCTTCCACGATATCTATCGGATATATTCCCTCCTGCGCCTTTGCCTGCTCATTATAAGCTGCAATCAAACGTTTTTGCTCTACGACCCTTTTTTCATACTCTTCTTGCTCTGAAATGTTGGGATTATAATAAAAAACCGTAATTCGAAAAAAACGGCGAAGATACTCTAACACATAGCTACTACATGGTGCACAGCAGCTATGCAAAAAAAGCCTTGGCACTGACTGACTCTCTTTATTTTGCAAATTCTCAATTAGTTTATCCAATTCCTTTTGATAATTACAGTTCATATATTCCTTTCCCAGCATGCCCTTTTATGACCAAAAGACAGACACTTTCGTATCTGTCTCTTGCTAATGTTCTTTTCCTACAAAGATGCAATATCCACTAATGTTAATTTATCATTTGCATTTTCTAAGCTTGTTACTAATGCTGTTGCTGTATCCATTGCTGTAATACAGTTAACACCTGTTTCAATAGCAGTACGTCTGATTAAGAAACCATCACGACTCTTGTCACGACCCTGGGTAGGTGTATCAATAACTAAGTCTATCTTGTGTCCTAAGATAAGGTCCATTACCGTAGGAGATTCCTGCTGTATTTTATTTACCTTACGAGCCTTTACTCCTGCTGCTGTTAAAGCTGCTGCTGTACTTCTGGTTGCATAAATGGTATAGCCTAATGCTTCAAAGCGACGAGCAACTTCTACTGCCTCTGGCTTATCCGCATCTTTTACAGTCATAATCATCTGTTTATGCTTTGGTAAATCAATGCCTGCTCCAAGGAAGGCTTTGTAGAGCGCTTCATTAAAGTCTTTAGCAATACCTAAGCATTCACCTGTAGATTTCATTTCAGGTCCTAAGCTGATTTCTGCGCCACGGATTTTTTCAAAAGAGAATACTGGCATTTTAATTGCAAAATACTCTGCTTCTGGCTGTAAGCCTGGCTCATAGCCTAATTCCTTAATTGTTTTGCCAAGAATTACTTCGATTGCCAAATCAACGATTGGAATGCTTGTTACCTTACTGATATATGGTACGGTACGAGAAGAACGTGGATTTACTTCAATAACATACACATCTTCATCAATCGCAATAAACTGAATGTTAATCAAGCCTTTTACGTGAAGAGCTTTTGCAAGTCTTCTAGTATATTCTGCTATCTTTTCTTTTACAGTATCAGAAATTGTTGGTGCTGGGTATACGGAAATAGAGTCACCAGAATGTACGCCAGTTCTTTCAATATGCTCCATAATACCTGGAATAAGAATATCAGTACCATCGCATACTGCATCAACTTCAATTTCCTTACCTTGTAAATATTTATCTACTAAGATAGGGTGATCCTGTGCAATACGATTGATAATTTCCATAAATTCTTCTACTTCATCGTCAGAGAATGCAATCTGCATACCTTGACCACCTAACACATAAGAAGGTCTAACTAGTACAGGATAGCCTAAACGATTAGCAACTGCTTTTGCTTCTTCTGCTGTATAAACAGTTCCACCTGCTGCACGAGGAATTTCTGTTTCCTCTAAAATCTTGTCAAATAACTCTCTATCTTCTGCTGCATCAACGCCCTCTGCCTGAGTTCCTAAAATTGGCACTCCCATCTTCATAAGCGCTTCTGTTAGCTTAATCGCTGTCTGTCCACCAAACTGAACTACTGCTCCGTCAGGTTTTTCTACATTTACAATGTTTTCAACATCTTCTGGAGTTAATGGTTCAAAGTATAGCTTATCTGCAATATCAAAGTCCGTACTTACTGTTTCTGGATTGTTGTTAATAATAATGGTTTCATATCCTGCTCTGCTAAATGCCCAAGTTGCATGTACAGAACAATAATCAAATTCGATACCCTGACCGATTCGGATAGGACCAGAACCAAGAACAAGTACCTTCTTTTTAGGATGTGTTTCCACAACCTCTGTTTCACTTCCAAATACTGAATAGTAGTAAGGAGTTGTTGCTTCAAATTCTGCCGCACAGGTATCAACCATCTTAAATGCTGCAACAATTTCATTGTCGTAACGCATCTTTCTTACTTCTGCTTCTGTCATACCAGTTAATCTACCAATTACATTATCTGGGAACTCAATACGTTTTGCTTCTTTTAAAAGTTCTACTGTTAAAGGTCCCTTCTTTAAAGCATCTTCCATTTCAACAATAATGGAAATTTTATCAATAAACCACTGGTCAATTTGAGTAATGTCAAAAATTTCCTGATAGCTTATGCCCTTTCTTAGAGCCTCTGCAATTACCCAAATTCTTTGATCGTCTACTATTTTTAATCTTTCCTTTAAATCTTCAACAGATAAATCGGAGAAATCATAGCTTAACAAACAGTCTACATGTTGCTCTAAAGAACGAATCGCTTTCATAATTGCACCTTCAAAGTTGGTGCAAATACTCATAACCTCACCAGTTGCTTTCATCTGTGTTGTTAACGTACGTTTTGCTGTAATAAACTTATCAAAAGGAAGTCTTGGCATTTTGATTACGCAGTAATCGATTGCTGGTTCAAAGCTTGCAAATGTTTTTCCTGTAATGGTATTTGGAATTTCATCCAAGGTATAGCCAAGAGCAATCTTCGCTGCAACCTTCGCAATTGGATATCCTGTTGCTTTAGAAGCAAGAGCAGAAGAACGGCTTACACGTGGATTAACTTCGATAACACAGTATTCAAAGCTTGTTGGATGTAGTGCATATTGTACGTTACATCCACCAGTAATGCCTAATTCACTAATAATATTCATTGCAGAGCTACGGAGCATCTGACACTCTTTATCACTTAAGGTCTGTGCCGGTGCAACTACAATACTATCACCTGTATGTACGCCAACAGGGTCAATATTTTCCATGTTACAAACGGTAATACAGTTTCCTGCGCCATCACGGATTACTTCATACTCGATTTCTTTCCAACCTGCAATACAACGTTCTACCAAAACCTGTCCCACACGAGAAAGACGAAGTCCGTTTTCTAGAATTTCTTCTAACTCCACTTGATTACTTGCAATACCACCGCCTGAACCACCCAGGGTATATGCAGGACGAAGTACGACTGGATAGCCTATTGTGTTTGCAAAGTCTACACCGTCTTTTATATTTTCTACTACAATTGATGCTGCACAAGGCTCACCAATACGTTCCATTAAATCTTTAAATTCTTGGCGTCCTTCTGCATTTCGAATGGTTGCCGCAGTGGTTCCTAAAAGCTTTACGTTATGACTTGCTAGGAAACCTGATTCTTCAAGCTCCATACCAAGATTTAATCCAGCTTGACCACCTAATGTAGGTAAAATACTATCTGGCTTTTCTTTTTCAATAATCTGCTCTAATACTTTAATTGTAAGAGGCTCAATATAAACCTTGTCTGCAATATCTCTATCGGTCATGATTGTTGCAGGATTGGAGTTTACAAGAATAACTTCTATGCCTTCTTCTTTTAATGATCGACATGCCTGTGTACCGGCATAATCAAACTCTGCTGCCTGGCCGATGACGATAGGACCTGAGCCAATAACCATAACTCTTTTTACACTTGGATTCTTAGGCATTGTTCTTTTCCTCCTTCATCATGTTAATAAATTTATCAAATAAATAATCAGAATCTTGTGGACCTGAACATGCTTCTGGATGGAATTGCACTGTAAAAATCTTCTTCCCAGTATAAGAAAGTCCTTCATTTGTACCATCGTTAACATTGATAA
>JAVBUZ010000236.1:0-12152 GCA_031554725.1 Lachnospiraceae bacterium | reverse complement strand
AATATTCGTTCTTACCATGCAAAGCAGCTTCGTAATAGCTGGTTTGATGCAAAAGAGGATGGCACTATTTTAGGTATTAAATTTACAGCAATTAATAGGGCTGGCGTATACGTGCCAGGTGGCAAAGCAGCTTATCCTTCTAGCGTATTAATGAACGTTATACCTGCCAAGGTGGCTGGTGTCAAGCAAATTGTTATGACTACTCCTCGCAATGCAGAAGGAAAGGTTAATGCTGGAACCTTAGTTGCTGCTGATATTGCTGGTGTTGATGTTATTTATAAAGTAGGCGGTGCACAAGCAATTGCTGCCATGGCATTTGGCACCCAGTCGATTCCAAAAGTAGATAAAATTACTGGCCCTGGGAATATCTTTGTTGCCTTGGCTAAAAAAGCCGTTTATGGTTATGTAAGTATTGATTCCATTGCAGGACCTAGTGAAATCCTTGTTCTTGCAGATGAAACCGCCAATCCAAGATATGTGGCTGCCGATTTATTATCACAGGCAGAGCATGATGAGCTTGCCTCGGCAATACTTGTTACCACCTCTGAAAAGCTTGCAGAAGAAGTTTCTAAGCAAGTAGATGTTTTTGTAAATGAACTATCTAGAACAGAAATCATGACGGAATCGCTTAAAAATTATGGATATATCCTAATTGCCGAGGACTTAAATGCTGCCATTAATGCTGCCAACGAAATTGCTTCTGAACACTTAGAAATCTTAACCAAGGATCCTTTTAATGTTATGACAAAGATTCAGAATGCTGGCGCTATCTTTATTGGTGAATATTCTTCTGAACCTTTAGGTGATTATTATGCTGGTCCGAATCATATATTACCTACCAATGGTACAGCAAAGTTCTTCTCACCTTTAAATGTAGATGACTTCATAAAAAAGAGCAGTATTATTTCTTATTCTAGAGAAGCACTTGAGAAAGTACATAAGGATATTGAGGCTTTTGCTGAAAGCGAAGGCTTAACAGCACACGCTAATTCCATTAAAGTTAGATTTGAATAGGAGAAACCACATTATGGAAAGAAAATCAACCATCACAAGAACCACAAATGAAACTGATATTAACCTAACCTTGCAAATTGATGGCTCTGGAAAGAGTAATATCAATACTGGCATTGGTTTTTTTGATCATATGCTTGAGGGCTTTTCAAGACATGGCTTTTTTGATTTGTCCTTACAAGTAAAAGGTGACTTACAGGTGGATGGACACCATACTGTAGAAGATACCGGAATTGTGCTTGGTGATGCAATAAAGGAAGCAATTGGTGATAAAAAAGGTATCAAAAGATATGGCTCCTTTATTCTCCCTATGGATGATGCCTTAGTTCTTTGTGCTATTGATTTATGTGGTAGACCTTACTTTGAATTTGACGGAAAATTTTCAGTAGAAAAAGTAGGTGATTTGGATACGGAATTAGTTAGAGAATTCTTCTATGCCCTTTCCTATAAAACAGGTATGAACTTACATATTAAAGTATTATCTGGCATCAATACTCACCACATCATTGAAGCTATCTTTAAAGCTTTTGCCAAGGCTTTAGATGAAGCCACAAGTATGGATAGTAGAATTATCGATGTCCTAAGTACAAAAGGCAGTTTATAATTGCCATAAGGAGAAAATGAAATGAATGTCAAAAAATTTATACCTTGTATTTATCTATATCATACACATGCCATAACTAGCTTAACAGATACAACGATTGTAGATACTGACCCTGTACGTCTTGCTAAGTTTTATGGCGAAAACAATGCCGATGAGCTACTTGTTTTTGACATGTCGGCAGAAGATGCTGAGCATGAAGAAGCCTTGGATATCATAAAAGAAATCTGCAGTGTAGCGCAGGTTGATGTGATTGGTGCTGGAAATGTAAGTCGCATGGAGGATGTTAAAAAGCTTCTTTATGCTGGATGTAAAAAAGCAGTCCTTAACTTTGGAAAGCAGTCCAATATTGATATAACAGAGGAAGTTTCCTTAAAATTTGGAAAAGATAAAATTATTGCAGCTTATAATGATTATGAGATTATTAGTGAAAATAAAGAATTACTTGAAAAGTATGTGTCTGGCTTACTTCTAATGAATGTTCACATGATTCGTGAAACCATGGCTATTACTAATATTCCTATTATTGTTCAAATTAACCAGCTTGCCTTTAATAAGCTTTTAGAGGTTCTAGCTTACGATAGCATTTGTGGTATAACTGGAAATACTATCAATGGAAGTGTAAAAGAACTATTATCCTTAAAGGATTTATGTAAAGAACATGGTATTTTAGTCGAAACCTTAGAACCAGCCTTTTCGTGGTCTGACTTTAAGTTAAACTCTGATGGAATGCTGCCTGTAGTTGTTCAGGATTATAAGACCTTTGAAGTTCTGATGGTAGCTTACATGAATGAAGAGTCCTATAACAATACCATACGTACGGGTAAGATGACCTATTATAGTAGAAGTCGTAATGAATTATGGTTAAAGGGCGCTACTAGTGGCCATTTCCAGTATGTTAAGTCTTTATCTGCAGATTGTGATATGGACACTTTACTTGCTAAAGTATCACAAGTAGGTGCTGCTTGTCATACAGGCGCTACCTCTTGTTTCTTTAACGAAGTGCTTCAGAAAGAACAGGAAGCAAATAGCAATCCCCTTAAGGTTTTTGAAGAAGTATTTTCTGTAATTAAGGATCGTAAGCTTCATCCTAAGGAGGGCTCTTATACCAATTATCTCTTTGATAAGGGTGTAGATAAAATTCTTAAAAAGCTAGGAGAGGAAGCAACGGAAATTGTTATTGCTGCTAAAAATCCTAATCCCAATGAAATAAAATATGAAATTAGTGATTTTTTATATCATATGATGGTTCTTATGGCAGAAAAAGAAATAACCTGGGAAGAAATAACTACAGAACTTGCCAATCGTTAGAATATTTCAAAAAATGGCCGCATAAGTTAAGATTAAATAGTGAAACATATAAGAAAGTTTACATAAGAATATTATGTAAACTTTCTCGTGTTTTTTACCCATTTTTATGAAATGAGGGTTACCATGAATGATATTTCAGCGGATAGAAGATTGGAATTAATCAGAAGTGTTCGTGAAGAGCAAGCACGCAATTATATGACCATGCAAAGAAGAGAGTCCGTGTTATATGGAAGCAATTTATCTATGCCCGCACAAAGCATGGATAGAAGTGTAGCTCCAATTAATGCAGGTTTAAAACTTCGAATTGCAATTGCATTAATTCTTTTCTTGGGATTTTTGATTTTGGACAAAAATCATTATACGTTTCTATCCCTTGATTCAAGTGATGTGATTACCGCCATTTCTGAGGAAGTAAATTCATTTGATTTTATGGAAGATATCCCTTATACTTTACTAAGCAAGTAAAAAGGAAGAAGAAAGGACTATTATGATAAAATTGGCTCTATCAGATGATATTCTGTTAAAAATAGAAAAGCCTGCACGCTACATTGGAAATGAGGTTAATGCAGTTGTAAAGGACAAAAGTGCAGTAGATGTAAGAATGGCAATGTGTTTTCCGGATGTTTATGAAATCGGTATGTCACACTTGGGAATTCAGATTCTTTATGATATGTTAAATGGTTTTGAAGATGTATGGTGTGAAAGAGTTTATTCACCATGGCTTGATTTAGATAAGGTTATGAGACAGGAAAACATCCCTCTATTTGGTCTTGAATCTCAAGAACCTATAAAAGATTTGGATTTTCTTGGTATTACCATTCAATATGAAATGTGCTACACCAATATTTTACAGGTGCTAGATTTAGCACAGATTCCACTACTAGCTAAGGACAGAGGCGAAGATATGCCTATCGTAATTGGTGGTGGACCTTGTACCTATAATCCCGAGCCAATCGCTGATTTCTTTGATATTTTCTATATTGGTGAAGGTGAAACAAATTATCGAGAATTAATTGATTTATATAAAGAATGTAAAAAAGAAGGATTTAAGCGGTTAGACTTTTTAAAGAAAGCTGCTAATATTCCAGGTCTTTATGTGCCGATGTTTTATGATGTTACATACAACGAGGATGGCACCATTGCTACCTTCTTACCTAATCAAGAGAATATTCCTCAAACAGTTACTAAAGCCATTGAAATGGATGTTTCTAACACCTATTATCCAATGAAACCAGTTGTACCATATATTAAGGTTACTCAGGATAGAGTTGTCCTGGAAATTCAAAGAGGCTGTATTAGGGGCTGTCGTTTTTGCCAAGCTGGACAACTTTACCGCCCAGTAAGAGAACGTGATGTTGAGGTATTAAAGAAATATGCGATTGAAATGCTTAAAAATACTGGTCAAGAAGAAATCTCATTAAGTTCCCTAAGCTCTAGTGATTATAGTCAGCTTCCTGAGCTAATTGACTTTTTAATTGACGAATGTAGCCAGAAGAATATCAATATATCTTTACCTTCTTTACGTATTGATGCCTTTTCTTTAGATGTTATGAATAAGGTACAGGATGTAAAGAAATCAAGCCTAACCTTTGCACCAGAAGCAGGTAGTCAAAGACTTAGAGATGTTATAAATAAAGGCCTAACAGAAGAGGTTATATTAAATGGATCTGCCCTTACCTTTGAAGGTGGTTGGACAAGAGTAAAGCTATATTTTATGTTAGGACTTCCAACGGAAACCGAAGAGGATATTCGCGGAATTGCTGATTTATCAAATAAAATAGCAGCTACTTTCTTTGATACAGTACCTAAGGAAAATCGTAAAAATGGAAAGGTTCAGATAGTAACAAGTACCTCTTTCTTTATTCCAAAGCCATTTACACCATTCCAATGGGCAAGACAGAATACCAAACAAGAGTTTTTAGATAAAGCGTATATTACAAAAAAAGCTATTATGGAACAGCTTAACCAAAAGAGTATTAAATATAACTGGCACGAAGCCGATACCTCTGTCCTCGAAGGTGTTCTTGCAAGAGGTGATCGAAAAATTGGTCAGGTTCTTTTAAACGTTTATAATCAAGGCTGCATTTATGATGCTTGGAGTGAATACTTTGACAATGATAAATGGCTAAAAGCTTTTGATGATTGTGGGGTAAGTATTGATTTCTATACCACAAGAGAACGCGATATAGATGAAATTTTCCCTTGGGACTTTATTGACTGTGGTGTAACAAAAGAATTCTTAAAAAGAGAATGGTTAAAAGCACAGACAGAAAACACAAGTCCTAACTGCCGTGTAAGCTGTCAAGGCTGTGGTGCGAATCGCTTTGAAGGTGGCGTGTGTGTAGAAACACGTAATAACCAGTAAGAGAAACATAAGAAAGGCAAATAAAACATAGATGAAAGTACGAGTAAAATTCCGTAAATACGGCCCCGTAAAATTTATAGGCCATTTAGATGTCATGCGTTTTTTTCAAAAAGCAATTCGTAGAGCTGAAATCGATATTGCATATAGCACTGGCTATAGCCCTCATCAGATTATGTCCTTTGCTGCACCTCTCGGTGTTGGCTTAGAAAGTAATGGCGAATACATGGATATAGAGCTTCTAAGCTTTACAAGTAGTGCAGATCTTGTTAATCGCTTAAATGCAGCAAGTGTAGCTGGTATAGAAGTGGTTTCAGCCAAGGTACTTCCTGAAGGTGCTGGTAATGCCATGGCAAGTGTAGCTGCCGCCGAATATACAATTAGCTTTAGACCAGAGCGCGAGCCTAAGTTTGACTATAAAAACAAACTAAAAGATTTCTATGCTTTAGATCAAATTTTAGTGACCAAAGAAACAAAAAAGAGCACCTTAGAAATGGATTTGAAACCAGGCATTTTTCAATTAGATATTTGTGAAGATAGTATTCATATGTTAGTAGATGCAAGTAGTGCTGGAAATATTAAACCATCCATGGTTGTCGATACCTTTATGAAACAAAATGGAGAAGAACTCACAGAAAATGCATATATTATCACTAGACAGGACACATACCTTAACGTTGGAACAGCTGCCGAGCCTAATTTGGTTCCGTTAGATGCCATTGGAGAAGAAATATAAATTAATATTTGAAAGGTATGGTACCAAAGAATGTCAAAGGGTAAATTATTGGTAGTAAAAAGAGAAAATCATATCTTAACCTTATTGCTGGATAATCAAAGACTATTAGCAGCAAATGCAAGCAAAATGGAGAGCGATTCCTTAGTTGGAAATATCTATATTGGGAAGGTTCAAAATATTGTAAAAAATATAGAGGCGGCCTTTGTGGAAATCACAAAGGGAGTTCTTTGTTTTCTTTCCCTTTCAGACTTAAATAACGCTATTATCACTAACAGGCCATCCTTTGATGGAACCTTAAAGGTCGGAGATGAGCTACTAGTTCAGGTAAGCAGAGATGCCATGAAAACAAAGCAACCTGCTGTTACCACAAAAATATCTCTTTCCGGTCATTATGTTGTACTTTCTACGGGAACTCAAAAGTTGGGAATCTCCAGTAAAATAAATAAAAATTCAAAAAAAATGATAACAAACGAACTATTGACACATAATCTTATAAAAGATAACAAAACCTGTATTCCTCAGGTTGAAACCAAGCATGATATTCCCTATGGGATGGTAGTGCGTACCCATACAGGTAATTTAACCGACTTTGCTCCATTACTTGAAGAATGGGCACGTTTAGAAGCTCAGTATGAACAGTTAATGGCAGTAGCTATGCATAGAACCTGCTATTCTTGCTTAAAAAAGTCACCCCCTTCCTATTTAGCTGATCTTCATGCTTTTTATAAGGAGGAATATGAGGAAATTGTTACCGATATTCCCCAGCTTTATGAAGAAATAAAGCTACATTTACAAGAAACGGTTGGCTTGGAATCACCCCCTCTTAGGCTATATCAGGATGATACCTTATCTCTTAGCAAGCTTTACAGTATAGAGAGCAAGCTTGATACCGCCCTAAACAAGCATATATGGCTCAAATCCGGTGGATATCTTGTGATAGAACCAACAGAGGCCTTAACCGTTATTGACGTAAATACAGGTAAATACGATGCCAAAAAGGGTAGTGTACTCGAAACCTTTCAGAAAATAAATTTAGAGGCTGCCGAGGAAATTGCCTTACAGCTTAGACTACGTAATTTGTCAGGAATTATAATTGTTGATTTTATAAGCACAGAGGGTGAGGACTCACAAAATCAGCTTTTAAGTCACCTACGTCATCTAGTAAAAGCCGATTCCGTGCGAACCAATGTTATTGATATAACCCCTTTAGGATTAGTAGAAATCACAAGGAAAAAAATTAATAAGCCTTTTAAGGAGCAGTTAAATTCATGAAATTTATAGGAATTGAAAAAGTGAAGGATGGAGCTTATTTAAAGAATTATGAGCTCACTTATATAAACAAAGCAGGCAAAGAAAAAAAGTATGAAATAGTCAGCCGCAAAGAAATAGCCGATGCAGATGATATTGGAAAAGTCCCTAGCGGTGTTTCTATTATCGCAACAAAGGAAGGAAAATTGCTTTTACTTCATGAGTTTCGCATGGGTGTTAACAAACGTATCTATAATTTATGCGCCGGAATGATAGAAGAGGGCGAAACGATTGAAGAATGTATTCAAAGGGAGCTTTATGAAGAAACGGGCTTAAAGGTAAAAGAGATACTTACTGTTTTACCACCTTCATATTCTGCTGTAGCCATTTCCGACCTAAAGACTTACATCGCTTATGTAGAAGTGGAAGGAGAGCTTTCAGACCATTCCTCGGATAACGAAGACATTATACCAGGCTTTTATACAAAAGAAGAGGTAACTAAGCTTATTCAAACAGAGGATTTTAGTTCTCGTGCACAATTAGCGGCCTATCACTTTACAATTAAATAATTAAATATTAAAAAGTGTCATTTTGTGGCACTTTTTTTGTAACGTTTTCTTATTTTTAGCAACAAATAGTATATAACAAATAGAAAGGGGTATAGGAACATGAATGAATCAAACATGGAATTTGAACAAATATTCCAGCAATATTTTAATTCTATTTACTTGTATCTTCTTTCTATTTGTCGAAATGAACTATTGGCAGAGGAGTTAACACAAGAAACCTTTTTTCAAGTATTAAAGAGTCTACCTACCTTTCGTGGTGAATGTAAGCTATATACCTGGATGTGTCAAATTGCCAAGAATGTTTGGCTACAATATCTACGGAAGGAAAAGAAAATTGTCAAAGTGCCTATTGAGGAGAACATTTTATCCCTACAGACGCAGTCCTTAGAGGATGCCTACATCTTACAGGATGAGATAATTCAGTTATATCAAAATATTCGATTATTAGACGAACAAATGAGTGAGGTGGTATTAATGCGTTTGTCAGGATATCTATCTTTTCGTGATATTGGTGAAATATTTGGCAAATCTGAATCTTGGGCAAGAGTTACCTATCATAGAGCTCGTATCATATTAAAGGAGGAAAAGTATGATTGAAATAAACTGTAAAATAGTAAAAGAGCTTCTGCCTCTTTATGTTGATGGTGTTCTTGATGAAGAGGTTGCTAGTGCAGTAGCAGTACATTTAGAACATTGTGAAGAATGTATGCAACTAGCTTTGCTGATGGAAGAGGACTTAGCTAATGATTTTAGCCAAGAGGATAAACAGCTTGATTATTTAAGAAAATATCGAAATCATCATAAAAGATTGAGACTTATAATTAGTATTTTGCTTTTAGGGCTTATTTTATGTAGTATCTTCTTAGTTCATAATCTGGTTTACGGAATAACTACCACTCTTAAAGGAAGCGGAAAATATAGTCAGTCAGCAATGGAAGGTATTCATAGTCCTCTTGTGGTATTTCCAGATGAAGATATTGAAAGCCTATCAGATGAGTTTTATTATCAAATGCAGGACGAGATATTTGCCCCTATATGCCAAATATATTTGAAAAAGGAATACTCACCAGAACAGTTTTCCAAAGAGCTTGAGAGGCTAAATTCTATAGAGCTATTTTATAATAATCAAACCAATACGCTAAGCATTGATGAAGAACATTTTTGTAGCAACGCCTATGTTGCTCTTGCTAGCTGGAATGACCGTTTTGAATATGCACTTGTCATAGAAAATCTAAATACCATCATTTATGTTTACCTTGAAAATATGAATCAAGACGCTTTATATATGGATGATTTGTTTTTACCTTCTTATTTTATGGATGACAATACTAGTTCATATAGGGATGAGGATATAAGTTTAGAACATTGCAGTTTTTATGCTTTTAAGATTGGCAATAGCTATGTGGATTGTATGGATTTAGTTACAAAATAATCGCTCTGAATACTTTCTGTTTTGTTTTTATTATTTATCAGTTATAATATTTATATCTGTAGTCTTATTCTATAAAGGGGGAACAAAATGAAGAAAATAAGCATTTGTATATTAGGACTATTTGTAATGTTAACAGCATGTAGTAAAGAAAAAACTGATTCAGTTCCTGAGAGTGTTGGAGGTACTGGTTATTGGAAGCATTCTGTAATAGATAATGCGGAAACGGAAACAAACTTATACTTTGACAATGGGTTAGAAGTTATTCTTCCACTAGAATGGAGCGGCAAAATCGTAACATCCATAGAAGGAAATACTATGTTGTTCTGTGAAAAAGAGAATGCCCAGGAAAGCGCTGGCGGTGTTTTGTTTAGCTTGAGCTATATTAATGGGATTACTTTTTCAGATTCAAAACAATATGAAGTGTACGAAAAGATGGAAAGTGTTTTGGGAATATATAAAGAAAGTGATAACATTGAATGCGCGCTAGTTCTTTCTTTACCACGTGATATGAATTATGTGGAACAAAATGAAGAAATGAAAAAGCTTTATGATGACGCATATTCTTTCGTAGATCAGGTTCATGTTATTACAGATAATATGAAAGATTTTGTTCCATTAACAGTAGAGGATATTGCTTGGATTACATATGCAAGGTAAGCTTGTCGGGGGAAAGTGGGGGAACATATGAAAAAAAGAATTTATGTTGGTATTTTGATAGTTTCTATTTTTTGTACGGTTATAATTGCTTTGTTATTTATGAAAAAAGAAGCAAATGTAATAAGTGTAAATACCACCTTTGATAAAGCATCCTATATAGACGGAGAAGATATTTTATATTCTATAGAGGTAATAAATCATTTGTCTCAAACAGTTTACTATAAAACGGAAAGTGCATTTGCTGCCATTATAACAGGTGATAATGGATTTTCTGCGCATATTCTTCCCAGTGGAAATGAATGGGTGTATGAGTGTGAGGCTGGTCAAGCTATAGCTCAAGACATGTCTATTTGTAATACTTACGATTATCTTATGGCAATGCATATACCACAGCTAGACCAGGCCTACCTCCCAGAAATAGGTTTAAATAAAAAAGAGGGCTTACAGCTTCCTGATGGTAAATATGAGATTCAAAGCAAATTTACCTATTATCTTGATAAAGAGTGTAAAACTACACCCCAAATTGCCTTAGGCTTAGACACATTGGTAGTTACAAAGGATAAAACAAATAGTTTAGAGGACGCATGTACCTTAGAAGATAGCATGATTTTTTCTGTTTATAGTGATAAGGACAGCTATCAACCTGGTGAGAACATAAGAACCTATGCAAAAATTGCTTGGATAGAAGATAAGGATTGGTATTCCTGGTATAAGGAAGGCGAATGGCTTCCTCTATATTTTTTTGCAGTTAACGAAGAAACTAGAGAATGCATCGAATCCACCATTGTAAATGGAGTCCTTCCAGAAAGCTATGAGAAGGATATTTATTATAACCCAATTAGTTATGACTTTACTTTGCCAAATGGCAAATACTTGTTCCAATATATTTTGACTTACTTTGATTTGCAAGGCAGAGAGCAAAGGCAAGTTTTGGAAATGAAGGTTCAAATCGGCGATGGAATAACGGATTCTTCTAAAACAAAAGCACGAACAGTTATTTCTATACCAGAAGAACAGCTTATAGTTACCCCTGCACCTTTAATTGAATCCTATGATGAAGTAATAAGCTCTGGTGGGACACTTGTTGATTCTCAAGTAGGAACTGCATCTGGCCTTATGTTTGGAGTATGGCATATCATACAAAAGAATGGTATAGAGTATTATTTTTTAGAACAAACGGAAGAAAATCTTCCAAGCATAATACATCAGGACGCTTTTAACTTTTCTATTGTTAGTGACGAATATGAATTAGCTTGTGGTATAAAGGTTGGAATGACAACAGATGAAGTCCTGAACATGTATCCAGATATGTTTATTGAGAAAATATCACCTTCTTATGATATGACATTTTTTAATTTTGGAACTTATCCAAATGAGTATCTAGTAAGTAATTATGATGAAATCATAATTATTGACAAGGACAACGGCATAGCTGATGATTTTCCAGAATATCTAGGCTTATTTGTAAAGGATAACAAGATAGTAGCCATTACTTTTTATTATCCAACGGCGGGTTAGCAAGATCTCTTTAACGTGAAATAAAAACAAGGGGGAAACATATGAAACTTACAGAAAAAATAGGTAAAAAACAACTATTAGAGGCTATTATTTTATTACTTTTACTATTACTGATTTGCGTGCTTTCATATAAATATAATTCGAAGACCATAAGCAGTGAGGATGATATTGTTCCAGAAGAAACTATTGCTGAAGAAGTAAATACCTTACCAGCCTTAGCAGATGATGAAAAAGAAATCTCTTGGGGTGAGATAGAAGAGTATGACTCCAAAAATTACCTTCCACTTATTGCCCATAAATTTACGGCTGATATTACTGATATACCTCAAAATGTTTTGCTTTGTGCTTATCAAGAGGCTACTCGCTTTCTTTCACGTTCTCGCAATTGGCATTCAGACTATGAATATACTGATTTTCGTATTGAAAGTATAGAATGGGTTTATACATATAACCTTGAAAATGGGGATGTCTTTGATGTTTATCAATTTAATTACGAATTTGCTTCAAATGACCCTGATAATATACTTTTGGCAGGCGGAATGTATATGACAGAGGATAAATGGATTTGCCCTGGCTATCCTAATAGCCATTTTGTTATAAAAAATAAAGAAAATGGCGAAGCTCGGTATTTCGGTATAAATGATGATTATCCCGGAGGAGTTTTATTTACAAAGGAAATGATGGAAATACTATACCCACCTGTTGGT
>JAVBUZ010000217.1:0-7142 GCA_031554725.1 Lachnospiraceae bacterium | reverse complement strand
ACTAGATAGGGCTTGCCACTTTCACCATATCTGTAGGTAAGGGAAAGGAGGGACTTAAGTCCCTCCAATACTTTTTTAATATCCAGTTTCTGGTAAATTATCTGGTCATCTTCCATATCCTTAGAAAGAGCATATTGTAGCAAAAGACCAGCACCGAGACTTAAACATTTATCCTTAAAATTCTTTTTCTCCTCCACCTTTTTTTGGCGAGAGGCATCCACCTTTGTTTGTGCAAGCTCAAACAGCTCATTGTCCATAAGAGGTTCCACTGACATAGTGTATAATTTTATCATTCGTTTACTTCCTGTAAGTCAAGTGCGATTTGTAAATCCTTTAACTGAATATCATCTACTACACCAGGCGCCTCTGTCATTAGACAAGATGCATCCTTTACCTTAGGGAAAGCAATGACTTCACGAATATTATCTGCTTTTACTAAAAGCATTACAAAACGATCTAGTCCAATTGCAAGGCCCGCGTGAGGTGGTACACCATATTTAAAGGCATTTAAAAGGAAACCAAATCTTTCATAAGCATCTTCCTTGGTAAAGCCCAACACTTCAAACATTTTCTCCTGAACGTCAGACTGGAAAATACGAACGCTACCGCCACCAAGCTCTACACCATTTAATACAATGTCATATGCTTTTGCACGTACCTTGCCTGGATCTGTATCTAATAGGTGTAAATCTTCATCCATAGGCATGGTAAATGGGTGATGCATTGCAACAAAACGGTTCGCATCTTCATCCCACTCCAGAAGAGGGAACTCTGTTACCCATAAGAAGTTGAATTTGTCATTATCAATCATTTCAAGCTGCTTTGCAATTTCAATACGAAGAGCACCAAGTACGCTCCATACTAAGGCTGTCTTATCAGCAGCAAATAAAAGTAAGTCGCCTACCTCGCCATTCATTGCTTCTGCAAGTGCTTTTAGTTCCTCTTCTGTCATAAATTTGGCAAAAGAAGATTTATAGGTACCATCTGGCATGATAGACATATAAGCTAGCCCTTTGGCACCGTAGCCTTTGGCAAATTCAATCAAGGCATCAATTTTCTTTCTTGGCATTTCAGCCTGTCCTTTTACATTAATACCGCGAACAGAGCCTCCTGCTTCTAAAGCCGCTGTAAATACGCCGAAGCCACAGCCTGCTACTACTTTAGATACATCGGTAAGTTCCATTCCAAAACGGGTATCTGGCTTATCGGAACCATATCGATTCATTGCCTCTGCCCAAGTCATACGCTGAATTGGTAACCCTACATCAAGACCAATCGCATCCTTACATATTGTTTTAACCATTCTTTCTGTTACGTCAATAACATCCTCAACGTCTACAAAAGACATTTCTAAGTCAAGCTGGGTAAATTCTGGCTGTCTGTCAGCTCTTAAGTCTTCATCACGGAAGCATTTTGCTACCTGAAAATATCTATCATATCCAGAACACATCAAAAGCTGCTTAAAAATCTGAGGTGACTGAGGAAGTGCATAAAAGGTTCCTGGATGCACGCGGCTAGGTACCAAGTAATCTCTTGCTCCTTCTGGAGTGGATTTATTTAGCATTGGTGTTTCAATTTCAACAAAGCCCTCTGCATCCATAAAGGTACGAGCTGTGGTTGTAATCTTACTTCTTAGAATTAAGTTATTTTGAACATCAGGTCTTCTTAAATCTAAGTAACGATATTTTAAACGTAACTCTTCTTTTGTTTTAGAGTCTGCTTCAATTGGAAATGGTGGTGTTTCTGCTTCTGATAAAATTCTAACCTCTGTTGCACGAACCTCAATTTCACCTGTTGATAGGTTTTCATTAACAGCACCAGATCTTTTTTCCACTTTACCTACTACCGCAACAACAAACTCGCTTCTAAGCTTTTCTGCTTTCGCAAAGCTTTCTGCTCCGCAGTCACTCTCTTCAAAGATAACCTGTAATAGACCTGCACGGTCTCTCATATCTACAAAAATTATACCGCCTTTATTTCTCTGTTTTTGTACCCACCCCATAACGGTGACGGTCTGTCCTACGTTTGCTACTGTAAGCTCGCCGCATCTAGAGGTGCGCTTTAAACCTTTCATTGTTTCTGCCATGATGAGCCTCCTTATTTTAATGGGTTCTTGAAAAATTCACAGAATTCCTCATACCCCTCTTGTATCAATTGTTCCTTTTGGAATTTCTTATTTTTGTTCATGCGAACTACTAAAATCTTTTTGCCGGTTTCACGCTCTTTTTGTGCATCAGCAATGATTTTACATAGCTCTTCTCCTGCTACACCCTTTTCAATCAGATAAGCAACTTTTTTAGGTTGCTGTGGTATCTGGAAGCCTTTTTCCATTAAAAGAAGAATAATTCTTTCAAACCCAATAGAGAAGCCACATGCTGGAACATCATTTCCAGTAAAGTTTCCTACCATCTTGTCATATCTTCCACCGCCACCGCAGCTAATACCAAGCTCTGGCATGGCAATTTCAAAAATAGTTCCTGTGTAGTAAGACATTCCGCGTACAAGTGTTGGATCAAATATCAAATCAAAGGTATCTGCTTTGGTTGCAAGCACGCTATCTATAATTTCCTTAAAGGATTCCATAATCTCAGCATCTAGGTAAGAAGAAAGCTTGTCCGTTAGGAAGGCTACTGCATCCGCATTATTTTCTAAGGCTACAAATAGTTCCATATATTTATTACAAGCCTCTGCATCAAAGCCTGCCTCTAATAGCTCACTTTTAACACCATCAAGACCGATTTTATCCATTTTATCCAAAGTAATGAAAACTTCATCGTAGGATGCTTCTTCAAAACCAGCGTATGCTGCCATAGCCTTTAGGATTCTTCTATCGTTAATGCGAATCTGGAAGTTTTTAAATTCCAGGTTGGTTAAGGTTGTAGTGGTTGCTAAGATAAGCTCGATTTCCGCTAAATTAGATGCCTCACCAAGAATATCTATATCACACTGCATAAACTGGCGATATCGCCCTCTTTGTGGTCTATCAGCTCTCCAAACATTTCCCATTTGTAGTGCCTTAAACGGAGTTGGTAGCTGTGCCGCATTATTTGAATAGAAACGAACTAGCGGAACGGTAAGATCATAGCGAAGTCCACCGTCTACTAAATCACTTTCATCCTTAGCTTCTTCTAACTTAAGCTTCTCGCCTCTTTTTAATATTTTAAAGATTAGCTTTTCATTTTCACCGCCCTGCTTATTGCTTAAGTTTGCAATATTTTCTACACAAGGGGTTTCTACACCAGTGAATCCAAACTTGCCATAGGTTTCCTTTATAACTCCCATAACATAATCTCGAATCTGCATTTCTGCTGGTAAAATATCTTTCATTCCAGTAACTGGTTTTTTACTCAGTGCCATGTCTTCCTCTTCTTTCCTCACATAAATTTCCTTACACGATTTTACACTTATTTAACGTTCTTTTCAAGTTTAATTATAAGAGAGTACGTTTTCTTTCAATCATTTCATCTATTTTTTTAATATATAATCCTACATCTTTTACATTATCGCATCTTTCAATGCGTCCGTCTGGGAAAACCACCTTGGTTATACTACCCGCTCCAAGGGCTACAATTGTCTGTTTTTCCTCCATAATAAGAATATTATAGATTCCAAAATTGCCCTCTGTGGCATAACCTACATTTTCAAAATTTCCCGACATATTTTTCTGACGATATAAATAATAAGGCTTCATTCCTAGCCTCTTTACACCCTCCGCAACTATACTCATAGCTCCATCTGTATTGTTTAAGGTTTCAATGCCCTTTTCTATTATCCATTTGCTTAGTTTTGAAGCTCTCTTTATTGCCAAGGAATGTACCGTTAGACTATCCGGCCTCATCGCCACAATTTCTGTTATGGTGTTTTCTACATCCTCGTTGGTCTCCCCCGGAAGGCCTAAAATAATATCCATGTTAATATTTGTAAATCCAATTTCTTTAGCTAACTTGAATGCCTCTCGTACTTGATCTACGGTATGTCTTCTACCAATAATTTTTAAGGTTTCTTCCTTCATAGTCTGGGGATTAATACTGATTCTATCTACCTTATGCTTATGTAACACTTCTAGCTTTTCTCTTGTAATACTATCCGCTCTTCCAGCCTCTACCGTAAACTCTTGCACCGTAGAAAAGTCAAAATATTGTTTGAGAGCAGTTATCATTCGATCTAACTGATGTGCTTCAAGGGTGGTTGGTGTTCCTCCACCAATGTATATACTATCTAGTATTTTGTCCTTATAAGCCTCAGATACAAACTGCATTTCCTTTATCAGGCAATCAATATATTCTTCCACTTGGTTTTTATAAGCGCACACTGGATAAGACGTAAAAGAACAATATAAGCATGTAGTTGGGCAAAAAGGAATTCCAATATAAAGGCTATATCCTTTTTCATAATTTATGTAAGATAAAATCTGTTTTTCTCTTTGGGCTATATCAATACTTAAATCTGTTTTTTCTTCGCTTACAAAATGAGTTTGTTTTAGAAATTCTCGAATTTCTTCTTCACTTTTACCTTCCTCTAGCATACCCATGGCAATCTTTGTAGGACGGATTCCTGTTAAGTTTCCCCATGGCAAATCCTTTCCTGTATATGTTTTTAGTGACGTATACAAAAAGCTTTTATACCCATCCTTATATGCCTTTTTATCCTGCACTTCCACATCTTCCTTTATGCTCCAGTGATAGGCAGCATCTTTTAGGCTAATATCTACACCCTCCGTTCCAAAGCAAACCTTTATTTTTACCTTCTCTTCCAATTCACCTCTTTTTTCTTCTAAGGTTTGTGGAGTTAAGATTTTAATGAGTTCCTCTGGATAGAATGCCTTTGCTATGGCAAGTGTATCGTATTCGTATTGTAATTTATTTATATCGATTGTAAACATTACTTTTTCCTTCTATATCATTAATTTTTATGTACAATAAATGCACGCATAGTATACCACACTTTCTTCATAATGTCTCTATTGCAAAAAAACAAGTGCGCAAGTTTTAATTTGCGCACTGCCTTATTTATAGCTATTTAAGTCTCGGTCTTCTAATCTTTCCGTAGATTGCTGGTGCCTTAATTTCGATACCTAGCACAAGCTCTTCCTTTTGTAGAACTTCAAACTTTAGCTCATGCAATACCCATTCATTGTCTGAAGGGTAAATTGCCTTCTCACCTTTTGCATGTGCTCCTTTTGCAAATAACGTTACCTCGACGCCTGTTGTATTTGTACCCATATACTCTACTTCAAAGGTATACTCCCCTGGCTCTAACTCACAGCCCGAAGTAAGTTCTAGGAAAAAGTTTTCGTCTGCTTCAAAGTAAAAGAAGCTTTCCTCATCCTTTCTAATCTCAGTAAGAACCTCTCCCTCTTTCTTTTTTATAGCAAGTGGGAAATCTGCGTTTTCTGGAAGTAGATTTCTTTCCTCATTATCTCCTGTTACAATAACCTGTAAGGTCACTCCCACACCTGTAGCTTGTAGTTTGCCGCACACTGTCATCTGACTATCTGTCGTCAAGTCTTCTAAGCTCCACTGCACCTCACATTCTGTTAATGTTCCATCCCAGCAAAGTGCCTTGATTTTTGAAGGAAGCTTATCCTTTATTTCTTCTATATTTTTTACTTTAATCATTTCAGGACCATATGTTTTTATGATTTCATCATTCTTCATGTTTGCAGCATTAAAGGAAAGTGCACGGAAGCCCTCTGTTGGTCTTCCATCCTCGTCTACGATACCCATGCAGGTTCCCCAACAGCCCTTTCCTGGCTCGGCCCTATCAAAGGGTTCCCAGTAGAATACACCTAGGCCTTTTCCCTTCGAAACGCCAGCAGTAATATTCATGATTAGTTCTAGTGCTGTTCTCTGATTCTGTGGCGTAGCAGGAAAACCACCTACCTTTTCTTGGTCTTTTTTAAAAAATCCATCCTCCTTGGTTTGATATGCATAGGCTATTTCTGCAAGAATAAGTGGCTTTTTATAACGCTTTACAAGCTCTTCCATGGTGTTTTTCAAATCATAGTAGGTTCCATGCCAAAATGGATAATAAGATAAACCAATAATATCAAAGTCCCAAACGCCTTCCTTCATAACATGGTCAAACCAGTTTTTATAATAGTAATACTTGCCTCCTTGATCCAAATGAAGCATTACCTTGGTATCCCTTTTTCCCTGTGTATCTCTTACTGCGCGAATACCAGCATTAATAAGCCTTGCTAGCTTTCCCCAGTCTTTGGTATCGCCCTCAGGCCAAATCATACCGCAGCGAATTTCATTTCCCACCTGAACCATATCAGGATAATTTCCATCGTCATTTAGTTTCTGTAATACGGTACGTGTATACTGATAAACGGCTTCCGTTAGCTCACTCATAGAAAGCCCTTCCCAAGCTTTGGGCTTATTTTGTTGTCCTGGGTCTGCCCACCAATCCGAATAATGAAAATCAAGTAGTAATCCCATCCCTCTTTTTTTGATTTCATAAGCCATTCTTCTCGTATACTCTAAGCTACAATAGCCATTTGCCTCTTTTACCAGCTCTGGCTGATTCCAAATTCTAAGACGTCCATAATTTACTCCACTTTCCACAGCAAAATCTATTATATTCACCTCTTGGCCTGAAAAATCATAATACTTGAATCCCTTATCCATCATCTCTGGGTAAGAGGATATATCAACGCCCATTATAAAGTCTTTCATATTATCTTCCCTCTTCCTATTCACTTTTTGTAGCCACATATTTAAGTGTACGATAAATGGTTGTTCCTATTTCTATAATATAAGCTAAAATAATAATTGTAAGAATGATTCCTTCAATAGATATTCCTGACGGTCCCGCTTCTGGCCAATAGGTTAATAAATCAAACTCTGAAGTAAAGATTTTTCCAGTTATATTCGAAATGCTGACCACAAAATTTTTATTCCAAAGATCAAAGCCCTTAAATAAGTAAATGCTTAGAATCACGCTGATTGAAGATATAATAATATTAATAAACATAAAGCTAACCGTGTAAAATCTAATTGCGAGTCTGATAATATCTTCTATAATACCAAGGATTGTAATTGTAAGAAACAATGGTAGCACCTGTTCCCATATACTTAAGTTAAACAGTGGAATAGAAACCATTTCATCATTATGCCCTAACCATACACCAAGAAGCT
>JAVBUZ010000013.1:0-3624 GCA_031554725.1 Lachnospiraceae bacterium | reverse complement strand
GAGTTATTTCATTACTCTTAGTGAGTGTAATGCTAGTTGGCTTGAGTGCGTGTGGAAAAGACACGCAGGGTGGTTCAAGTGCGATAAACAGCCAAGAGGCGAAGAAAGGCGTATATAAAACAGAAGATATTGATTTTGGCTTGACAGAGAATGACTATATTTCAAGCATAGATGTAGTGGGAGATAGAATATATGCTATTACGAATTCTTATAACTGGTCAGAGGATGGATCGTCTGAGTCTATCACCAAAATGGTATCTCAAGCATTTGCAGGGGGCGATAGAAAAGAAACCATTCTTCTGCAAACAGCTAGAGTGGCAGGAGAAGAGACGAAGAAGGAAGTATCAATTGGCTATACAAAGATTTATTCTGATGGAATATATGCAATTATGGAAACCTATTATTATGGGGAAGTTGATGCCTATGGAATGAATGAACGCTCAATAGAATTAGTTAACTACGATTTAGATGGTACTGAAAAGTGGAGAATTAATCTAATGCCAGAGAATTTATCTCCAGAGGATTATTTCTATATTAATAGCTTAATGTTGTTAAAGGATAATACGGTTTTAGTAACATCCATGAAATCTATGGATGTATACAATGAAAATGGCGAAAAGCTAAGCTCCCTTCCAACAGAGGCTCTAGAGAGAGCAAGTAGTCCTTTCCAAAATAGAAATGGGGATCTTTTTTGTACAAAATGGGATGAAAATTATACCAAACAAAGTCTACTTACAATTGATATAACAACGGGTAAGGTAATAAAAGAAGAAGACTATCCAAGTCAGCTTTTTAACTATTCGAATATGCCTAGTAAATACTATGATCTGCTTCTATCAAATAACTCAGGTATATACGGTTACAATATGGGAGATGCAGAACCTAAAATGCTCCTAAACTATATAAATTCAGATATGAGTTCAAATGGATTTAATCAGGTTATTGAAATAAACGAAACACAGTTTATGGGGATTTATTATAATTCGGATTATAGAATGCAGGTAGGTATTTTTACGTATGTAGACCCTAAGGATATTCCAGATAAAGAAATCATTACAGTTGCTGCTTACTATATAGATTATGATATGCGTAATAGAATCATTGATTATAATAAGACCAATGATAAATATCGTATTACAGTAACAGATTACTCACAGTACAGTACAAGTGATGATTATTTAGCAGGATATACTAGATTAAATAATGATATTCTAGCAGGAAATGTTCCTGATATTATGGCGCTTAGCGAAGATTTACCAGTAGATAGCTATATCGCTAAGGGGTTATTTGCTGATGTTTATGAATTGATTGAAAATGATCCAGAGCTAAATAGAGAAGATTACTTTGAAAATATATTTGCGGCTTATTCGAACAATGGAAAGCTTTATCGTATTGTTCCAAGCTTTTATGTATGGACCGTTATGGGTAAGACTTCAGATGTAGGAACAGAGCCAGGCTGGACACTTGCAGATTTAAGAGCACTTATGGCAACCAAGCCAGAGGGTACGACTGCCTTTGGCGATGCAACAAGAGATAGCATTATGTGGAATGCATTTTCTATGTCCAGTGCTCAATTCATAAATGTTGAAACTGGAAAGTGTAATTTTAATTCGGAAGGATTTATAGAGCTGTTAGAATTTATAAAAGAGTTTCCAAAAGAAATTCGATACGAAGATGATTATGATTGGATGAAGTATTATACACAATACAGAGATGGAAGTGCAGTATTATCTCAAACCACACTCTACTCAATAAGTGATTTTGTGTATACCATTCATGGAACCTTTGGAGAACCAGTTACTTTTATTGGCTTCCCAACTGCTTCAGGTAAGGGAGCTTCTATTTGTCCAAACCAGCAGTATGCAATTGCAGCAAAATCTAAAAACAAAGATGGTGCATGGGACTTTATGCGCTATTATCTAACCGAAGAGTATCAAAAGTCAGTTTACTGTATGCCCGTGATGAAATCAGTATGGAAAGAACAAGCAGCAAAAACTATGGAAAGACCATACTATGAAGATGAAAATGGGGAAAAAGTTTATTACGATTATACTCGTTGGATGGGAATGGATGAAGAAATTCCACTTGATCCTATGTCACAGGAAGAAATTGATGCAATTTATGAATATATTTCTTCTTTAGATCAAGTATATTTTTATAACCAAAGCTTAATGGATATAATAAATGATGAAGCGGCGGCATTCTTTGAAGGACAAAAGTCAGCCGCCGATGTGGCAAATATTATTCAAAGTCGTGCCCAAATTTATGTAAATGAGAATCGCTAAAAAATAGAAAACGGGGTAAAGTCATATGTTTAATTTAAAGGGTCGTGTAGCGGTAGTAACCGGTGCTTCTTCTGGTTTAGGTATGCAGATGGCAAAAGGACTTGCAGCTCAAGGAGCGGATCTTGCTATCTTAGCAAGAAGAGTAAATAAACTTGAAGAAGTAAAGCTTGAAATAGAGGCAATGGGAGTGAAGTGCTTACCAGTGGCTTGTGATGTTACGAGTGTGGAATCCGTTGCAAACGCTGCCTTAGAAGTAGAACGGGAATATGGTAAAGTAGATATTCTAATTAACAATGCAGGAAAGGGCGCAACAATACCTCTTGAAAATACAACCTTAGAGGATTGGAACGGAGATTTAGCCGTAGACTTAAATGGTGTGTTT
This sequence comes from Lachnospiraceae bacterium, assembly GCA_031554725.1. GTDB lineage: Bacteria > Bacillota > Clostridia > Lachnospirales > Lachnospiraceae > JAVBUZ01. The sequence goes on along the minus strand of JAVBUZ010000013.1, from coordinate 957 downwards.
TTGACTACAAGAGAATTTGGAAAAGTAATGATAAAAAATAATTATGGTCGAATCATTAATATTGCGTCTATGTATGGTATTGTGGGAAATACTGAAATTCCTTCGGCAGCATATCACGCGGCAAAAGGTGCAGTAGTTAACTTTACAAGAGCAACGGCGGCAGAATGGGCAAAATATGGAATCAACTGTAACTGTATTTGTCCAGGGTATTTTGCAACAGAGCTTACCATTGATACCTTGAATACTCCTGATTTTCAGGCATATATGAAACAGACGGTTCCTCTTGCGAGATATGGTAAAGAGGGAGAACTAAACGCTGCAGCGATCTTCTTGGCATCCGACGAATCTGCTTATGTAACAGGAGTCATCTTGCCAGTGGATGGTGGATATACCTGTGTTTAATCCTTAAATGGAAAGGCAACTTCATTTATTCTGAAGTTGCCTTTTTTAGATATTCAGCAATGGTTAGTTCCTGACCATGATTTTTTAACCATTTTTTTGATTCTTTGTAATTTGGAAGAACTGTTTCTACCATGGACCAAAAGTCCTTAGAATGATTCATATGCGTAAGGTGACATAGCTCATGAACCACCACATAGTCTAAAACAGAAGGTGGTGCCAGCATTAGTCGGTAGTTAAAGGATAGTGAGCCTCGAGAAGAGCAGCTTCCCCAGCGACTCTTTTGATCACGTATGCTAATGGATGTATAGCTTCCATTTGTGAAGGTATGAAAATAAGCAACTCTGCTAGGAATGTATGCTTTGGCGGCCTTACGAAATTGCTTTTCTAAAAAGGCCGCCTGCTTTTCCTCTTCTGGTGTAAGAGGAACAAGTATAGAAACTCTTTTTTGCACGTCCTTATGCCTAAGATATATCCAGTTTTTCTTAGACTCAACAAAGCGCTCCACCTGGTTTGCTGAGACATAATAAGGTGCACGCACGGTTACATTTCCACCTT